>DATEDH010000035.1:0-10533 GCA_035281765.1 Gemmatimonadaceae bacterium
GACGCGCTGCCTGAAGTGCATGAGGAAAAGAAAGCGGACGAAGGTCGCAACGATTCGAAAGTTGCAGCGCCGGAAGGCGGCAAACCGGTCTCGGGTGAGCCGCCCAGGGTGATCGAGTAAGAAAAACGATGCTGCGACACCTCGCCGGACGTATTTTGCACGGCGTAATTCAATCGTGTCCCTATCGAATCCGAACAAGAGGCGTGAATGACCTTCGTGATTCTGCTGTTGATTGCGCTGGGAGCGTGGGCCTTGATCACGTTCAACGGCCTTGTGCGTCTCAGAAATCAAGTGCGTACTGCATGGGCTGACATCGACGTCCAGCTGAAGAGGCGTCATGATCTCGTGCCGCAGCTTGTAGCGGCGGTAAAGGGATACTCGGGATATGAGAGAAGTGTTCTCACATCAGTCACCGAGCTGAGAACGCAGGCGATGCAGCAGCAGAGTCCTGCTCAGCTTGGGAAGACTGAAGCTGCGCTTGCGACTGGTGTGAATCAGCTGCTCGCTCTCAAGGAGGCGTATCCCGACCTCAAGTCAAATCAGAATTTCCTTCAGCTTCAGCGTGATCTGGTCGAAGTGGAAGACAACCTTCAATACGCGCGGCGCTTCTACAACGGCGCGGTGCGTGACTACAACACGTCGATTCAGCGCTTCCCCGGCATGTTGATCGCAGGCGCGGGCGGTTTCAAGCCTGATGAGTTCTTCAGTGCCGATGAAGACGATCGCGGCGTTGTAAGGGTGGAGCTCAATTCGTGAAACGCGTCCTGTTTCTCGCGCTTTTTGCGTTCTGTGCCGTGCGCTTGCCGGCACAGGAAAGAATTCTTTCCTATGACGTTGTCGTCGAGGTCAAGAAGGATGCGAGTGTCGACGTAACGGAGCGGATCGCGGTGCACGCTGAAGGAAATAACATTCGGCGCGGTATCTACCGTGATTTTCCTACGCGATACACCGATCGATTCGGCAACCGCGTGAAGGTCGATCTTAACGTCACGAGCGTCGAAAAGAACGGAGCGATGGAGCCGTGGTTCACCGAGAGGCTGTCGAACGGAGTCCGCATCAATACGGGCAATGACGACTTTCTCTCCGTACCCGCTGACTACACCTATACCATCAGGTATCGCGTAACACGGGAGCTCGGATTCTTTGCCGATCATGACGAGCTCTACTGGAATGCGATCGGAGCGGGATGGGTTTTTCCGATCGAGAAGGCGACTGCGGAGGTGCGTCTTCCAGAACCCGTGCCCATAGAGCAGATGCATGCCGAAGCGTACACAGGTCCGCAGGGTTCGAAGGGAACTGACTATATAGCGGAAATCCCCGAGCCGGGAATCGCACGGTTCAGGATGACGCGGCAGATGGAGCCGTACGAGCCGTTCACGATTGTAGTGACTTTTCCGAAGGGGCTCGTTCCGGCGCCGAATTCTACGGACCGGGCGCGATGGCTGATCATGGACAATCGGGGAATTCTTGCAGCGCTCATCGGTCTCGTTGTGCTTCTCGTGTACATGTATCGCGCGTGGTGTAAAGTCGGGCGCGATCCGCACAAGGGAATCATCATCGCGCGCTACGAGCCGCGTGACGGTCACACGCCGGCGGGTCTCCGTTATCTCGAGAAGATGGGCTACGACATGCGCTGCTTTACCGGCGATGTTCTGTCTCTCGCCGTTGCTGGAAAGCTCCGGATCAGCGAGGAGAAAAAACTTTTCAAGAATGAATGGAGCCTCGAGAAGATCGACACTGAGCAGCCGTTTGCCATCTCGAATGCGCAGACCGCGCTGTATCACACGATCTTCAGGTCGGGCGACAGGCTCGTTCTGAAGAACACCAACGCATCCACCATGCAGGCCGCGCGGGATGCGCACAAGATGTCGCTCGATCGCATGTATCAACCGGAATACTTCAAGCGCAACACTAAACAGGCCGCGTGGGCGTGGGTCATGGCAATAGTGTTTGGAGCGATCGCGTTTATCGTGTCAGGGGGAACGGGCATACCCGTAATCATCGGGATCGGCGTGATCACGTTCATTTCGCTCCTCATTTTCACCCGACTCGTGAAAGCGCCGACACCAGAAGGCAGGAAGCTGCTCGACGAAATCGAGGGACTCAAGCTGTACATGAGTGTCGCGGAAAAGCAGGAGCTGCGCAGCATCAAGGGTCCCGATGAGCCAGTGCTCGACGCAGGTCGGTACGAGCAGCTGCTGCCATATGCAGTTGCACTCGATGTCGAGGACGCGTGGACCGAGAAATTCACCGCGGCCGCGGGCGCGGCTGCTGCTGCACAGGCTGCGAACAACATGACATGGTATCATGGTCATGGTCCAATCTCGAATCTCGGCAGCTTCAGCAACTCGATTGGCTCGAGCCTCAGCTCGTCGATCTCATCGGCTTCTACTCCGCCCGGCTCCAGCTCCGGGTCAGGCGGTGGAGGGTCCTCCGGTGGAGGCGGTGGCGGCGGCGGTGGAGGCGGCCGCTAGTGAATCTTCTCCGGCCGTTCGTGAGTAGTGTTTGAACAACACAACACGGTGATCCGATGACAGCCGGAACTGGCACCATGGGCGCAACACTCAAGTCGCAGGCAAAGATTCTCGCCGCCGCGGTGGGGCTGATGTGGATTGTCTTCTTTGCGACAGTCGCAACGCACGGCGCGCTGCTGGCGCTCGGAATCGTTCCGCGAAATCTGCTCGGGCTTCGGGGAATTATCTTCGCGCCTTTTCTTCATGGGAGCCTCGCTCACCTGATCGCGAACAGCATTCCATTCGCGGTGATGGGCTGGTTCGTGATGCTGCGCGATTCGCGTCACTTCGTGACAGTAACTGCTGCCGCGATGCTTGGATCCGGCTTGCTGTCGTGGCTCCTCGGCGCACCCGGATCGATTCATGTCGGCGCGAGCGGCGTGATCTTCGGGTATCTCGGATTTCTAATTTTGAGCGGATGGTATACGCGAACGGCTGCGAGTATTCTCATAAGCCTGCTGGTGGTAATGCTGTGGGGCGGGCTCGTATTTGGTGTGCTGCCGGGCCAGATGGGAATCAGCTGGCAGGGCCACCTCGGTGGATTCATTGGTGGAGCACTAGCCGCTCGTTCGTATAGAGTTCGGACCATTTCCTAAGCAACTCGATCCAAAACGCGTCGCCCGTCACCCGTCGCCCGACTCCCGTGCGGCTTCTTCTCGGGCGTCGGGCGTCGGACGTCGGACGTCGGACGTCGCGCTTTTCCTCTGCGTCTCGCATCTCGCCTCTCATAGTTAAGTTCAAGCACTAATGCCTCGCTCCTCCCGGCCGGTCATTCGCGTCGAGAACGTCCGCAAGACCTATAAGGATTTCGTTGCCGTCGATGATGTTTCGTTCGACGTGTACGATGGCGAGATCTTCGGGCTGATTGGCCCCAATGGCGCGGGAAAGACAACTACCATGGAAGCGGTCGAGGGCCTTCGCGTTCCGGATGAGGGTCGCATCTCCGTTCTCGGACTCGATCCTTTTCACGATGTCCAGATGCTTCAGCAGCGCGTGGGCGTGCAGCTTCAGGAAGCGCAGCTTCAGAAGCGCATCAAGGTGAAGGAAGCGATGCAGCTCTGGACCACGCTGTACAATCGCAAAGCAGCCGATGGCGACCGCCTCCTTGAGCAGCTCGGTCTTGCGGAGAAGCGCAACGCATGGTTCATGACGTTGTCCGGGGGACAGAAGCAGCGGCTGTTCATTGCGCTCGCGCTTATCAACGATCCCGAAGTAGTCTTTCTCGATGAGCTTACGACCGGCCTCGACCCTCAATCACGACGCGCGATCTGGGATCTGGTGCGCGGAATTCGCGAAAGAGGAAAGACTGTCTTTCTAACCACTCATCTGATGGAAGAAGCGGAGCGTCTTTGCGATCGAGTGGCGATCATCGAGCGCGGAAAGATCATCGACATGGATACGCCCGATGCGCTGATCAGGAAATACTGCCCTGAGAGAGCGGTAATTCTCGCCACCGATGATCCAACGGCGGTCACGAGGTTCAGCGCGATTCCAAACGTCGATGACGTAATCGAGAAGGAAGGGAAGATCACCGTACGTGGCACCGGCGATGATCTCGTGACCGAGGTCATCCGCTGCATCTCGGAGAACAACATTCACGTCACTGACTTCCGCACGCTGCTGCCCAATCTCGAAGACGTGTTCCTGAGAGTCACCGGCCACTCCATCCGCGACTGAATGCTGCGCGGACTGCTGCAACTCACCTGGATCGAGATAAAGGTTTTTTTCAGGGAGCCACTCGGCGCCATCGGAACGGTGATCATGCCCGTTCTGGTATTTGTGCTGCTCGGCAAATTCGGAACGAGAATAGCGCCCGAGAGCGCTTTCACCACAAGCAGTATTTTCAAAGTCGATGTTCCCGTATTCGCGGCGATTCTCATCTCGCTCAATGCGGTCCTTTCTCTCGTAGCGATAATCGCGATTTACCGCGAAGGCGGAATACTGAAGCGATTGCGCGCAACTCCAATTGCGCCGACCACGATTCTCACGGCGCACGTTCTGGTGAAGCTCATTCTCACCGCCGCAACGCTGATCCTCACGATAATGGCGGGCAAGCGCTACTACCCCGTCGATGCGCACGTTCCGTTGATTTCGTTCGGCATTGCGCTGATCATATGTACGTGGAGCATCCTCGGTCTTGGCTTTGTAATCGCGAGCATTGTTCCAACTGCGCGATTCGCTCAACCGATTGGGGCTGCTGTGCTCTATCCGATGCTCGCGCTCTCGGGATTGTTCGTGCCAATCAGCTCGATGCCGCCGACGCTGCACAAAATATCGAGCGTGCTGCCCCTGACTTATTCCGTGTCGCTTCTGCGCGGAATCTGGCGCGGCGATGGATGGCAACCGCATATCGGCGACATCTCCGCTCTCGTCATCATCTTCGCGATCTGCATGGCGCTGTCATCGCGCATGTTCAGGTGGGAGTGACGGCGAGAGAGCTTGCCCACCCGTCGGCCACGTCGCAGAATACGAGCGTAAGGACATTCAATCAAAGGTGAATCAAATGCGGTCAACCATGTCGATGGTGCTGGCAGGCTTCGGCGTACTGTTTCTGTCATTCGGGTCCATGTTTCTCCTGCTCGGCTGGCTTGGCGTGCACTACAACGATCGTGAGTCCATGGGCCATGCCGCGGTTCTCGGGATCTCGTTCGTGATAATCGGTGCCGTGTTATTCGGTGCCGGAAACATGGGACGTCGCAAGGCGAATACATGATGCGTTTCACACGCATCGCAGTCGCGTCGCTGCTGGCTCCGCTGATTGCTGCCGGAGCCCAGGGAAGCGTGGCTCCAAACCTTGCTGCGATGGTCGGCGCCCCACAAAGCGAGCTCGTCAACGTCGTGAACAGGTTCAGCGTCGATTACAACTCGATGAGAACCCGCTACGATGCTGAAGGCTCGCCGGATCAACGCAGGCGAATGCGCGAGTTCTACACTGATTGGACGCGCAAGCTGTCTGAAGTCGATTTCGACAAGCTGAGCCAGGAGGGCAGGATCGATTACGTCCTGCTCAACCGGGAGCTGAAGCATGAGCTCGTCCTGCTCGACAGGCGTGACAAGCAACGAACCGAAGAACGCGCACTGCTGCCTTTCGCTGATCAGCTCCTCTCACTGCAGGACTCGCGTCGCAACCTGAAAACAATCGATGCGCGCGCTGCCGCTGCAACTCTCGCGAGCGCCATCAAGCAGATGGACAGCTTGAGAGCACTGATTGAATCGCCACCAAAAGACGATTCCAAAAAAGGCCCGGCACCAATCAAGGTCTCGCGCACAATTGCAAATCGTGCAGCGAACGATCTCGATGCGATGAAGCGCTCGATGGGAAGCTGGTACCGCTACTACGACGGTTATGATCCGACCTTTACCTGGTGGATGAAGGATCCATATAAGAAGCTCGATGACGCAATGACGCGTTATGCGCGCACGATCCGGGAGAAAATCGTCGGGTTCAAGGCCGGCGAAGGCCAGAGCGGATCGAACACCGGGCCGATTGTCGGAGATCCAATCGGAAGGAAGGGACTGGAGGAGGAGCTCGCATATGAGATGATTCCATACACTCCCGAACAGCTAATAGATATTGCCGAGCGTGAGTATGCGTTCAGCTTGAGCGAGATAAAGAAGGCATCGCGGGAGCTGGGCTTCGGCGACAACTGGAAGGCGGCGATGGAGAAAGTGAAGAATCTCTACGTCGATCCCGGCAAGCAGCCCGATCTCATTCGGGATCTTGCCCGTGAAGCAGAGGCGTTCGTCGAGCAGCACGACTATGTCACGATTCCACCGCTCGCAAAGGAAGACTGGCGGATGGAAATGATGTCGCCCGAACGCCAGCGCGTCGCCCCATTTTTCCTCGGCGGCGATCTGATCCTTGTGTCATACCCGACGGCGGATATGACAGAGGAAGAGAAAATGATGAGCCTGCGCGGAAACAACCCGCATTTTTCGCGTGCAACGGTCTTTCATGAATTGAACCCCGGCCATCACCTCCAGGGCTTCATGGCCGATCGCTACAACTCGCACCGCTCACTGTTCTGGACGCCGTTCTGGGGCGAAGGACAGTCGCTGTACTGGGAGATGTTCCTCTGGGATCACGGATTCCAGGTAAAACCGGAGGACAGGATCGGCGCGCTGTTCTGGAGAATGCACCGCAGCGCAAGAATCATCTTCTCACTCAGCTTCCATCTAGGAAAGATGACGCCGGAACAGGCGGTCGAATTCCTTGTCGATACAGTGAACTTCGAGCGCGCAAATGCGGAGGGAGAAGTTCGAAGATCGTTCAGCGGAGATTACTCGCCGCTGTATCAGATGGCTTACATGATCGGCGGACTGCAGCTGCGAGCGTTGAACAAGGAGCTGGTCGGAGCAGGGAAGATGACCGACAAGCAGTTCCACGATGCGGTTTTACAGAGCGGTCCCATGCCGATCTCTCTCGAAAGAGCGCGGCTGGAAAATATCCCGCTCACCCGAGAAGGTCCTGCTCCGTGGAAGTTTGCTGAGTCACTGCCACCGCCGGTGCCCGCACCGGTCAAGAGACCGTAGCTACCACTTGATGACACTTAGAATATTCGAGTAGTCGTCAGTCCAGAGCTTGTCATGTGGCGCCTCCACCAGGGGGCGCCACTTTCCATTTCCAGTTATCGGCCCCAGATCGTCGCGATTCTTTGCGAGCGCGACCCACGTCGAGCTGTATTGGTAATTCTTATCCTGGCGGTCATTCGGAACATCATCGTCGCGCACCAGGGCAAACATTCCCGCATCATCCGCGAGGCCGCTGACGACCGGCTCGAGATCGAGTCTTCGATTGCTGATGTGAATCATGAGAACGCCGTGCTCCTCGAGCACGTGGTCATACACGCGCATTGCTTCACGGGTAAGCAGGTGCACGGGAATCGCATCCGAGCTGAATGCATCGAGGACGAGAAGCGCATATCGCCCCGCAGGCTCGCGGGCGAGTGTAAGGCGGGCATCGCCAAGCACAACGCGAGGTCGAACAGCGCACTTGCTCAGATATGAGAATAGACGAGGATTCTTCGCAATCTTCTCGACGTGTGCATCGATTTCGAAGAACGTCCAGTGCTCGTCAGGTCGCGAATAGCAGAGAATGGATCCCGTGCCCAGTCCGACTACTCCGACGTTCCTGTCAATTCGATCCAACTGCAGCTTCTGGAAAACTTCCCCGACGGGACCGTCCGGATGGTAGTACGTGAGAGGCGACAGCGGAGTCTTGAGAAACTGCGCGCCGTGAATTGTCGATCCGTGATACAACACGTGAGATGGACCGGTATTCAACGTCACTCTGTAAATCCCGAAGAATGAGCGATCGCTGAAGATCGTTTCGCGGGATCTTCCAGAGAATCCAGCCGCTGCAAGTAAAAGTGCAGGAACGGCGACGAGCGGAAGCTGATTGTGCGCCTTGTTGTTCCGGAAGAACAAGCGGAGCAGCATTCCAATGACAAGCATCAGCGTGTAATCACGCGTCGACTGAAACAGCAGCGGAACTGCGATCGCCGCGAAAATTCCGCCAAGCGCTCCGCCAAGCGAGATCCACAGGTAATACTCAGTGAGCCTCGATGGCGACGGCCGGGAAGCGGCCAGCTCGCCGTGCAGCACCAGCGCAGTCACCGTGAACAGGCTGAGGTGAAAGAGATATCCCGATCGGAATCCGAGCGACGTGTGCTTGAACAGCACATATGCAAGGATGGTGATGAGCAGGGTGTGCGTTATCTCCGCCCCGATTGCCAGCTTCTGTCCGCTCCTCGCGAAAACAATCACGAACGTTAGTAGATACAGGGACAGAGGAATCACCCACAGCAACGGAGTCGCTGCTATGTCGGTGCTCAGATATGTCGTGACGCTCAACAGAAGGCTCGATGGAACGAACGCCAGGGCGATCCACCGTATCCGCTCAGTCCATGGAATTACTTCAGCATTCTCGTCCGACCGGATCACCACGCTCTCGTGCATTCGCTTCCATGCGACAGCTCCGCATAGCGACAGCAAAACGAGGGCGACAACAAAAACCAGAAGCCACCATCTCGACTGCTCGCGCAGTGTCAGCGTCGGCTCGAGCAGCAGTGGAAACGCGAGAAGCCCAATGAAGCTTCCCGCGTTGCTTGCCGCGTAGAGAACGTACGGATTCTCGACCGGAGTCTCGAAATTCGCGAGCCATTTCTGGAGAAGTGGTGCTGTTGCCGAAAGCACGAAGAACGGAAGCCCAACGGCTGCTGTCAGCGTCATGACCAGCCAGGGTATCACGTTACCCGATGCCGGCGGAGTCCAGCCACGCGGAATTCCGAGCGGCAGCGTAACGAAGCACAGCACGAGCAACGCAATGTGCAGGATTACCTGTCGTTTCGGGCTGAGATAGCGAGTGCTTGCGTGCGCGTAGAGATACCCGAGCAGAAGCAGCGTCTGGAAGAACATGAGACATGTATTCCAGACTGCCGGAGCGCCGCCGAGCATCGGAAGCACGAGGCGCGCGAAGAACGGCTCCATCCAGAAGAGGAGGAACGCTCCTGTGAGTGCTGCCGCCGAGAAGAGAGCGAGCAAGAGTGGGCCTGCCTATGCGGCCGGCTGAATACCCGGCATCTCGAATCCCGCTGCGTCGAGCTCGCTGAGAAAACTCTTCTCCTGATCATCGCTGAGCTCAACCAGCGGAGGTCTTACAGTGCGCCAGGCCGGATCACCGGAGTAATGAGCGACGGCTGACTTGAGAGCAGCGATCATCGGGTATTTCGCAAAGATTCCGCGAATCTCATCCAGTCGCGCCTGATGCGAATCGGCATCGGCCGACTCCCATATGTCGAGCATCTTTGCGATCGGACCGGGATGAACATTCGCAGTTGCGCTGATACACCCTGACGCCCCGTTACGAAGACCCTGAAGCAGAAACGACTCACTGCCGGGAAATACGACGAACCCGCGATGCGCGAAACTCTCGATGTAAGCCCGTGTGTTGTTCCAGTCGCCCGACGAATCCTTGATTCCCGCGACAGTCTGAGGATACGCATTGAGCAATCGCTCAATCAGCGCGACGCTGAGCGGGACATGCGATACCGGTGGGATGTTGTACAGGTACACCTTGAGCCGGACATCACCAACGCGCTCGATCACTTCGGAATAGCTGCGATAGAGGCCTTCGTCGGTCACACTCTTATAGTAGAAAGGCGGAAGCATCAGCACGCCTGAGCATCCGAGTCGCACCGCATGCGCAGTGAGATTGACCGTATCGGTGAGAGCGCTCATTCCAGTGCCCGGCATCATTCGCCGCGGATCGATTCCATCCTCGATGAGCTTGTCGAGAAGGTCCGCTTTCTCATCGACTGACATCGAGTTGGCTTCCGAATTCGTTCCGAACACGGCGAGGCCGACGTTGTTCTCCAGAAGCCAGCGGCAATGCTGCGCCAGTCGCTCCGCATCCGGCGACAAATCTTTCCTGAATGGTGTAACCACTGGCGAGAACACCGCGCGCACGCTCGAAGCCAACTCTTTTCTCCGAATGGATCTGTAGGCGCAAAAAGGTAATTCTTTTCACGGGGGCTGCCGATTCCAAACCCGCAGTCTTTGAGGTCCGCTGGTTGACATGAGCCGGTGGGTTCGCGATAAAATCAGACCGTACAGAATCAACGAGGATCTGATGCTTCGCCCCACCGGCCTGATTACTCTTGCCGCGACCTTTGCTGTTGCAGCTACCGCAGCAGCGCAGAACAAACCTGCAAAGCCTGTCACGGTTTCAGTGCCGACAGGCCAGCGCTCTCTTCCGCCGATTCCATATACGGAGTTCACGCTCCCCAATGGATTGCGCGTGATCCTCCACGAGGATCACTCCACTCCAATCGTGGGCGTCAACGTCTGGTATCACGTCGGCTCCAAGAACGAGCAGCCCGGCAAGACCGGCTACGCGCATCTTTTCGAGCACATGATGTTCCAGGGCTCGAAGGGATACGACGACGATTACTTCAAGGCCCTGCAGGAAGTTGGTGGCACACTCAACGGCTCAACCAACGCCGACCGCACGAATTACTGG
>DATEDH010000036.1:0-7531 GCA_035281765.1 Gemmatimonadaceae bacterium
CGGAACTGATAATGTTGGCGTGAGAAACAGGTCGAAGTCGTCGCAGAATTCTGCAATCCGCCGTGATGACGATCGGAGAGAATGTTCGGCGCGTACAAACTCTCCGGCGGAGAGCGAGCTGCCGAGCAGACTGAGCGCCCATGTTGTGAACTCGACATCGTCGCGCTTTGCTTTTCTTCCGATGAGCTGTTCCGCATCGGCAAGATCGGCGCTCACCTCGCCGCAAACCATTTTGAGAAACGCCATGTTGAATTTCTCGCGATCGACGGGCGGCTCTGCTTCGATGAGCGTGTGACCGAGCGATTCGAGAAGGGTCACAGCATCAGCGAGCGCGGCTTTGCAGTCGTCATGGACTGTGTGGCCGAGTAGCGGTTTGCTTGTAAATGCGATTCGAAGCTTTCCAGGTGCTTGATTCAGCTCGTCGGCGAAAGGTCGCGAGGGTCGCTCTGCCCAGTATGGTGCGCCAACGTCAGGGCCTGAGATTGCGTCGAGCATTGCTGCGCTGTCCCGAACGGATCTCGTGAGCACGTGTTCAATTGCAGCGCCCTGCCAGTGCTCTCCTGCAAGAGGTCCGGCTGGTGTGCGTCCCCGCGTTGGTTTGAGTCCAAAGATTCCGCAGCAAGATGCTGGAATGCGGATCGAGCCACCGCCATCGCCGCCTCCTGCAAGCGGCACCATTCCGCTCGCAACTGCCGCAGCTGATCCACCTGATGACCCACCGGTCGTGCGCGTCGTGTCCCACGGATTGACCGTTGGACCAAATGCTTCAGGCTCGGTATACGGAGTGAGTCCGAATTCAGGCGTGTTTGTTTTTCCGACGACGATGACTCCCGATTTTCTATATCGTCGTACGATTTCGGTGTCGTACGGCGGAACCCATCCCTTGAATAATCTGCTGCCGCTGGAGATTGGCTCTCCCGCGAACCATGACAAGAGATCCTTCAGCATGAACGGCACTCCGCTGAACGGACCATCGACAGGACTTTCCGCCTGCTTCAATGCGCGGTCGTACATCTTGTGAATGACCGCGTTGAGCTGCGGGTTGAGCGCTTCGATGTTTTCTATCGAGGCGCTTACGAGCTCCTTTGCGGAGACCTGTCGTTTCTTGACGAGGTCAGCGAGGCCGAGCCCATCGTAGGACGAGAATTCCTGCATGGGCGGTTAAGGTACAGGCGCGGCATCCTCAAGACCATGAGCCTCCACCAAATACTGATACGGAGCGCGCCCTCTTCTAGTCGCCCTTTTGATATGTGCCCATCAACTCGGCCTGAGCGAGGATGTGTCCTTTCATGGCGTCCTCGACATCCTTCTTCCGGGCGGATGAGATCCCATCGAGAGTTGTGTCGAGCGCGTAGAGCTTGAAGAAGTACCGGTGGCGGCCGATCGGCGGACATGGTCCACCCCATGCCTGCTTGTCCCAGTCGTTGATCCCTGTGACCGTGCCTCCAGGGAGGTTCGACTGCCAAGCATTTTCATCGATACGTGTTGCGGTTGGCGGGATGTTGTAGAGAACCCAGTGAACGTAGACTCGCTGTGGCTTTGCGGGATCTGGCGCATCGGGATCGTCAACGATCAGTGCAAGACTCTTCGTTCCGTCGGGCACGCCACTCCACTCGAGAGGTGGTGACAGATCATCACCTTCGCAGGTGTATTTCGACGGGATTTTCCCGTTATTGTCGAAAGCGCTCGATGTAATTCGAAGGTCCATGGTAGGATTGCTCCTGCGGGTGATAGTGTGGTCGGAGTATCCAGCCGCATCGGCTATGCCAGACACGGTTCTCAAGTTTTCATATCGGCCTGAACGGTTATTCCATAATATTGGGCTCGAGATGAGCGACGTTATCACCCGCCTTACAAGTGCCCTTGAAACCCGGTATCGCGTTGTTCGCGAGATCGGCGTCGGCGGCATGGCGACCGTTTATCTCGCGCACGACCTCAGGCATGAGCGGGATGTTGGCATCAAGGTGCTCCATCCGGATCTCGCCGCTGCGCTCGGTGCGGAACGCTTTCTTGCTGAGATCAAGACAACGGCAAAGCTTCAGCATCCGCACATTCTTCCCCTTCTGGATTCGGGCGAAGCAGATGGTCTTCTCTATTATGTAATGCCATATGTCGCGGGAGAGTCACTGCGCACGCGGCTCGATCGCGAAACACAGCTTGCAGTCGACGATGCGATACGAATCGCGAGAGAGGTTGCGAGCGCACTCGACTACGCTCATCGGCAGGGCGTCGTTCATCGCGACATAAAGCCCGAAAACATTCTCGTTCACGAAGGTCAGGCACTTGTTGCCGACTTCGGAATTGCTCTCGCAGTAAGTGCAGCCGGCGGAGCGCGAATGACGCAGACGGGGTTGTCGCTTGGAACTCCAGCGTACATGGCGCCTGAGCAGGCGATGGGCGAACGCGCAATCGATGGACGCGCGGACATTTACGCGCTCGGCGCAGTGACGTACGAGATGCTCGTCGGCGAAGCGCCATTCACTGGTCCGACGGTGCAGGCGATCGTTGCGCGAGTGATGACAGAGAGTCCTCGCCCTGTCACGGGACAGAGGAAGTCGGTTCCTCCAAATGTGAATGCAGCGGTGCTGCGTGCGCTGGAGAAATTGCCGGCCGATCGATTCCATTCGGCTGCCGAATTCAGCAGCGCCCTTGTCACCCCCACTTTCGAGAGTGTACCCGCCGATGTGCGAACAGGGGCTGGGCGCACCCGATTTCGCGGAACACTGTTGCCATGGGCGATCGCAGCGGTCGCATCGGCCGTTGCGGTTTTTGCGCTTTTAAAAAAGTCCGATGCATCTGAGTCATCCAGTCCGGTCTATCTCTCAGTCGACCTTCCGTCCAATGCAGGCGCGGGGATAAATGCAGAAGGACTTGGCATCTCCGATGACGGCAGCATGCTCGCCGTTCCGGCGATGATTGGAGGCAGGCCGCAGCTCTTTCTTCGAAGTCTCCACGATGACGAGTTGAGACCCGTGCCGGGCTCAGCAGGGTTACTTGGATCTACCGCTTTCTCGAGCGATGGGAAATGGATCGCATTCAACACCGAGGGGCAGATCTGGAAAGCACCAGTTGCCGGCGGAGAGCCGACGCCAATCGGGAAGGCAAACTGGGCGCATATGGCGTGGCTCGGAAACTCAGCGATCATCTACGCAGCGAATTACAACACCGGCTTGAGCAGGATATCGAGCGAAGGTCGCGATACTGCGACGTTGACGATACCCGATCGCAAGAAGGGCGAGCTTGGTCACTGGTGGCCACAAGTTCTTCCAGACGGTAAACACGTTCTCTTCACGAATTACACGACTCCCGCAGACCGCTCCAGGATTGAAGTGCTCGACCTGAACAGTGGCAAACGCCAGGTCGTCATCGATGGCGGGTACTTCGGCCGGTACGCGAAGGGTCATCTGCTATTTGTGCGCGATGCCGGAGTGATGTCGGTGCCGATCGATCTCGATGATTTCAAAGTCCGCGGTCAGCCGGTTCACATCGACCTCGACGTTCAGATCAACCCGCCCAACGGATGGGCGGGGTTTGCAATTGCGCCGAACGGTACTCTTCTCTATCGACCGGATGCGCTCAAGAGCGTTGTGCTTACATGGTCGAATGAGAACGGCGATGAGGAGCCCGCGGTCGATTCTGTCGGCCGCTACATGGACATCGCAGTTTCTCCCGACGGAAAGCGAATCGCGATCGTGCGCGATGGCGATGTGTGGGTCTATGAACGCTCGCGAAAACTTTTTTCGCGACTCACTCGCACGCCACAGCGCGAAGTAGACCTGGTCTGGTCGCCGGATTCGCGCGAGGTTTTCTATTCCAGAGACGTTCCTCAGTACGACATCTTCAAGCGGTCGGCAGATGGCAGCCGTTCGGAGCAGCGAGTTGTGACTTCGCCGAACGATAAGCTCGCGAGCTCGGTGTCGCCTGACGGAGCAACACTGATTTACGAAGAGGATTCCGACGACACTGATATTCGCGGGATCTCACCAGACGGGTCGGACGCGAGTAAGCGCGTTGTTCTCAGTGGACCGGGTGGCCAGAGGCATGGCCGGTTCTCACCTGACGGCAAGTGGATCGCTTATACATCTGCCGAGTCCGGCACATTCGAGGTTTATGTAGCGCCCTATCCGGTTGATCGTGGCCCCACTCGTCAGCAGATATCGAACGGTGGTGGAATCCAGCCGCAATGGGGACCTGACGGCCGCACGATTTACTACAGGACTGGCGACAGGATCAAGCGAGTGAGATTGAATCCTTCGGCAGGCGAAATTGGAAATGCGGAGCTGCTCGGAAAGGTTCGTCCGGGCCTGGCGTACTCCGTCGCGCCTGATGGTCGCTTCCTGATTTCAAGGATCGACCCAAGCGCTGAGGTTCACGCAATGAAGCTGGTCCTCAACTGGACCTCTGTTCTGGGATCGAAGAATCAATGATGAGTAACGTAATGGTGAGCTCGCTGCGCACCGTGATCCTGAGAGAGCTTCGCGCCTTGGAGCGCGAAATCTCGGCTTACCCCGACGATGAATCGTTATGGGAAGTGCGCGATGGAATTCCGAATTCCGCAGGCAACCTTGCTCTTCACCTCGCTGGCAACCTCCGTCACTTCGTGGGCGCCATCCTTGGCGGATCAGGATATCAGCGCGATCGCAATCAAGAATTTTCTGCGAAAGGACTTACACGGAGTGAGCTGACGGAGATTGTGGACGCGACAATCTCTGACTTATCGGCGACGTTCGACAAGATCACGGATGAGCAACTCGATTCCGAATATCCAATAGTCGTGCTGGAGCAGAAGCTCTCGACGCTGGAATTTCTGACTCATCTCGCTGTGCACCTGTCGTATCATCTCGGACAGATCGATTACCACCGTCGTCTTCTCACAGACAGCTCGCAGTCGGTTGACACAGTGTCGCCGCGCGAGCTCACTCCATTCGGGAGGTAGTGATGACCGGAATTGTCATGCTGTGGCTGCCGATACTCATCTCGGCGGTTCTCGTTTTCATCGCAAGCTCGATCATTCACATGCTGAGCCCGTGGCACAAAGACGACTATCCGCGACTCGCAAAAGAGGAAGAATTCAGGACCGTGGTAGGCGCGCTCGATCTTCCGCCGGGTGATTACATGATTCCGCGCCCGCGGTCACGCGCGGACCTGAGAAGTCCTGAATTTCTCGAAAAAGCAAATCAGGGTCCCAATGTGATCATGACGGTATTACCAAAGGGAATGATGGGAATGGGCCGTAATCTCGCCCTGTGGTTTGTCTATCTGATAATTGTCGGAGTGATGTGCGCGTACGTAGTTGGAAGAGCGACACCGCCGGGCGCAGTGTATAT
This sequence comes from Gemmatimonadaceae bacterium, assembly GCA_035281765.1. Taxonomy (GTDB): domain Bacteria; phylum Gemmatimonadota; class Gemmatimonadetes; order Gemmatimonadales; family Gemmatimonadaceae; genus UBA4720. The sequence continues at coordinate 5,328 of DATEDH010000036.1, forward strand.
GCACGTGTTTCAGCTCGTAAGCACAGTCGCATTCATCGCATACGGTGTCGCCCTGTGGCAGATGTCCATATGGTATCGCCGCGCATGGAACATCACGATCAAGGCGACTATCGACGCGCTTATTTACGGCCTGCTCACAGCGGGCGTATTCGGATGGCTGTGGCCTAAATAGTCAGCTCTCGAAAACTTCGAGCAGCTTTCCGCTTCGAACCAGGTATTTGGCAACCTGGTGCGTCCTGCACGGATGCGCTTCGATCCTCACGTGCGGAGCTCCACGAAGGCGCTCGACCCGCGACATGTCTCCCGGGTTGTCACCACAAACGTGCACTGTGAATTCAGTGCGCCCGTTCCATTCGCTCAGCAGCTTCTCGAGATCGAGATATTTCCACATCCATGGATGAGTGACCTCCAGAAGAAAGTGAAGCGGAGCAGTCCGCTGCTTCAGCTGGGCCCAGTCACGGCGTTTCATCGATACGAGAACAGATCCAGCCACCGTCGGCGCGAACGCGTGAACCCGATCGACGCCAAGCAGATGACCAAAGAGCATCGCGGCAAACCCGCCTCCTGAAGTTCCAACGCACGACACGTGACGCGCGCCGAGCGACGCGATTTCCCTGCGAAGGCGACGAAGCAGTCGATCAAATGAGGGCTCGTCCGGCCTGCATCCCTTGAGATAAAGGAGCTGAAGCGGGTCGCGAAGCAGGATACGGCTCGCGCTCATCATGCCCGTTGCCCCGAGAAAATCGAACACGGGAACGTTCAGCCCGCCGTGAAAGCCCGTAAAGGCAATGATCAGGCGGCTTGGGTCCTTTCCTGATTCGATAATGAGGTTCGAGCTGTGGTTCGCCAATCGTTGAGTTGTAAGAAGTGATTCAGGAACGGTTGCCTGAAAAATAGAGGCGTCCTTTTTGCCAATTAAGGCCACATGCGAACAAAGCTCGCGATTGCTGTCTTGATGGCGTTCCTGCTTTTCACGGGAATCTCGACCACAGTATTCGGCTGGTATGGATACCGTGTATTTACAGAGCTCACTCCCGGTTCCTGGAAAGCACCGACTGAAGTTCTCGACCGTAACGGCAAGACTATCGTTGCATTGTATGGCGCGGAGTGGCGCGTAGCCGAGCCAGTCAATTTGAGCGACCTCCCTGATTACGTGCCCAATGCGTTTCTCGCGGCGGAAGATTCACGATTCAGAAGTCACATTGGAATAGATCCCATCGGCATCGGTCGCGCCGCAGTCACCAATGTTGTGGCTGGCGGTGTCGCAGAAGGCGGCAGCACGATCACGCAGCAGCTTGCAAAGATGCGGTTCCTCTCGAACCGTCGTACGCTCTCCCGGAAATTCGTGGAGATGGGACTGGCGCTCATGATCGAAGCGCGACTTACAAAAGACGAGATCCTCGAAGCGTATCTCAACGAGGTGTACCTTGGCCATCGAGACGGCCGTGAGGTGCGCGGACTTGGTGAAGCGGCGCGAGTCTATTTCTCGAAAACACCTTCGAAGCTCACAGTTGCCGAAGCTTCACTGCTCGCAGGCATCATTCGCGCACCGAATCGGGACAATCCTGACGAGAGGTCGCGGATTGCAAAGCAGCGCCGCGATGCCGTTCTCGGCGTGATGCTGGACAAGAAGTGGATCGACAAGACAGAGCACGACAAGGCGGTCGCAGCGGCAGCGGAGTTCGATGCCGGCTCTCGTCGCTCCAGACCCCATCCATATCTTCTTGCCGCGCTTCGCCAGGAATTCATTGACAACATCGGTGCGCGACGACTGGCTCAGGGCGGTCTCAAAATTCGCACTGCAGTCGACGTGCAGATGCAGGTAACTGCAGAACGTGCAGTTCGCACAGGAACAGCGAATTTGCGAAGGGCTCACGGATTTCTTCGCCGCAAGAAGCCGCTCCAGGCCGCGTTGCTCAGCATCGAGCCGGCAAGTGGTGGCATTCGCGCGCTCGTTGGCGGCTCAGATTTTTCGCGATCGCAATTCGATCGCACACGGCGCATGAAGCGTCAGCCGGGATCTGCTGCAAAACCTTTCACGTATGCGGCAGCGATTGCATCGCGCCGGATCACTCCGGTGAGCATCGTCCAGGATGAGCCCTTCAAAATTCAGCTCGCGCGCAATCGCACGTGGGACCCGAAAAATTACGACGGAATGTTTCGCGGACCGGTAACCGTGAGAGAAGCGTTCGAGAAATCATTGA
>DATEDH010000037.1:0-9968 GCA_035281765.1 Gemmatimonadaceae bacterium
CACCACGGTCGAGTCACCGTTCGCAACGAGCGAATCACGACGCGTTGCGATCACGTGCGTTCCTGTTTCGTTCATGAGATCCATCGCAATGACCTGATCGGGTTTCAGCTCGCGGACATGCCATACAATCGGACGCTGTCCAACACCAAGCGATCCCTTCACTTCGATCCTCACCGAGTCGCCAATCGCGAACGGTCCGCGCCGCGATGTCGTAACAGTGCTTCCTGTGGCTCTCCAGGTAGCGGCAGAATCACCATTCGAAAGCGATGAGTATATACGTTGCGGTGAAGCAGCTATCGTTACGCGCGCTGTTCCGTCCGGCTCGAGCGATTCGCGGATCGATCGCATCGCGTACCACGAGCCGACGCCGATCAGCACGATCGCGATCAAGAGACATCCGCCAAGCCATTTCAGCATACGGTGAATATGCAGGGGAAAGAGTCATTCCGGCGACCCACGCGCGATGAGCTCGCGAACGCGAACGGACGCACCGTACCCGACCTGATTGCACCCGATCTCAAGGTTCTTTTCTGCGGCATCAATCCGGGACTGTATTCGGGCGCGACCCGCCTTCATTTCGCGAAGCCGGGGAATCGCTTCTGGCCGGCGCTGTTTGCCGCAGGATTTACTGAGCGTTTGCTGCATCCATCGGAGCGCAACGAGCTGCTTGCCCGTGGCTATGGGATAACCGCGATAGTGCGCAGGGCGACTGCAACTGCAGCGGAGCTTGGAGACGATGAATATCGCGCGGGCAGGCGCGCGCTCGAGCGAAAGGTTCTCAAGTACAAACCGCGGTGGCTCGCGATACTTGGCATCGGCGCGTATCGCACAGGATTCGACAGGCCGAAAGCGAAAATTGGAATGCAGGAGGAAACGATCGGATCAACAGGGATCTGGGTGCTTCCAAATCCAAGTGGTTTAAACGCCAATCATCAGCTGCCGGAGCTCACGGAAATGTTTCGCGAGCTCAAGCGCGCCGCAGGTTGAAGGTTCGACTTAGAAAGGCGTCGCGCGACTACCTGTCGCCGTGCGCGTAATTGACGATCGGAAGAATCTTCGCGTGCCGCTTGTTGCCTGCGTAGTTGATGAGACCGAGCTGCACTCCATCGAGTGATCGCGCGATGTTCAATATCCCGATTGCCAGTCCCCGCTGGGTTCCACGAACATTGTTGAATGCGCTCAGGTTCACGCCGCGCATTGTCCCACCGTTCATGACGCGGAAGTAAACCGGCGCGATAACGAGGCCACGCACATCGTGAGCACCAATTCCGGGTGCAGCAGCGACTCCGCGAATCTCCTGTGCGCCGATTCCAACGCCGGCGACGCTTACCCATTTCAGAGTTCCGCCTGCTCCAATGCCAATGCCCGCAACCTGAACACCGGTGACGTCTCTACCCGCACCGAATCCGACGCCCGCGACGGTGATTCCTTTTACATCCTGTCCTGCGCCGATACCGATTCCGGCAATCGACAATCCCGTGAGATCCTGTCCAACTCCCGCGCCAACGAGGCCGAGGAGGATTCCCTTTGCACTGCCGCCCGCGGCGATGCCAACTCCGCCGATTCCAATCCCCGTAAGATCGCCACCCACTCCGGCGCCGATTCCACCCGCTATAAGTCCCTTTGCGTTCTGCCCAACGCCGACTCCGATTCCACCGATTCCAGCGCCTGTGAGATCCTGTCCGATTCCGAGACCGATTCCTCCCGCCGCGATGCCCTTGAGATCCTGACCTGCGCCGAGTCCGATTCCGCCAAGTGCAATGCCTTCCATGTTCTCGCCGACGCCCATTCCGATGCCGCCGATTGCGAGTCCGCGCAGCCGCTCCATGGCACCGACGCCGATGATGCCCGCCGCGATTCCATCGATATTGCGGGCGCCGGTTGCCGGAAGTCCGAGTGCGAGTCCAACGACGTCGCCTCTCGATTCTTCATACGGCATCCACAGCGTCGCGTTGATGCCTTTGACTTCGCGTAGATCGCGGTCGCGATAGTTGAGCCGAATGCCCGTAACGCGCCGCGAATCACCAATGCTGATTCCGACGTTGTTGACGGTCAGATCGAGGGAGTTGGATCCCTGCGCGAGCGCAGAAGACGAGACAAAAGTGCACGCGGCAGCGAGCACGGCCTTGAATGAGTATTTCATCGTGGCGTCTGTGAGGGAGTCGGGGTACTAACCGACCTACGACCACGGCTTCAAACGGGTTTCAGGGCTTGTGATTCAAAACCAGATAAACAGGGAGCACTCACGAGGTGTTTTCTGAGAAGATCCTGAAGGGTCCTTCGAAATCGAAAGTCTTAGCGGCTGCGTCGACTTTGGGACTAACTGATAAGTAAAGCCGCGGATGACGCGGATTTTGAGCGGATTAACGCGGATACCGCTCAAGGCAGATATCCAGAGGCTCTCGGTGGGAACTGTTTTTTGGGGTTAACAACAAAAACCAGAACTGCGAGAGAACAAACCAAAAAAATCATTGTTCCCCGCTACAGCATCTGTCGAACGTCTTGTGCCTGTAGTATCGGTGTTTATCCGCCATCACCCGCGTCATCCGCGGCAGTATCGTCGGTTAGTCCAAACTCGAAGAAGCCGCTAAGATTTTTCCTGATCAAGCCTCAAACCTCACTACGCTCCCCGTTCAACTCGATGTGCAGGAATCCCCAGAGTCGTTGTGCCGGTTATGCTTTCTAGTAGATTGCGGAAATGACAGGGGTGCCGCCGGGCGGCGGCTGAGAAAGTCCCTCAGAACCTGATCCGGTTAGCACCGGCGTAGGGAGTCAACAATGGAAGCACGCACCCAGATGCATTACGCGCGTCGGGGAGAGATCACCGACGCAATGCGCTTTGTCGCCGAGCGCGAGGAGATTTCTCCGGAGCTCGTTCGCGACGAAGTAGCCCGCGGACGACTCATCATTCCCGCCAACGTCCGTCACCTCGCCGGAGCACTCGAGCCGATGTGCATCGGCAAAGTCGCGAAGGTAAAGATCAACGCGAACATCGGGAATTCCGCCGTCTCATCCGACATCGATGGCGAGCTCGAAAAACTCGGCATGGCCATCAAGTACGGCGCCGACACGGTGATGGATTTGTCCACCGGCGGGAACATCGACACGATTCGCCAGGCGATCATCGACGCGTCGCCGGTCCCGATTGGTACGGTACCGATATATCAGGCAGTGCAGCAGGAGAAAGAGCTCGAAGAGCTGACTGCTCAGGATCTGCTCGACATGATCGAGCACCAGGCAAAGCAGGGCGTCGATTACATGACGATCCACGCCGCCATTCTCATTGAGCACCTGCCGCTCGTTCACGGTCGCACGACGGGGATTGTCAGTCGCGGCGGGTCACTGCATGCAGTGTGGATGATGCACCATCGAAAGCAGAATCCATTATACGAGCACTATGACGAAGTCCTCGAGATTCTTCGCCATTACGACGTCACGATTTCCATCGGCGATTCGCTGCGTCCCGGCTCGCTTGCAGACGCAAGCGATCGCGCGCAATTCGCCGAGCTCGACACGATGGGCGAGCTCACGAAGCGCGCGTGGGATTACGATGTCCAGGTGATGATCGAAGGGCCCGGACATGTTCCGATGGACCAGATCGAGATGAACGTGAAGCGCGCAAAGCAGGTCTGTCACGAGGCGCCGTTCTATACGCTTGGTCCTCTCGTGATCGATATCTCACCGGGCTACGATCATATCTCGAGCGCGATTGGAGCGGCGTTGATCGGATGGCACGGGTCGGACATGCTCTGCTACGTGACACCAAAGGAGCATCTCGGACTTCCGAATGCGAACGATGTTCGCGAGGGAGTGATCGCATATAAAATTGCGGCGCACGCTGCAGATGTGGCGCGAGGTCGCAAGGGCGCGCGCGACCGCGACGATGCATTGTCGCGAGCACGATATGCGTTCAACTGGAAGGAGCAGTTCCGTCTCTCGCTCGATCCCGAGAGAGCTCAGGAATATCATGACGAAACTCTCCCCGCCGAGTATTTCAAGAGCGCGGAATTCTGTGGCATGTGTGGGCCGCGGTTCTGTTCCATGCACCACAGTCGCACCATCGAAGATGGAATCGCAGCGCTCGCGGCCGAGATCGCAGAGAAACAGCCAGAGGGCGCAGAGACGCAAGAGGTGGCAGTAGTCTGAAACGGGGATTTATTCTGTTGCTGGCTCTCGTCACGGCATGTGCGAGAGCCAGCGCTCCGCCGGAGCTGCCCGCCCCGGTGATGAAACCGCCGGTGTCACTCCCGCCCTCGGCGAGAACACTTCCCGCAACATCGGCAGATGCGGAATACTTCGCCGATCACGACCTGATGGTTCCGGTTGCCGGAGTTTCTCCATCGCAGCTCAGGGACTCCTTCAACGAAGGGAGGAGCGGGGGCAGAACTCACCGGGCCACCGATATTCTCGCGCCGAGGGGTACGCCGGTCATTGCGGCGATCGATGGGGAAGTCGTGACTTTCCGGCAGAATTCAGCCGGCGGCAACACCGTTTATCTCACTGATTCAGAGCATCGTTACATCTATTACTACGCGCATCTCGATCGTTTCTCGGATAAGGTTCTTCAGTCCGTGCGAGTGAGGCAGGGTGAGGTCATTGGATATGTTGGAACCACCGGGAACGCGCCACCAGATACTCCGCACCTTCATTTTCAGGTGATGCGGATGAATCCTGGACAGGCGGACTGGTGGAGCGGCACGCCGGTTGATGTTCGAAAGTTGATCACTCTCACTGGGCGGGTGCGGGAATGAAAGGAAGCGAACGAGCCGATCTGCGGGCGGAGGCACATCATCTTCAGCCGACAGTGCACATCGGCCAGCACGGAATCACTCCTTCGCTGATCACATCGCTCGACGACGCGCTTCGCACGCACGAGCTTGTAAAGGTGAAGCTCGGAAAGGGGGCGGAGTCAAAGCCAAAGGACGCTGCCGGAGAGCTGGCTTCTGCTACATCAGCAGAAGTAATCCAAGTCATAGGAAGAACAGCGACTTTCTATCGGGAGAACCCGGAGTTAAAAAAGAAGAAGGGAGATATGCCTCCCTGGAGAAGATGAAACAAAATCGTTTCGTGAATTTTGGTGTATAACCCGATAGGTTACACCAACAGTGAGTTATGGCACCGGGCGTACAAATAAATTCCCGTTTTGCCATATGCGTCCAAAAATAAAACTTGGTTTATATTATGTCCCCTCGCCCACGCACTGTAGACGACTCCACCATTCTTGAAGCAGCGGTAACTGTCCTGGGCCGGATTGGCCCGGAAAAGCTTACGCTTGCAGATGTCGGTGTTGAGGCCGGTCTTTCCGCAGCAACTCTCGTTCAGCGCTTTGGCTCAAAGCGCGACCTCATGCTTTCCGTCCTCCGATTCGCTACCGAAGGGTACGATCAGCGCTTTGAGTCGGCGATCTCCAGTGCCGAATCACCGCTCGAAGCGGTGTTCAGCGCCGCGATGGACCGGATTCCCGACATAAGCCCGGGAGAAATCGCCAACATGATGGCTTTCTATCTCTCGGATCTCGGCGACCCGGATTTCCGCGCCCTGGCAGCAGAAAACTCCAGAAAGGCAGTCGCCGGCTTCAAGAGAATGCTCGATGCGGCCGTCGAAGCAGGCGAGCTCAATGAGAGCTATGTCGACACGAACCAGCTCGCGACAACTATCTATTCATTGATGATGGGCACGCTCATGACCTGGACGATTTCGGGTGAGGGTGCCTACCGCCAGAAGATCCGCGCCGAGCTCGACGTGCTCCTGCGGCCTTTCCGTCGTGGCCCGCGCAAGGCGTCTTCGGTACTTCGCGATGGAGACCGCGCGGGGACGAAGCTCGAAGCCGCGACCCCGGCAGTGGCCTGATCAGTACCTGCGATACACCATTCGGACACCCTGGTCTTCGATGATCAGGGTGTTCGAGTTTAAGGACCCGTAATAACGGCGGCCTGTCGATTCGTCGAACGTGATCTCCCCATTGTAGTAATCGTAGTAACCGTAGCTTTCGCTCGAGCGCGTCACCGTCTGGCCATTGATTGTCTCGCGCACGATTCCCGCTTCGGAATACGTTCCGTCATCCTCGAGCGTGAAGGCTGCGCTGAGAACGTCCATGCGATATCCGGGCTCCTGGTATACGACTGCAGGAACCTGCGAGCCGTTCACCGTCGAGAGCTCGAATGTGCCGCGTACGTATCCGGCACCGGTTATCGAATCCAGCGAGCTGCAGCTTGCAAGCACGAGGACTGACGCCAGCGCCACTGCTGCTGACTTTATAGTTCTCATCGTGATCTCCTTGATGTGTTAATGACTGCCTTTTTGCATACCCCGAAAAGCGTCTGAGGTGCGGGTCGCGGCTGGCGCGAGGGTTTTCGCTCCCTATCTTGGAAAGGACCTGAAGACGGAGACCGGAATGGGCGCTGCCGGAGCAGTCGCGGTAATGAGGATGAAGGAGCGTGAAGTTCGCGATGCCTTCCGCGATGCGCGCGCCCTCAATCCCGCGACCGCGATGTCATTGGAGGCGATCGGCATTGGCGAATCGGCAGCTCTGAGGAGACTCAAAAGGCGCGCGGTGATTCGCGAGGCAGCCCCCGGACTTTTTTACTTCGATGACGACGTATGGCAGGCGGTGCGAGGCATGCGCAGAAGAATGGCGCTCCTTCTTCTCGTGAGCATGATCATCGTGTTCCTGGTGTTCCTGTATGGAAAAGCCACTGTTCAGTAACGCATTCGGCCGTTGATATTCGAGTTGCCGGGTCTATTTTTCGCATAGCCAGACTGCACTTTCAACTCTATCGATGCCCTACGTCATAACCGAAGCCTGCAAGGACACCAAGGACAGAGCGTGTGTCGACGTGTGCCCAGTGGATTGCATCTACGAAGGCCCCGAGCAGCTCTACATTCATCCTGACGAATGCATCGATTGCGGCGCGTGCGAACCAGAATGCCCCGTCACTGCGATCTTTCCTGAGGAAGATGTTCCCGCGAACCTCAAGCACTACATCCAGATCAATCGGGATGTATTCAAGAGCGCGGATCCGCCGGGCAGGCCGAACCGGTAACTATTGCGGCTGGCTGGTCAGAGGTTGTAGTAGCCCTTTATCGCGAACGCAATAATCAGCACTGCATACTGAATGAATGTGCTGACCTCGCTCTTTAGCGCTTCGCTCCAATTGTACTCACCCGTTGGCGGATCATCGGGCTTCTTTGGAAGCCAGCGCGGAACGCAGTTCTTGTAATCGAGATACTGCCGTCCGAAGGTGGATTCGAGAACGCCTTCCTCGTAGCGCACTATCAGACTGTATTCTGCCGCAAAGATCAGCACTGCAATCGGCAGGAACCACATCACTCCTGAAATCACACAGAAGCCGATCCACACGAGGAAATTTCCGTTGTAGAGCGGATTGCGGCTCCACGCAAAAATTCCGTATGTGACCAGCCGCTCGACATTTCGCGATCTGCGCCGTGTTGTCGTTCCTGCTGCAGCAACTCCGGCGAGCCGTATCAATTCGCCGATCAATATCAGCACGCCGCCGATCACCCACCGCTCGGGAGCGGCATGCCCTGGTGCAAGGAGTGGAACGCCGATAAACAGTATCGGCAGCCACCCGCGATTCTTGAAAAGGAATGCACCGATGCGCGCGGAGACGGTGAGCTCCGCTGCACTGACCTCAGGCAGCGGCATCGCAACCGGCTCGGCGGGACTCACTTCACTCGGCAATTCTGGAAAATGTGCCATCAGTCCTGCCATGGAGAGAAAATCGCGCGCCAGTCATCGGGAACACGCATCGGCCGTCCTTCACTCGAAAGAGTGACATACACAATCTTCGCCTCACATATCGTTTCGCCGCGCTGATTTCGCGCGCCTTGTCTCACTGTGAAGCTGGTATTTCCGACCGATTCGAGCCCGGTTCGAACGATGAAATCATCGCCAGGCAATGACGGACTGCTATATGAGATGTCGACGTGCCGGACGACCGCCCATTGCGAACGCCGGATGTAATCCTTGAACGGCAGATGCTTTTCAAGTGCGTCCCATCTGGCGCGCTCGAGCAGAGTCAGCATCACCGCGTGGTTTACATGTCCGGCTGTATCGCAATCACCGGGATAGATGTGAATCGTCAGCTCGTCAGACATTTGGGATCAAAAGTTAACCAGAACAAGACGGGTCCCGCCGCGAACGGCTCGTCCATCGCGGCGGTCCAGGCTTTTGCGCTGTACGTCTCGTCGAGGCGCAGCGACAATGCCTCGTGCAAAACCTTCGCCGCAGCGCGGGAGCGCGAAAGCGGCCGGCCGTACGCGCCGCCGTAAACATGGTGAACAACACGCAGGCGCGGGCCGGCTGCGGCGAGCGGGTTTTCGCCGGTGAGCCGCTCGATCATGCGCGCGGTACGCCTCGCGAGTGAACGAACTCTCAGCTCGTTGGCAAAGAGCCTCGGACCAACCCGGGCACCGACGACTTCTATAGAAGAGAGTCCGGCGATGCCGAGGCCCAGTATCATTCCGGCGCACGTGCCCCCGCTTCCCAGCGGCAATACAATTGTCGACGGAAGGGGCATCTCTCCGTTCCTGATCTGGTCTGCCAGCTCCAGTGCCCCATTGATATGGCCAAGTATGCCGACCGGCGACGTCCCCCCGATAGGGATATATCGATGTCGCAGCCGCATCGATTTTATTCTCGCATGCGTCAGGGCAACGAGCGGACTCAATGAGACCCGCGAGACCGACGTGGCCTCGATTTGAAGCGCGACATCCTCCGCCGTCGGATTCATGTCGTGAACCCAACGCCGCGATACGACATTGACGCCGAGCCTGGCGGCATGGGCGATCGTAGCGAGAACGTGAGTAGATCCTTTGCCTCCTGTCGTTACTACCGTGTCGCCCGGTTCGAGCCCCCCAAGGAGGAACTCGAGGGCACGGACTTTGTTTCCGGCACAGACAGGGGCATTGAGATCCTCGCGCTTGATCCAGCGGTTGCCATCGCCTGGTATTTGCTCGACGGGAGAGGGAAGAGTGCACAGCTCCGCCCGCGGGATCCGCGAAAGCGCAGGGAACCGGCGAAAGAGGGGAATCTCTCCGTCGGCAATGCCAGACCCCAACCTGCTAGATTGGCTGAATGATTTCGGATTCACAGGAGCTGCTGTACATCGACACCCAGCGGGAAGCAGATGACTTCCTCGCTGACATATCCGGCATCAGGGAGATCGCCGTCGACACCGAAGGCGCAAGCTTCCACCGGTTCATCGACCGAATTTATCTCCTCCAGATAACGACGCGCGAACGAAGCGCGATAATCGATCCGCTCCCGATCGGCATGCCGAAGAAGCTTGGAGATATTCTCCAGGATCCGGAGGTGGAAGTCGTATTTCACGATGCCGACTACGATCTCCGGCTGCTGCATCAGGATTACGGCTGGCACGTCAATCACATCTTCGATACACGGATCGCTGCTCAGCTTCTTGGCATAAAGTCATTCGGCCTCGCCGCGCTGCTCGAGCAATTCTTTGAAGTGAAGCTCGACAAGAAGCATCAGCGGGCTGACTGGTCGTTGCGCCCGCTCACTCAGGGTATGCTCGATTATGCCGCGCAGGATACGAAGTATCTGCTCGATCTTCGTGATGAATTGAAGGTCCGGCTCGAGAAGCTTGGCAGGTGGGAATGGGCGCGCGAGGAGTTCGATCGGCTCGAAGGAACCAGGTGGGAGGAGGACGATAATTCCCAGGCGTTCCTGCGAATCAAAGGTGCACGCGATCTCACACGTCGCGAACTCGCACTGTTGCGTGAGCTCGTTCCGTGGCGCGATTCAGTTGCGCGCGAAGTCGATCGTGCGACGTTCAGAGTGATGGGCAATGAGGTGCTGCTCGACATCGCGCGCACTGCGCCGAAAACGGTGAAGGATCTTTCGACTTTAAAGGGAATGCCGCGCAACATTCTCGATCGCGGGGCGCACGCGATTCTTGCGGCAGTTCAACGAGGCCTCGAGGTTG
>DATEDH010000038.1:0-9134 GCA_035281765.1 Gemmatimonadaceae bacterium
CCGCCTGGTCGGTGATGACATGGTCAGCGGAAGTGTCTGACAGCGGTGTCAGACGGAATCCACGGACGAGGTTGCGCTGAGGGAGTGAGGCGTCGATGCCTTCAGCAAGCCGGTCGGCTGGCGCCTCCGAATGAAGAAGCGATGTTGCAATTGCGGTGAGGTCGCCGCGGACGGCCGCCACCTGAAGCGTCACGTAGAATGGCGAGAACGTGACAGTCGTTCCGGGGCCGCTCAGCAGCGGAGGATTGCGCATCTGTCCGTCCCAGGCGAACGGAGCCCCCGATTTGAATACGATGACGCCGGTTTCGGGCGACATATCCAGGCCGCGAAGAAAATCGAATGCAGCATCAGGATCCTGTGGAACGGCGAGAGCTGCGGTGGCTATGCCCGAGAGCGTGCGATGATTTTCACGAATCGCGTTGCCGAGCGCGGTAACTGCCTCGGAGTGGCGCACATCCGACTCGGAAATAACGGATGAATCAGCGGAGATTCCGCTGGCGCCGGGGGTTAATGGACCATAAGGTATGAGAGGGTCGCGCAGCCAGTACGCAAGCAGTAAAACAGCTGCGCCCGTGGCCGCGTACGCGATACGTCGGCCCCATCGCCAGTTCACGTTCCTGATAGCCGCTCCCAGCGCATGCCCCGCAACTCTCCTCTTCCAATGCGTGCAGTCTCCGATGCGACACCGGTACCGGCGCCGCACGCTCCGCTCGTGCCTCTTCCGCAAAATGCGCCGCTCCGGATCAAGGAACTGCTGCCGATGCAGATCGAAGCCGTGATCGCGGGAGATCCCCGCCTGATCATCCCCGTGGGGACGTGCGAACAGCGCGGCCCGCACATGCCCCTCGGCACCGCGACCATCATCGCAGAGAAGCTCGCCGATGATCTATCCGCCGAATACGGTGTTCTTCGCGCACCCGCGATCGAATACGGGGTCAACGTCGATACCGAGCGCGGCTTCATCGGCAACGCTTCAGTCAGAAAGAAAACGCTCCATCGCACTCTCAACGATCTTCTCGATTCATGGGAAGCAACGGGGTTCAAGGAGTTCATCCTGCTGACTGCACACGGTCACGACCCGCACCAGGAAGCTCTCGCCACCGTGATCACGGCGGGCGCACGGGTGCGCGTGGTCGATATCTTCGCGGTGAATCTATCAGAGCTTCTGGAGGGTCAGACAGAAGCAATGCACGGCGACGAGGTCGATACCTCGATCATGCTGCACATCGCTCCCGAGCTTGTGCACCTCGAGCTCGCCCGCGACTATATGATGTCGCGCGAGCAGCTGCGTCGTTACCGCCGGGGCCAGCTCAAGGTTCCCAGTAACAGTGCCGGCAACATCGGCCTTCCGTCGCTCGCGTCCGCGGAAAAAGGACGTGTTCTCTATGAGAGAATCAGATCGCGCATCAGCGACAGAATCTTCCTCGCGCCGTCTCTCGCTGAGTAATCGATGAAACGTGAAACCCGCTCTTCAGCCTCACCGTACGTTGAAATGACTCCACCGTCCAGCAAAATGCAAAAGCGTTTGTATCTCATATTGGCCGCTCTGGTTCCGGCTGCGGTATCTGCACAGACTACAGCGACTGCGCCTGCCGAGCGAACGACACTTTCACTCGACGACGCGATCAATCTCGCTCGCCGAAACAACCCTGTTCATCTCGCAACGGTCAATAACCGTCGCACAGCTGACGCGGCTGTTCGCGCCGCCAATGGTCAGCTCCTCCCCAATGCCGATGCAAGCTTCTTTGCGCAGCGCCAGCAGGGCGGACGCCAGATCTTTGGAGGCACGAGCCTCGGCGCAAGCTCCGATATCAACCAGTCGCAATACCAGATTGGCATCGGATACAGAATCAATCGCGCTACGCTGCTCGGTCCCAAGGTCGAGCGTGCGAGCCGCGCTGCCGTCGAAGCGGACATTACAGGAAGTGCCGAGCTTCTTCGCGCGAGCGTAACTCAGCAGTATCTCGCCGTTCTCCAGGCGATGGAGCGTGCAAGCCTTCAGGACACGCTGCTCGCACAGGCACAGCAGCAGCTCGTGCTCGCACAGGCGCGCTCACTCGTTGGATCTGGAACTCAGCTCGACGTGTCGCGCGCTGAAGTGACTGTCGGGCAGCAGCAGGTGCAGGTCATCCAGGCGCGCAATCAAATCGAGATCGAAAAGCTGCGACTGTTTCAGCAGATGGGTGTCGAGCAGCCGTCCGATGTGACGCTTACTACGCAGTTCACATCTATGAGCGAGCCGCCGCCGCTGCCGGATCTGCTCGCATCGGCGAGAAAAGCAAACCCGGTGATGCTTGCGCTTCGATCGCGCGAGCGCGTTGCCGACCTCAACGTGAAGCGTGCGCGCGGTGAATATTCGCCCACGCTGAGTCTCTCCACCGGAATATCGGGATATACCTATTCATTTGCGAATCCAAACTTCGTGGTTCAGCAGGCAACTTCGTCCGCGCTCGAGTCACAGGCTGCATGCGTGCGGAGTGAAGAGGTCCGCGCCGCGCTGAATCTGCCTAACAATCTCAATCAGTGCGCATCTCTCGTTCTCACTGATGCGCAGATTGCAAAACTGAGAAGTGACAATCGTCAGTTCCCGTTCAATTTCCAGAATTCACCGCGCTCGATCTCGGCGACGCTGTCGCTGCCGATCTTTGATGGATTCGCGCGCGAGCAGAGAGTTCAGGAAGCGCAGGCGGCGAGCGATGACGCGAGGTTCAACATCAGAGCTCGCGAGCTCGCACTGACGGCGGACGTAACTGCTGCATATCTGACTCTCAAGACAGCGGCGAAAACTGTCGAGATTCAGAATCAGAACGCAGCGAAGGCCAGGCTCGAGCTCAAGTTCACGCAGGACCGCTATCGCAACGGAGCTGTAAGTCTCGTCGACGTCACCGACGCGCGCGCCGCATTCGAGCGCGCAGAAAGTGACCGCATCAACGCAGTCTACGATTACCACAAGGCGTTCGCGGCGCTCGAGAGCGCAGTCGGCCGTCAACTCAGATAAACGGAAACCACATCATGTCCAGAAAGACCAAATGGGGCGTTGGCGGCGGAATTGTACTGGCGATCGTACTCGTTGGAGTACTGAGCGCCGCAAAGGGCCGCAACAAGGCAACCGAAGTTCGCATGGAGAACGTCGAGAGACGTGACCTCATCGCATCGGTTACAGCGAGCGGCCAGATTCAGCCGCACACCAAGGTCGATGTCGCCTCCGATATCACCGGCCGCATCACGCGCCTCGCAGTGAAGGAAGGCGATATGGTGACCAAGGGTCAGTTCCTTCTTGAAATCGACCCGTCGCAATACCGCGCTGCAGCAGAGCGTGCGGCTGCCGCAGTCGCATCGTCGCGCTCGCAGGCGGCATCGGCGCGTCCGAGCCTTCTGCAGGCACAGCGCAACTACAACCGCCTGATCGAGCTGAAGAAGCAGAACCCGACGCTCGTGTCCGACGAACAGGTTGAGCAGCTCAAGACTCAGGTTGAAGTTGCGCAGGCAAACCTCGAGGCTGCGCAGAATGGAATCGCGCAGTCGCAGGCATCATTGCGCGATGCACAGAGCCTGCTCGCAAAGACGACGATCTACGCTCCGATGAGCGGACGTGTCACGCGCCTCAACGTCGAGGAAGGCGAGACGGCGATCATGGGAACGCTCAACAAGGATGCAGCTACTCTTCTCACGATCAGCGACATGAGCCTGCTGGAGACGAAGGTGAAGGTCGACGAGACCGACGTGTCACGTATTTCGATCGGCGATTCAACTGTTGTGGAGATCGACGCGTTCCCTGATACGACGTTCGTTGGCCGCGTTGCCGAGATCTCGAACAGCTCGATCAAGGCGCAGGCGGCAACCGGCAATCCGGCAGATCAGGCGATCGACTACGAGGTGACGATTCAGCTCCTCAACGCACCGCCTGCAACGCGCCCCGATTTCTCGGCGACGGCAAAGATCATCACCGACACGAGAAATCACGTTCTGTCGATTCCGATCATTGCGCTCACGGTTCGTGAGGATTCGCTCTCCAAGCGCGACTCCGGCGCAGTCACGCTCGCCCGCAACACGTCGCAGAAGCAGGTGGGCAAGCGCGATGTCGAAGGTGTCTTCGTAGTCGCCGCTGACAACAAAGTGACCTTCAAGCCCGTAAAAGTAGGTATAGCCGGCGAGAAGTACTTCGAGGTCGTGGACGGCCTCAAGGAAGGCGAGAAGATCGTCGGCGGAACCTACCAGGCGATTCGCGAGCTCAAGGATGGAGCGCGCGTCAAGTCCAGTGTCGCCGCGGACGACAAGAAGAAGGGAGCGAAGAAATCGTAATGCAATCCACTGAAGATGTGCCTATGAGCGTTACTGCCGAACGACAGGTAGTAACGCAGCAGGCAGGTGTAGCACCGTCAAAAGACTGGGTAATCGTCACTCGCGGAATCAAGCGTGAGTACGACATGGGCGGCGAAATTGTCCGCGCGCTGCGCGGTGTCGACGTTGCAATCCGGCGGAACGAGTATGTCGCCATCATGGGGCCTTCAGGCTCCGGAAAGTCGACGCTCATGAACCTGATTGGATGCCTCGATACCCCGGATGCCGGTGAATACTGGTTGAGCGGGAATCTCGTGTCGTCGATGGCGGACGATGAGCTCGCTCGCGTGCGCAATCGCGAGATTGGATTCGTCTTCCAGACGTTCAATCTTCTTCCGCGTGCAACTGCGCTTCACAATGTCGAGCTTCCTCTCGTGTACGCGGGCGTTCCCGCGGACGAGCGTCGCAATCGCGCAAAGGCGGCACTCGAGCGCGTGCAGCTCGGCAATCGTATGACACACAGGCCGAACGAGCTTTCAGGTGGTCAGAGACAGCGTGTCGCAATTGCGCGCGCGCTCGTCAACAATCCATCGATTCTCCTCGCCGACGAACCCACCGGTAACCTCGACTCGACAACGTCCGAGGAAATCATGCGCGTGTTCGAAGATCTCGCGAGCGGCGGGCAGACTGTCATCATGGTCACACACGAGCCCGATATCGCATCGCACGCGCGCCGTGTAATCGTGCTTCGTGACGGAATGATCGAGAGCGATGACCGCCGCGAGAAATTCGCTGAGAGAATCGCGACCTCCGGCGCTTCATCGATTCACAGGTAACTGATGGCCTTCTTCGAAGCCGTTCGCCTGGCGCTCGCGCAGATCCGCGTGCAGAAGCTCAAGAGCTTCTTTACGCTCCTCGGCGTGACGATCGGAGTCATGTTCCTCATCGCGGTCGTGTCGATCGTCGAGGGAATGAGCTCGTACATGGAGCACGACTTCGTCGGAAAGCTCATCGGCGTCAACACAGTCACGCTTCGTCACATACCGGAAATCGGCGGTGACATCAGCGAAGCAGAGTGGCGCGCAATGCAGCGACGTCCGCGCATCAAGATCACTGATGTGAAGCCGGTGGTCGATGCACTTCCGCCGGGCACACTCTGGTCGGCAGAGGGATACGACAACGTCTCCATCTCCTCGCAGTGGTCAAAGCCGACAATGCTGCAGGCAAGCGCAGTTGAAGGTGACTACTTCAGCATTCGCGAGATGAAGCCCGAGAAGGGGCGCGTTCTCACGCAGCAGGAGATGGACCTGGGGACGAATGTCGTCGTCATCGGACAGGAAATCGCGACAAAGTTCTTCCCGAAGCTGGATCCCGTTGGGCGGCAGCTGAAGGTTGCCGGACTTCCCTACACTGTTGTCGGCGTCGCCGAGGCCCAGGGCTCCATCTTTGGCATTTCTCTCGACCGCTTCGTCATCGCTCCATACCGGTCGCCATTGCGCCACGTCGTGAATCGGCCGCTTGTGATCGATGCGATCAAGATCAAGGCGACGGGTGATGCGGATATGGTCGAGATCCAGGAGACGATTCGCCAGGTAATGCGAGGGCGTCGCGGTCTGCGTCCTTCGCAGCCCGACAACTTCGCGATCGAGACCTCTGAATCAGCACTCTCGTTCTGGGCGAACATCAAGAGCAAGCTCGTAATTGCCGGTGTCGTTCTGCCTGCGATCGGCTTGATCGTCGGCGCGATCGTCATCATGAACATCATGCTCGTCGCCGTCGCCGAGCGCACGCGTGAGATCGGAATACGAAAGGCACTTGGTGCGCGCCGTCGCGACATCATGTCGCAATTCCTTGTCGAAGCAGCGACGCTGAGCACAGTCGGAGCGGCAGTTGGAATCCTGGTTGGAATTACGCTCGCTCAAATAATTGCTGCGGTATCTCCCCTTCCGGCTACGGTTGCGCCCTGGTCCATCATCGCCGGTGTTTTCGTCGGCGCGGGCGTTGGAATTGTCTCCGGGATTTATCCTGCGAGCAGGGCATCGCGGCTCGATCCAATCGCAGCACTGAGGCAGGAATAGATGAATCTCTCTTCGGTTCTGTTCAACATCACTGAAGGTGTCGGCATTGCATTCGATGCCATTCGCCAGAACAAGGTGCGAGCAGCGCTTACGATTCTTGGAGTTGCAGTCGGTGTTTTTGTTGTTGTCACCCTCGCTGCAGCAGTGCACGGAATCAACTTGAGCGTTGCAAAAGATCTCGAGAGCGCCGGCCCGACGAGCTTCTACATGTATCGGCGTCCAATCTCACTCGCGACAATTTGCGACGGCACCGACGAGACATGCACGTGGCGCCGGAATCCGCCGATTACAATGGCCGAAGCGCAGCGCATTGCAGCCTTGCCGGAAATAGCCGCAGTAACGAGCCACATCGGAGCGGGTGCGAAGTTCAAGTACAAGGACAAGGAGATCTCGCAGGCAGGGCTCGATGGATACAGCTCCGGTTGGCTGGACGCGGACGGCGGAGATATTGTCGCCGGGCGCGACTTCACTTACGCGGAGAACCTGACCGGAGCGAGTGTCGCTGTCATCAACGAGAAGATGGCGGAGCGGCTTTTCAAGGATTCGGAGCCGCTCGACAAGACAATCGAGATCGATGGCAAGCCGTTCAAAGTCATCGGGCTCTACCATAATCAAGGCAGCTTCCTCGGCAAGCCGAGCTCGTCGACGGCAGGCAGCGATCCAAAGGCGATCATCCCACTTGGTGCGGGCAAGCGACAGCTTGGGTTCAAGCTGCGCAGGCTCGACCTCACCATCAAGCCGCACAGCGACGTCCAGCGTGACGAAGCAATCGACGCGGTGACTGCAATGATGCGCGGAACGCGCGGCCTCAGGCCGAGCGCGCCGGACAACTTCGCGATCATCACGTCCGACGGATTGATGGCGATCTACAATGGGTTCTTCGGAGTGTTCTTCATCATCATGATTGCGCTTTCGGCCGTAGGCCTGATGGTCGGCGGCGTCGGTGTCATCGCGATCATGATGATCAGTGTCACTGAGCGTACGCGCGAGATCGGTGTAAGAAAGGCGCTCGGCGCGACGCGGAAGACAATCCTGTGGCAGTTTCTCGTCGAGGCCGCTACGTTGACCTGCATTGGCGCGAGCATCGGTCTCGCATTGGGATCGCTGGTCGCTTTTCTGGTCAACAAATTCACGCCGATTCCGGCGTCCACGCCGCCGATGGCAATCGTCGCGGCCCTTGGAGTAAGCGCTGTCACGGGCATCGTATTTGGAATGCTGCCGGCCGCGCGCGCTTCGCGTCTCGATCCGGTGGAAGCGCTGCGGTACGAGTAACGGCGAGGTACGGAGGCCCTTTGGGCTGGCAGGGATCCGGAGGAAGTCATCTCTGCGAACTCTGCGTGGCCGAAGGCCCTCTGCGGCCTCGTCTTTATGACATTCGCGGACGTTGTGCTTACTGCTCTCGCGCAGATACGCGAGAACAAGCTCCGATCCTTCTTCACCCTGCTTGGGATCATTGTGTCCGTGACGTTTCTCGTCGCGGTGGTTGCAATCATCCAGGGAATGAACTCGTACGTCTCCAACAATCTGGCTGGCGCGCTGATCGGGCAGAACACGTTTCAGGTCCGCCGCTCGCCGATTCAGATTGGCCTGTTCGACGATGAGGAATTCCGCAGGATCCAGAGGCGGCCGCGAATCACGGAAGACGATGCGGAAGCTGTCATCGCCGCGCTTCCCGATGCCGTCGCCATAAGCCTTCAGTCGGGATGGCCGACACCGATCGCTGATATTCAGTATGGAACGCGCACGCTGGGCGACGTCGCGATACTTGGCGTCACCGCTCCATACCAGGTCATTCAGGATTACGCCTTTGCAGCGGGTCGGCCGCTCAGTGACATCGACGTTGCGCAGCGCCGCGCCGTAGCTGTCATCGGCGCGGATGTGGCCGACAAGCTGTACGAGAACGTCGATCCCGTCGGGAAGGATCTGCGGATCATCGGTAGTCACTTCACTGTTGTTGGAGTCGTCGCAAAGAAGGGACGCGTTCTCGGACAGTCATTCGACGGATTCGTGCTTCTTCCGCTCACATCGTTCGAGTCTCTCTACGGACGCCGGCAGACGACCACAGTGTCTGTCAAAATGGCGACGGCTGACGATGTCGCGAGGGGAATGGAGCTCGCAGACGAGGCGATGCGCACGAAACGGCATCTTCGCCCGGGACAAGAAGCGAATTATTCGGTCGAGACCGCCGACGCTCTTGTTGAATTCTGGAAGAATCTCACGCGCGTTCTTTTCTCGGTGATACCGGCGATCGTCGGAATTGGAATCGTCGTTGGCGGCATCGTCATCATGAACATCATGATGATGTCGGTAACTGAGCGCACACGCGAAATCGGAGTGCGCAAGGCGATGGGCGCGCGATCTCGCGACATCCGCCGCCAGTTTCTCGCCGAGTCGATTGTGCTTGCGACAATCGGCGGACTCACCGGTGTTGCCGCCGGCTGGGGACTTGCGGGCCTCGTTGCGTTTGTGTCTCCCCTTCCCGCCAAGGTCACGCTGTGGTCGATACTGCTGGCGATGGGGCTCGGTGCCGGAGTCGGCGTTTTGTTCGGCGTGTATCCCGCTGCACGTGCGGCGCAGCTCGATCCAATCGCTGCGCTGAGGCAGGAATAAATGTTCGGCGAGAGAGTTCAGAATAATGTCGCTGTTGCGATCGACACGCTGCGCGCGAACAAGCTGCGCTCGGGTCTCACGATTCTCGGCGTCGTGATGGGAGTGTCCACCGTCATGGCGATGGCGGCCATCGTCCAAGGCATCAAGGAACAGATTGTCCGTACG
>DATEDH010000039.1:0-18567 GCA_035281765.1 Gemmatimonadaceae bacterium
TTCTCCGTGCGGACTCCGTATCTCCGTTACTCCGTTGTCAAGGTCGTCAGATGCTGCGAGGAGAGACGAGGCGTCAGAGGTTAACGTTCATCGCCGGAACCTGGGCTCGGAACACCCGGGTCTCCCTGCTCTCCAGTTCGCTCCGGACCCGCAAGCGTCTCATCTGATCGCTGGTATGCGCCAGTCGGGACATCGCGTCCCCATGGCGCAATGAACGGCAGAAGAAAAATGCACGGGATTCCTGCAGCGACAGTCACCAGGAAAAACGTCGGCCATCCAAACGAATCCGCGATCTTTCCACCAGGCGCGACAAGAATGTCACGGCTCGCTGCAACGAGACTCGACAACAATGCAAACTGAGTCGCCGAAAAGCGGCGGTTGCACATGCTCATTATGTAGGCGACGAGTGCGGAGCTCACGAGTCCTACGCCGAAATTTTCGATGACGATCGCCGCGACCATGAACGCGTGATCGCGTCCAACGAGCGAAAGACCGTAGTACGTGAGATTGCTCAATGCCTGAAAGAACGCGAACAGCCAGAGCGATTTATTGATTCCGAGTCTCGCGATCATTGCACCCGCCGCAAGCGACCCGAGTATCGTCGAGATCAATCCCGCACCACCGAAGACAACTCCGACTTCGGTCTGCGTGAATCCGGTCTTGAGCAGGAACGGAGTCGTCATGCTTCCGGCAAGCGCGTCGGAATATTTGTAGAGGACAATAAAAAGCAGTACAGCCACGCCGAGCCCGGGTCCCGCTCGGTCGAAGAAATCGCGAAACGGCATCGCGACAGCCTCTCCGAGAGATCTTGGAGGCGCGTCCTTCAGCTCCGGCTCAGGCGCAAGGAATGTCGTGATGATTCCGACCAGCATGAGAACTGACAGAAGCACGTACACGGTTCCCCACGAAAGCCGCTCCGCGAGCACGAGCGAGAATGATCCCGTGAACAGGAGTGCGACGCGGTATCCAAGCACCCAGATCGCTGCGCCCGCTCCCATCTCGCGATCCTCCAGAACATCGGTGCGGTACGCATCGCCGGCGATATCCTGCGAGGCACTGAAGATCGCAATGAAAATCGCGTTGATCGCGAGCGCCTGAAGTCCGGTGGCAGGATCGTGCAGTGACATCGCAGCGATCCCGAGCAGCAGAAGAATCTGCGTTATCAGGAGCCATCCGCGCCGCCGGCCAAGCATCGGTGGTATGTAGCGGTCGAGCACCGGCGCCCAGAGAAACTTGAGCGAGTACGGAAGCCCGATCATCGAGAAGAGCCCGATCTTGGTGAGATCCACTCCCGACGCAGTCATCCACGCCTGAAACGCCTTGCCGTTGCCGATGAGGTTGAACGGCAGTCCGGAAGCGAAGCCGAGAAAGATGAGCGCCGCCATCTTCGGCTGCGCAAATGCTCTCACCGAAGAACCGCGACTCCTGTCATCCATTTTCGAGTCTCCTGATTTTTATGCGGGAGTGCGTTTGCCGAGTATTCGCGGGCCCCTGGCGCCAGTCGCTGTCGGGACATTGCCCGGCCTTCCCGCGAGATGCAGATATCCAAGCAATGCAAAGGCCACGGCCTCCTTTGCCTCGCCGTCAAAGAACGTCGTGTCGAAATCCCGAACGATTTTTGGAGCGACTGCATCGGTAATCGCGCGCACGAGCGCGGGATTCTTTGCGCCGCCTCCGGAAAGAAAAACCTCCTGGACCGGCTCCGGCATGAATCGCGAGTACGAATCGGAAATACTTCGCGCCGTCAGCGAGACAGCAGTCGCCACGATGTCCTCGTCGGTGCATCCGGGCTTGTTCTCCCTGCATCGCACAATGAGATCGTCGGTATAGGCCTGACTGAAAAGCTCGGGGCCTGTCGACTTTGGCGGGGGCGTCCTGAAATACTCGTGAGTGAGAAGCTCGTCGACGACGCCATTTACCGGCTGACCATTCGATGCAAGCCGGCCATCAACATCGTATGCAAGCTCAGGCCTCAGCGTTCGCACGACTTTATCGATCACGCCACATCCCGGCCCTGTATCGAACGCGCGTACGCTGGTGAGCTCACCACCCGGGGGAACTACAGAAACATTTCCAATTCCGCCGAGGTTCTGTAGGCCGCGCCAATTCGTTTCATCGGAGAACAGCATTGCGTCAGCCATTGGAACGAGCGGCGCGCCCTGCCCTCCCGCTGCCATATCGCGCACGCGAAAATCGCTGATCACTTCGATTCCCGTGCGCTCGGCAATCACAGATGATTCGCCGGTCTGCCATGTAGAATGACCTGGCTCGTGCCAGATCGATTGCCCGTGCGAGGCGATTGCGGCGATGTCGTTTTTTGCGATCCCTGCTTCGGCGATAGCACCAATCGCTGCATCAGCGAGCCAGCTGCCGAGATCGAAATTGAGTCGTGTGTACTCCGACGGAGTTGTGCCAGCGAGTGCGCGTATCAACCGGTCGCGCTCGAGTTTGTTGTAGTCGCGCCCGGTAAATGCAAGCAGCTCGGCAGTTACTCCCGTTTCACCTCTCGGAGTGAATCGAACCACAGCGGCCGTGATTCCGTCGAGCGATGTTCCTGACATCAGCCCTACGAGAACTTTGCTCCCCGACTGCGAGCTCATCCGGGCACGGGCGGCGGCGCGTCGGGAATTGCACGGCGAATTACGCCCCCTGCCTTCTCGAGTGCAGCGAGCGCACCTTCGCGATCGACTCCAAGCTTCTGCATTACGATTGCAGTCTTCACGCTCTTGTCAGCCGCGTCGAGCAGTCTTCGCGCTTCGTCGCGAGTGACACCGCACACTTCGATCACGATTCGCTCGCTGCGATCCTTGAGCTTGTTGTTCGTCGCGCGAAGATCGACCATCAGGTTCCCATATGTCTTACCAAGCCGGATCATCGCGCCTGTCGTGATCATGTTGAGCACGAGCTTGGTTGCGGTGCCCGCTTTCATGCGAGTAGAACCGGTAACGACTTCGGGACCTGTGATCGGAACTATCGCAACGTCGACGAGATCGATGATCTCCTGCGAGAGCGCTGAGCACGCAACCATGCCGGTGCTCGCGCCAAGCTCTGCCGCGCGTTTCACCGCGGCATGCACGTACGGCGTCGTTCCAGACGCGGCGATTCCAATTACAAAATCGTTTTTGCCTACGTCTCTCGCGTCTATTTCCTTTGCACCGTTTTCAACGATGTCTTCAGCACCTTCCTGTGCACGCGTGAGTGCGGGAAGCCCTCCTGCTATGATGCCTTGAACCATCACCGGATCTGCGCCGAACGTCGGTGGTATCTCGCTCGCGTCGAGCACGCCGAGGCGTCCGGAAGTTCCCGCTCCGACATAGAAAAGTCTTCCGCCTGCACGGAATGTTTGCTCCGCAATTTCCACTGCACGCGCGATTTGTTCGCGCTGCGTCGCAACTGCTTCGGGAACCAGCCGGTCTTCGGCGTTTATCACATCGACGATCTCGATGGCTGAAGCGAGATCGATAGAGGCGGTCCGCGGATTGCGACGCTCAGTCGTTCGCGGATCAAGCATGCGCATCGCAGTTGAATTTCACGCGGGGAAGTTAC
This sequence comes from Gemmatimonadaceae bacterium, assembly GCA_035281765.1. Taxonomy (GTDB): domain Bacteria; phylum Gemmatimonadota; class Gemmatimonadetes; order Gemmatimonadales; family Gemmatimonadaceae; genus UBA4720. The sequence continues at coordinate 3,547 of DATEDH010000039.1, forward strand.
CCGGCGCTTCTCGCGAGCCGCAAGACAATGGAGAAAGTGTGAGAAAATTTTTTGCGTTCGTACTCATGACAACGGCAGCAGTTCCTGCGCACTCGCAGGTGCGGCGACGTGTTCCGCGAGTCCTTGAGCCCTCGGCGTGGGCAACTTTCAGCATCGGCTTGTTCAATGCAAACGATGTGAGCGATGGACGAACCGAGAGTGTGTGGGATTTTGGACGCGCTTCGAATCCGCAGTATCGCGTGTCGCTCGAAAAAGCGATCAGCAATACTGCATCCGTCGGCGGAACAGCATCCTATGTTCGCGCTCCATTCACTTACCTCGGCACAGGCGGCGAATCGAGCTGCGAACGCTGTGCTGCGCATCTCGACATCGCGACACTCGGCGCATCGTTCCACGTTGGCGGAGGCATCGGCCTTCATCAGGTCATCGAGGCGAGCGCGGGTGCGCTCGCTTATCGCAACCTCAAGCGTGACGACACCAAGGAAAAGCTTGCTCCAACAGGCGGAAACGTCGACCCGTACTTCACGTTTGCGTATGGCTTCGGGTATTCACTCAATCCCTCAGCGCAGGTGAGCGTCGTTCAGGAATTCGGGCTCGCGATTCACGAGCGCACTGGATTGACGAGCGAAGATTCGAACACTCTGACTCAGCGAACTTTGCGCCTGAATTTTCGCTACGGGTTTGGCAATCGAGTGCGAACGACGCGGTGACGCCGTAGCTTCGTAGCCATGAACAAGACAGCTGTATTCATGGTTGCGATGATCCCTTCTCTTCTCACCGCGCAGGATTTGTTTCCAAAGGGCTGGCAATACCCGGCGGGACTCAAGCCGGCGTTCGCCGAGCACGCGATGGTTGCAAGCAGCAGCAGGAGTGCTGCAGCAGCGGGCGCCGAAGTGCTCAAGGCGGGGGGAAATGCAGTCGACGCCGCGGTTGCGGTAGGCTTCGCACTCACGGTCGTTTATCCGGAAGCGGGCAATATCGGCGGCGGCGGATACATGATCATTCGAATGGCCGATGGCCGCACTGCAGCACTCGACTATCGGGAGATTGCGCCAGCCGCCGCATTCCGCAACATGTACGTCGATTCGGCCGGCACGCTTACGGATCACAGCATCAACGGTCGCTCGGCGGCGGGAGTTCCCGGCGCCGTCGGCGGCCTGGTTGAAGCGCACAGGAAATTCGGGAAGCTTCCTCTCGAGAAGGTGATGGAGCCCGCAATCCGGCTGGCTGAGGGTTACGTCGTGGACTCAGCGCTCGCGCGATCGATAGCGGGAAAGAAGAACATCATCGCGCAATTCGCGGGCGCTGAAGTGTTTTTGCCGGGCGGCATGCCGATCAAGCGCGGTGACACTCTCGTTCAGGCCGACCTCGCCAATACGCTGCGAGCGATCGCGAAAGAAGGAGCGAACGGATTCTATCGCGGTAGAGTCGCCGACTTGATAGTCGCCGAGATGCAGCGGGGATGTCCCGCGGGAGTTGCGCCGCGCGCACGCGCGTGGCATGGCTGCGGACTGATCACCGCGAAGGATCTCGCATCATACAAGCCGATCTGGCGAAAGCCCATATTGGCGGCGTTTCGCGGATATTCGCTCATCACGATGCCGCCATCATCATCAGGTGGAATCACGGTGGGCGAGACGCTCAACATACTGAGTGGCTTCCCGTCTCTGCCGCCATTCGGCACGGCGTCATACGTGCACATCCTGTCGTCGGCGTTTCAGAGAGCGTTCATCGATCGCAATGCTCTGCTCGGCGATCCTGCGTTCGTGAAGATTCCGCTCGAGCGATTGTCGAGTCAGAGCTACGCTGCCGAGCTGCGCGCGACGATCGATACATCGAAGCGAACGCCGACACCCGACGTGATGAAGCTGATGCATGAATCAACCGAGACAACCCAGTATTCGGTGGTGGATGCGGAAGGCAACGCAGTTTCGACGACGACGACGTTGAACGGCCTCTATGGATCGGGTGCCTTCGTGAAAGGTGCGGGATTTTTTCTCAACAACACGATGGACGATTTCGCATCACAGCCGGGCAAGCCGAACATGTTCGGCCTCGTTCAGGGAGAAGCGAACGCGATTGCTCCGGGCAAGAGAATGCTGAGCGCGATGTCGCCGACAATCGTGCTCGATCCCAAGGGCAAGCTGTCGATGGTGCTCGGCGCGCGAGGCGGACCGCGCATAATCACGAGCGTCGCGCAGGTGATCCTCAACGTCATCGCGAACGGAATGAGCTTGAGCGATGCAGTCAATGCTCCGCGCATACATCATCAGGCTCTGCCTGATGATGTGAGAATAGACGATGGTGGTTTTGCGCCTGAGGTTGTGGAGAAGCTCAAGGCGATGGGCTACACGATTGTTCCTCAGGGATACATCGGAGGCTCAGTCGTAGCTATCCGGGTTGTGCCAGGCGGACTGGAGGGGATGGATGATCCGCGTGGATTTGGTGGCGGCGCGGTTGGATACTAGATGCTGGATGCTTGAGAACTAAGAAAGATTAACAGGGAGCGCAGGGAGCACAGTGAGGTTTTGAGGTTGATCATTCGCAGTGACAGTAGCCGTCGGATTGGGCCAACAGCAATAGCCACTCAGATAACCTCAAGACCTCACTGTGCTCACTGTGCTCCCTGTTAATCGTCTCAGCAGCTATGCCTGAACCGTCGCCGCGTTATCGAGCGTAATGGTTATGCGGCCACCCGTCGGAACGCATCCCTCGTAGTTCGCTGTCGCTGCTGCAGCACCTGCACCCGCTGCTGCACCAGTCGCTGCACCGATCACTGTCGACTTGGTATCCTTTCCAAGTACCTGACCAATTATCGCGCCGACCGCTGCGCCGCCGACGACCTTCTGAACATCCTTGCTCTTCGGCTGGTTGCGAATGCGATCGACGTTTGCGTATGTCGTCGTTGCATCGACTGCATACGTGCGCCCACCAAAGGTTACCGACACAACCCTGAATCCCATGTGAATTGGATCGTTGGCGTTTTCACTGCGATCGAGCTGCGTGATCTCAACCGTGGCAGTCGCACCCGCAGGAATCGTCGCGCCATTCGAGCCCGTAACTGTGTTGCTCACCGTCGCGCTGAAACGCTGACCGACTTTATGAGTGTTGGTGCAAACGCGCGAATTCGACGAGAGACTTATTTCCGCGCCCGCTGGTATCGTTCCGACAGCACGCTCAGATCCGCCACTTCCCTTCGTGACTGTGTTTCCGCTCGCAGTCGTCGTGGGAGCTGGTGCAGGCGCCGGCGTCGACGGCTTGGTCGTGCGCGGCGGTGTTCTCGTTGTGGTCGTTCCCGAGCTTCGCGGACGTGATGGACTGGTCGTGGGCGCGCTCGCCACTGGCCCACTCGTGCCCGGCTCGACAGTCGCCGGGACGTCCTGAAGTGCGGGCTGCGCACTCGTGTCCTGATTTGCCATCTGAAGGTCGCGATTGAGCGACGTATCTTCAGCAAGCGTGTCTGCTTTCTTATCCGAGCACGCACCTGCAATCAGCGCGAGCGTCAGCACGAGCGAGGCTGAAAAACGGTTGATATATTTTGACATTCGGTCCTGCCTCCGTTGTTGACGCTTGCCCGAAACTGTTGTAGCACAAGCGCTTAGGTGTGCGAGGGGGGCAATCGTCGTGCCATTCATGAAACCCATCAGACGCATTCTTCCCTACTATACCCCGTACAGGGTAGATCTGATCGCGGGACTCGTCCTGGTGGTGGTCTCGACAGCCATAACAAGTGTGATTCCATGGCTCCTGCGGCTCGGAATCGACGCAGTTACCGGCGGCGCACCGCTCTCGAGAGTGTGGACACTCGCCGGTCAGATCGTATGCGTTGCTGTATTTGCAGGCTTCCTGCGCTATTCAATGCGCGAGATCCTCAACCGGATCAGCCGTAACATCGAGTATGACCTCCGTAACGATCTCTTCGCTCACCTCACCACGCTCGATGCGGAGTGGTTCGGGAGAAATCGTACAGGCGATATCATGTCCCGCCTGACGAACGATCTCGGAGCCGTCCGCATGGCCGCCGGCCCGGCGATCATGTACCTCGTGAACACGGTTGCAGGTGCACTGTTCGCGCTGGCATTCATGCTTCGCATCGACGTTCGCCTGACCGTACTTGCCTTACTCCCGATGATCGCTCTCCCCGCCATCACTGCATATCTCGGCGGTGCGATTCATCGCAGGTTCGAAGCGGTACAGGAGCACTTCTCGACTTTGACGACGCACGCGCAGGAAAACCTGAGCGGTACACGCATTGTCCGCGCATATCGTCAGGAGCGGGCGGAGATTCAGCGATTCGCGCAGCTGAACGATGAATACATGCGCCGCAACATGTCGCTCGCTCGATTGTATGGCACTATGCATCCGATGTTCGCGCTCCTCGCCGGAATTGCGGGGACGGTCGTGCTGGGGCTCGGCGGGTATCTCACGCTCAACGGCACGATATCGATCGGGTCGTTCGTTGCCTTCGGTCTTTACCTCGGACTGTTGACCTGGCCACTGATTGCGCTTGGCTGGGTGATAAATCTTTTTCAGCGCGGCAACGCATCGCTTCAGCGGCTCGCTGAGATTCTCGATGCGCGGTCTTCGATCTCGGATCCTTCAGTCGACGAAGTCGTACATCTTCCGCCGACGTCGGCGGGCAGACGCATAGAATTCCGCAGCGTCGGCTTTCATTATCCCGGGCCGACAGGCCGGGAGCCGAGGTGGGTTTTGCGCGACGTCAGCTTCTCGGTCAATGCAGGATCAACGCTTGGCGTTGTCGGCGCGACGGGCAGCGGGAAGACAGCACTCATCGATCTGATACCACGGCTGTATGACCCGCAGGAAGGCGAGATCTTGATCGATGGAGTGCCGGTCACGAGCATTCCTGTTCACGAGCTCCGCCGGGAGATCGGCTTCGTGCCGCAGGAAAGCCTGCTCTTCAGCGACACGATTGCATCGAACCTCGGCTACGGCTCGAACGACGCTCAGCTGATCGAATGGGCGGCAGCCACCGCCCAGCTTGCCGGCACCATCGAAGATTTTCCCGGCGGATATGAAACGATGCTTGGCGAGCGTGGTATCAATTTGTCGGGCGGCCAGAAGCAGCGCGCATCGCTCGCACGCGCGCTGGCCAGGAAACCCTCTATCGTGCTGCTCGACGACGCGCTGAGCGCAGTTGACACGCACACCGAAGCTGAAATACTTCGTGCACTCGGAGATGCGCTCGACCGGCGGACCGCGGTCATCGCATCTCATCGAGTGAGCGCAATTCGCGATGCAGAATGGATCATAGTGCTCGATGAAGGCAGAATCGTCGAGCAGGGCAAGCATGATGACCTGATGATGGCCGAGGGACGCTATTGGACACTATTGAGAAGACAGCAGCTCGTGGAATCGATCGAAGAATCGAGCGAGACATCACTCATCGCCGGCGATGCGCCTGATGGGTGACACGCACAGCCCTGCGGTTTCACCGCGACTCGATATTGCAGCCGAACGGATTGCAGCGCTCGAGGCGCAGCTTGCCGATTCGCAGCGGCTGATAATGGATCTCGAAGAGAGGGACGCGCTCAAGACGCAGTTCCTCTCGAATATTTCTCACGATCTGAGAACACCGCTCACCGCCATTATCACCCACGCCGAGATACTTCGTGACGGAATACTCGGCGAGGTAACGTCGAAGCAGCGTGAAAGCATCTCGACTATCATCGCCGGCGGTCGTCAACTCCTCGATATGATCGCGGAAATTCTCATGCATGCGCGCGATTCGAGCGAGCAGCTGACTCTAGTCGAATCCGAATTCTCGATTCACGAGGTGGTGGAGCAGGTCACCGCGCTCAATGAGAGTCTTGTCGCCAAGAAAGGACTGAGCCTCGAGCGATATCTGTCACCTTCGCTGCCGCCGGTTCGCGGAGATCGCGACAAGATCATTCACGTTCTCACCAACCTGCTTGGCAACGCGTTCGAGTTTACGCCGAGCGGTGGACGTGTGTGGGTGGATGCGGGGATGGCGCCCGAGGATCCGCACAATGTGGTGATGATCGAGGTCGGCGACACTGGCCGGGGCATCGCACCCGATCATCATGAGCTGATCTTCCGGGAATTTGCGCAGGTTGATTCGTCTGCATCGCGCGCGCATCACGGGACTGGATTGGGTCTTACCATCGCGAGGCGATTCGTCGAGCTGCATGGCGGCCGCATCTGGGTGGAGAGCGAGCTTGGCCAAGGAAGCCGCTTTTTCTTCACGCTCCCCGTCAAGCACGGCGCTGAATGAGCGCACGCGTACTGCTCGTCGAAGACAGTCCATTGGTATCGAGCGCGCTGAAGATTCTTCTCGAGTCGGCCGGGTTCATCGTGGCTGTCGCGAGCACCGCAAGAGAAGCGCGTGAGCTTGGAATCGAGCACAGGCCTGATGTAATGCTGCTGGATATCACGCTTCCCGATGACGATGGGCTTTCCGTGCTTCGGAGTCTCGAGGCAGAAGGATTCAAGCCGCAGGCAACGTTCGCAATGACGGGTCACACTGACGCGGAAACACGTGCACGGTGCCTCGAGGCCGGATGTGATGACGTGCTGGTGAAGCCGGTCCCGGTCAAGCAGCTCCTGCGAATTGTCTCTGAAGCGGTAGCGTGAAGGAGCGTCGCAGCCACCCACGCGCGGGTCCGCTGCTCCGCTTCTATTATCGAGCGAAGTACAGGCTTTTCCGTCGTGAGAAGCGTCCGCACGATGGACGTCGCGGTGTCATCGCCCTTCAGGTAGACGCTCTCGCGTACGCAGATCTGCGGCGTGCAATCGAACGTGGATATTGTCCGACAATCAAGCGGCTGCTCGAGGAAGGTGACTTCGAGCTGCGCCGCTGGTTCTGTGGACTTCCATCGGCGACTCCCTATTGCCAGGCGGGAATATTTCATGGGAGCAACGAGGGGATTCCAGCATTTCGGTTTTACGACAAGCCCGCGCGCAAGCTCGTCACGTGCAATCTCCCCGAAGGCGTTCAGTACATTCGCGATCGCATCGATTCACCCGGCGCTCTCGCAGGCGGATCGAGCTATGTCAATCTTCTCGACGGAGATGCGAGCACAGTCGCATTCACCGTCGCGACGCGCGAGAAGATCTCGGTTTATCAGCGGCTCGGCGGCGGACGGATGGCGATGCTCATCCTGCTGCATCCCATTCGCGTTGCGCGCATGATAGTCCAAAGCGCCTTCGAATATGTGCTCGAGGAGTACGAGAGACTCGTCGGTGAGATTTCGCGAAGGGTCACGCACTCGGAAGGAATTTTTCCCTTCATCAGGATCCTGAGCAACGTCATCATCCGCGAGCTGCAGACGATGGCTATACTGCTCGACGTTTATCTTGGCGTGCCGGTTATCTACAGCACGTTCATGCAATATGATGAGCTCGCTCATCACTTTGGTCCATCGAGCAAGCAGGCGCTCGCTGACCTGAAGCGGACTGACGCGCGTATCAACGAGATATGGCGAATGGCGAGACTGGCAGGCGGCCGTCAGTATGATCTCGTTATTCTCTCCGACCATGGCATGACGCCCGCGCGCAGCTATCGCGTGCGGTTCGGCGAGACACTCGGCGCGACTGTCGAGCACATGCTGGATGGTGAGGTTTACTCGAGCCACTCCGAGCGCAGCGAGTACGCGGACATCGCGCCTGAAGTTGTCGAGGCAGTGGCGACCATTACACCGGAGACACAGCCTCGCACCCGAAGGACGCTCAGGCGCGTGAGAGACTGGCTTCGCAGTCGTTATGGACTGCGCGAGATAATCATCCCGGAGAAGTTTCGCGTTGCGTCTCATCACGACGTAGTCGTGACGTACAGCTCATGCCTTGCGCTCGTCTACTTCGCCGAGGATGCGAAGCGGCTCATGCATGAGGAGATACTTGCCGACGCGCGCCGCCGCGATCTGTATCACGGACTGCTTGCACACGAAGGTATTGGACTTGTCGCGACGCTCACTCCCGAAGGCGTTCACGTCGAGGGAAAGCAGGGTCGCGGCCTTATCAATGACGCATCAATGCGGGTTACAGCGGGACGCAATCCAATGGATGCATACGGAACCGAGACGTATGTGCTGCGCGCTGTCGAATCACTCGTGCGTCAGCCAAACGCGGGAGACTGCGTGTTGTTCGGCGCGTACGATGGATACGACATAGTTTCGTTCGACGACCAGGTAGGTGCGCACGGATCCGCAGGTGGAGACCAGGTCTATCCGTTTCTGATCACGCCTTCATGGTTGAATGCCGCGGGCGAGACACTAGAGGATGCGCGCGACATTCATCGCGCTGTGCTCCTCAAATATTCTGAAGGTCAGTCGCCCCGATAATCGTCCTGAACTCGGCAGCCGTGAGCTTTTCCGGCTGAAACGGTTCCCCGGCGCGTTTCATTACGCCCTGCACTACGAGCTCGACCGTCATGAGCGGTGCGTCCGCCTCCGCTGTGACTTCGGATTCCCACTTGCCGCGCTCAGGTCCCTTGATCGTGTGACGATAACTCGCGCTGTAAACAGTGTGACGCTCCTGTTCAGGCAGGCTCGCTGCAACAACCGCGGCTCCAGTCTCTACCCCTCCCTGCCTGATAGGCGGAAAGAGGTGAATGGACTCTACATAGCCGACGCCGACTTTGTCGCCAATCTCTTTCAGGAATCTCTCGGTCGTTTCGATCATGACTAAAGATGTCGAATGACTCTATAGCAGCGCCACAGGATCTCGATCGAGAGTTATTCGAATTGCCGCAGGCGAAGTGAACCGCTCCATGAAATACCGGCTCACGCGCGTAAGCTCACCAGCATGCTGCGACTTGAGGAGCACATGCCAGCGCCACCGCGTTTTCACCCGCTCGATCGGGCACGGCGCGGGTCCGACCAGCGTGACATCTCCCGCTGCGTGCGCAGCGATCAAGTCTCTCAGCCAGTCAGCTCCGTGCGTAGCTACATCTGCAGTCGCGCCACTGTTCGTGCCGCTGAAAACGATGTTGGCGAGGCGGAGATTCGGCGGATATGGGGGATTGATTCTCCCCTGAAGCTCCTCCTTCACGAATGTTCGGTAATCGTGCGTGACAGCGCATTGCACCGCGTGATGTGAAGGCACTCGCGTCTGAATCAAGACGCGTCCGCCCTTGGGGCCGCGCCCCGCGCGTCCAGCTACCTGGCTCAGCAGCTGAAAGCATCGCTCGGACGCGCGGAAATCGGGAAGATTGATCCCGACGTCTGCATCGACGACCCCTACGAGTGTGACATTCGGGAAATCGAGTCCCTTTGCAATCATCTGCGTGCCAAGCAGGATGTCGACTTTGCCTGCCCCGACGCGATCGAGAATTTCCGCATGCGCCCACTTTCCACTCGTGGTGTCGACGTCCATTCGCGCGATTCTCGCCGATGGAAACCGGTCGCATATGAGGCGCTCGACCTGTTGCGTGCCGAGTCCGCGATGCTTGAGCGTCTCGCCGCCGCATCGACGGCATTTCGCGCGAAGGATTTCCTGATGCGAGCAGTAATGACAAAGCAGCCGCTCGGGAGCGCGATGGAGGGTCAGCGTAATGCTGCAATTCGGGCAGGCGACGACATCGCCGCAGTCATTGCATTGTACGAACGCTGAATATCCGCGCCGGTTCAGAAGAAGAATGCTCTGTTCACCGCGTCCCAGAGTTTCGGACAGGGCTGCATCGAGCTCCTCTCGAATCACTGCCGAATATCCAGTATTCGGACCGGTGCTCCCTTCTGCAAGCGGTGCGCGATGCCGCAAGTCGACAACATCGACCTTCGGCAGCCGGCCGCCGCCGACGCGGTCGGGCAGTGATATCAGCGTGTACTTGCCTGATTCCGCATTCGTCCAGGATTCGAGCGACGGAGTCGCGCTGCCGAGCACGACGATGGCATTCTCGAACTTTGCGCGGACAATTGCGACTTCCCGTGCGTGATATCTTGGATTCTCGCCCTGTTTATAGCTCGACTCATGCTCTTCATCGACGATGATGGCACCGAGATTTTCGAGCGGGGCGAAGATCGCCGAACGCGCGCCCACGACTATTCGCTTGTCACCGCGCTTCAATGCGAGCCACGCATCATATCGCTCGCCGTCGCTCAGCGCCGAATGCAGCACCGCAATGCGATCACCAAAGACCTGACGAAAGCGGTCGACTGTCTGGGGTGTCAGCGCAATTTCGGGAACGAGAACAATTGCAGTTTTTCCCTGCCGCTCGACGATCTCCCGCAGCAGCTCGATGTACACCAGAGTTTTTCCACTTCCGGTGATTCCATGCAGGAGAAACACGTCGCCGGGATCTGCACGGGTGAGAAGATCGATCGCATCCTGCTGCGGTCCAGTCGGAGTGAGCTTGCCCGTCGGTGTTGAAGGGCGCAGCGCGAATGGATCGCGATCCACTTCCTCCGCATCGACTTTGATCAGCCCCCGCTTCTCGAGCGATTTCAGGACACCAGGCGAGAATTGAAGCTGCTCCAGGAGATGCTCGAGCGTGCTTGTTCCTCCCACCGATTCGAGCAGCTCGAACACTGCGCGCTGCTGAGGCGCTCGTGCAAAGGCCTTTTCACGATGTGTGAGAGTTGGCAGGTCTTCGCGAAGTCTCACGACTCGTCGCGTTTTTCGCTGCGGCTGTGGCTGCGCTGCGCCTGCGAGCGCTGCGGGAAGTGCCGTGCGCATCGCAACTCCAAGCGGCACGATGTAATAGTCAGCGATCCACTTGCAGAGCTCGATCATCTGCGCATCCATCACCGGTGCTGCATCGGGGACTTCTATGACACGCTTCAATCGAATCGGCTTCTGACCGCTGCGCCTCTCCGGCTTCTCAACCGCTCCGAGACAAATGCCGATCTCTTTCCGGTTCCTGAACGGGACGACAACACGGGAGCCCGCTTCGGGAATCCGCGTCTCGTCGGGATTGAGCTCGTATGTAAAAGTCTGAAAGAGCGGAACTGGAAGAGCTACTTCAATCAGTCCCGTTGAACGGGGGGTCACCGGGATCTAGCGGACGCCGCCGCTGGCCGTCGCTTCCCCGGTCTCGGTCACCTGCACTCCCAGTCCGGGAGAATCACTGAGCTGGATCCTGCCCCTCTCGATCGTCGCCCCGCTGAATGGATCATTGGACAACAGCGCTGCGCCATCGAAGTCAGCGTGATCGAGCAGCGGAGCCAGCTGCGCGACTGCGGATATTCCAAGGCTCGACTCGATCATGCACCCTGCCATCACGCTCATGCCGAATGCGCGCGCAACGTGAACAATGCGCATCGCCTCGCGCAGGCTTCCGCATTTTGCAAGCTTGAGATTTACACCGTCGACGGCACCCGCGAGACGCGGAACATCGGTCGCGACAAGACACGACTCGTCCGCAATAATCGGCAGCTTCGACTTGCTTCGAACAAAGCGAAGTCCATCGATGTCATGCTGCGCGCACGGCTGCTCGACAAATTCGACACCATTGTCTGCAAGAAAATCGATCATTCGCACCGCATGCGCAGGCGCCCAGGCTGCGTTGGCGTCTACGCGGAGCCGCTTGTCAGGCGCTGCATCGCGCACGATTCGCACGATTTCCGTATCGCGATCAGTTCCAAGCTTCACTTTCAGTATCGGATACTGCGCGGCATCCGCAACTCGCTGCCTCAGCCCATCGTTATCGGCAATCCCGATGGTGAAGCTCGATTCGCCCGCATCGGATGCGTCCAGTCCCCACAAACGGTGCACCGGAACCCCGACTCGCTTGCCGATGATGTCGTGAAGCGCAGCGCTGATTGCGCTTTTGGCAGAATTGTTTCCACGGAGCGTGCGATTGATTGAGACTTCGATCGCTTCGAGCGACCACGAATCCGCGCTGCCGAGCACAGGCGCGAATTGATCCAGGGCTGCCGCAACGGTTGCGATCGATTCACCGTAGTAACGGTTTGGCGCCGCTTCGCCCAGGCCCTCGATTCCGTCCTTGTCGACGATGCGCACCACGACGTTCTCGTGCGCTGCGTATCCACCGCGGGCAATGACAAATGGATAGCGGGTCTTGAGACGAATTACTTCGTGGGAAATCTTCATCCGCCAACAGCGCTCACTGCCGGCCGCGATGGAGACATCACTCTCGCCGTCCACGCGGACCGCATGTCATCCGGAGAGCCGACTCCGCCAAGGAACGCAATCAACGCATCGGCAAGCTCATGTCCGCGCTGATACCTGTCAGACGCGCGTTTGGCGAGACACTTCATGACGATCGCGGACAGCTGTGGCGGTATACGCGAATCCACCACATCAGGCGCGGCCGCCGTTTCAGTGACGTGCTTGTAGCTGATCGAATATCCATCAGCTCCATCGAATGGCGGGAATCCGAGCAGTGTCTCGTACATCACGACGCCAACCGCATAGAGGTCGCTTCTCCCATCGAGAAGCTTGCCCCGCGCCTGCTCCGGCGACATGTAGTGCGGCGTTCCCATCACGTTCCCCGTGCCTGTCATTCTCGCACGGAAATGTCCGGTTGCAATTCCAAAGTCGGTAACCAGAGCATTCTCATCTTCATCGAAAAGAATGTTGTCCGGCTTTATATCGCGATGCACGAGACCGTGGCGATGCGCGTAGTCGAGCGCACACGCAACCTGCGCCGCAATTGCGGCAGTGCGCTCGGCCGGGAATGATCTCCGGTTATTGATTCGATCGGCGAGCGTACCCCGGGCGAGATACGGCATGACGAGAAATACCTGGTCGCCGACGATTCCAAAATCCGTTATCGAGCAGATGTGAGGATGCACCAGCTGAGCGGCAGATTCGGCCTCCCTGCGGAACCGCTCGCGCATGTCCGAATCGCGCGCGAGGTGCGGGTGCATGACCTTGATGACGACAGGACAGTCGAGCGCGATGTTCAACGCGTAATAGACGTTGGCCATCCCGCCTTCGCCCACACGATGCATCACGCTGTACCGCCCGCCAGTCACATGGCGCAACGCAGTGATCGCAGGATCAGGCGGCTGCGAATTACGATTCACCGTGACGGGAAGCAGCTCGCCACAGCGAAGACATCGAGCGGCGGAGCCGCGGTTCCACGATCCACAATCAGGACAAAACATCTCTACCCACCAAACTGCATTCGGACAAAATCATAGGGCGGCCAGGGACCGCTCAAGTGGAAGTCCAGCGCAGTCTGGCGCTGGTCCTCCTTGGCGACAAGGTCGGCGAACGAATTCCAGTGATCCAGATCCACAAGAAATGACGCCTGGGCAACTATAGAGGTTTCCCCCTCAACCGGAGGCAGGGTGACAGTGGCCGCCGCCTGACCGCGGAGAACTCGCATGCTCTGCGACGCAGTCGCAACAAGCTGCTTGGTGCTCTCCTTGGCCTCGGCACCGGTGGCATTATCGGGATCGACTCCGACGGTCTTTGTGATTGTGAGCCTCGCCTGACCGTGACCCTCAACCGCGCTCATGGTCTGCGTGAGCGTGAAATAGTGGAGCTCGATCCAGCGCATGAGGCTGTCACGCGAACGAAACACCGTTCCAGGTGGAGAGGGCAACACCGTTGCAACCGACTGCACCTCCTCGAGGACGCGCGTGTATTCCTTCATCTCCTTTTCATCCAGCGTGATTCGGTGATATCGCGCAGGCGCCACGATCGCGGCGAGCGACCTGAACTGAATCAGCTGCGTGCCTTCGGCCAGCGCATGATTCGATGTCGATTCATGCGCGGCAACGCCAAAAAACTTCAGTGCGTTTACAGAAGCTTGCGCCATCGCAGCAATGCCAGAAGAAGTAGGCCAAGTCCGATTTGAACCACGAGCATCGTCCAGAAGCCGTGGCTCGTGTGCGCGAGAGGAATGTCATCGAAGTTCATTCCCCACATTCCGCTCACGACCACGAATGGCAGTGAGACAGTTGCGACCACGCTGAGCGCCTTCGTGACGCTCCCAAGGCGATTGGAGACCTGCGTTAAGTAACTGTCGAGAGTGTTGCTCAGCAACTCGCGATATGTCTCGAGTGAATCGTTGATTCTCAGAACGTGATCGTAAATATCGCGGAAATACACCTGCGCATCAGGCGAAAGAAGCGCGCTGGGGCGATTCGTGAGCACGCTGAAAACGTCCCGCTCGGGGGCAAGATGCCTTCTCAACGAGAGGACAAGCCGCTTGACGCTGAAGATCTCGCGGAGCGCATTCTGGTCGAACGCCGCAAAGACTTTTTCTTCGAGCGTGTCCATGAACTCCTCGAGCTGGTCGAGAATCGGGAAATACGCATTCACCGCTTCATCGACCACCGCATGCATCAATCGCGATGGTCCCGCCGACGCGAGCTCAGGCTTTTTGTCGAGCACTTCACGCGTCTGGTCGATCGGCGATTTATCGCCCGCATGCGCCGTCACAAGGTAATTCTTGCCGAGAAAACACGTGAGGTTCACCGTCTCGATATCGTATGGATCTTCAGTGTGCGCGACAAACCCGATCGTGCGCACGATAAAAATGAGGAAGTGGGAATACTCCTCGATCTTTACCCGTGACTGCGGGTTGAGCGCGTCTTCAATCGCGAGCGGATGAAAATGAAAGACCTCGCTCAGAAGTCTCACTGCTTCCGGGTCGCGGATGTCGATATCGACCCAGACCGTTCCCACGCCTGACGACACCGCACGCTCGATCTCTGCCCTTGTGAGGCCCGAGCGAATATCGCCATCGGAATGGTAGCAGGCCCAGAGTCCGGTCATCGGCTTGAAGTTATGCGAGGGCGTCGAGGTGGGCTACGCAGGCGGCGCCCACGCGGTCGGGCGCATAGCCGCCCTCGAGCGAGCTCACCACCCGGCCGCCGCACCATGATTTCGCGCGGCTCACCAGAGATCGCGTGAGCTTCTCGATGTGCTCGAGCTCGAGGGTGAAGCCGCCAAGTGGATCGCCTGCGAGTGAATCGAAGCCCGCCGAAATCATGATGAGATCGGGAATCCATCCCTGCGTTGCCGCATCGATTCCCTTTTCCAGGGCATCGACATAGTCGCGCGGGCTGAGAGCCGGGGGCATCGGAATGTTCCAGACGGATCGATGCGGACCGCGATCGTCCGCAG
>DATEDH010000040.1:0-9083 GCA_035281765.1 Gemmatimonadaceae bacterium
GCGCCTATGATTGCGTTGGAGCTGTCGCGAATCTGTTCCAGCGTCCACCCGTCAACATCGCTGAATGACACGACTTTGATATTCGACGGAAAACGAATCTCGATTCGCGTTGTTGGAACACCTTTCTCGTTAGGAACGCGAAGCACGTACTTCTCATAGGCGCCCGGCGCACTGTTCTTTGGCAAGACAACAGCGTGCGCGTGGGCCATCGCCGGAATCAGCGCAAGGATTGCGACTGCGAGTCGCACGAACACTTTCAATCGTGTCATTGCTCAGGTTGTGTGAAGTGGTACAGGCACGTAGGCGAGAAATCCTCCGAGCAGGATCACTGCGATCATAACCAGGATCTCGCGTCTGATCGATCGTTGCAGCAGTGTGGGCGTTCCATCACTTCCGAGCACGGGCATGAGTCGTGACCGATGGTACGCACCGAATGCGAACAGCACAATGAGACCACCGACCTTTCCAAGCAGCGCGAGTCCATAGGCGCTCGTTAGCAGATCGCTCCATGAATTGAGAAATAGAAATGCCTGCACGATGCCGCTTACCGAGACGATTACAATCGCAATCAGAGCGACACTCGACACAGTAGTTGCAGCGGGGATCATTTCCGGGGATTCCACGTCGATCGTCGCAAGCCAGAGAATTCCGCCAAACCAGAATGCAACACCGACGAGGTGCAGTGACTTCGCCGGTATGGCAATCAATGGTTCGATCGCTGCAGGATGTCCGATCATTCCTCCGGAAATCACGGCAGCCAGGGCAAGGGCGAATGCGAGCTTCCACTGTCGAGCCAGCAGCAGCGCCCACGCTGCGAGAGCAGCAAGAATGAGACGCAGCATCTCATCGAATCCGACTTCGCGGGAGAGCGCAGCGCGGACTACCGATTCATCGAGCGAGTGATCAGGCGAGATGTGAACGAGCCATGAGACCAGATGCGCGAGAAGCAGCACTACAGCGGCAACGCTCAGCCACGCGCCCAGTCGCTCCTGCGAGCGAGTGCGATTCTTTCCGTATGCGACAAAGCCGAGCATCCCGCACAACGCAAGCAGCGCTGATAGCGCAGCGCCCCGGAGCAAGGCCGGGATGAGCGCAGTGCCTGCAGCCATGGGCTCGCCTATCGATGTGCTGGAGTGCCCATCGCTATGGGCAGAGCTGTGCATCATCGTCGGGGGCGGCTGTGCTGCCGACCCAACGCTGAAAGTGAACGTACCGGAAACCGGATGACCATCGGCGGAGATGATGTGCCAGTCGACGCGGTATCCTCCTGCCGCGAGCTCGCTCACCGGCGCAATGATCGCCCGCACCTCGCGCGGATCGCTCTTAACATTCAGCGTCAGCGCGCGATGATCACTCGTCATGAGCATCACGTGACTCAGCTCGGCGACGATCGGCTCGCTGAACACAAGCCGGATGAACGACGGCGCTGTTGTCACAACAGCGCCGGATGCCGGGGCGCTCGAGACCAGCGACGCATGCGCTTGTGCTTGTCGCGCTGTGAGCGCGACGAGCATAAGCGCAAGCGCCGCTGGTCTCAGGTGCATTCTCACCGCTGCCAGCGAAGACCTGCGTAAAACGAGCGCGCGTCGGCAGGCTCGAAATAATTTCCCGCTGCGTTATCAACCTGCACGGACGCAGAGTACCGCCGGTTGGTGAGATTCTGTCCCGCAGCAAACAGCGTGAAGCCACTCGACGGCGATACGTACTCCGCGCGAAATCCGAGCGTGTTCCACGCCCTGTTCTTCACCGTGTTGCGACTGTCTACAAAATAGGCGTCAGGTACAATCTCGAAGGTCGGAGCAATGGAGAACCCGGACGGATGCCAGTACTTGAGCTCCACTGTCGCATGATGCGACGGAGCGCCTGGAATCACGTTGTCCGCGTATGCCGAATCACCCACGAAGCGGAACCGCGAATACGTATATGCAATTCGCGCCTCGATGTGATCGCGAATCATTCCGCTCAGAAAAACTCCGCCCGGCATCTGGAATGCAGCACCGCCCTCGAATCCGGAATGGCGCGTACGCGCCGCGTTGCGATAAGCCGGAACTGTGAACTGTGCGCCAGGGAAGGGCCGCACATTGACGTTCAGAATCTCGTCCTCGAGCTCGATGTCGTATGCGGACACATCCCAGGAGAGCCCGAACTTTCTTCCTCGCGCGCCAAGCTCGTACTGCCATGCACTCTGACCATCGAGATCGATGAATCCCGGAACAGCGAGACTGTTCAGCTCGAGCAGAAGCGGTGGCTCATATGTGCGGCTCGCGTTGCCGTACAGCTGAGACTTTTCACTCACGGCATAGGTGAATCCCGCGCGCGGCGTTACGGGCTTGAAAACGCGGCGATCGCTCTGGTCACCGTTTGCAGAAAAGAAGTCCTGCGATTTGCGCGTGCTGTTCTCGATTCTTGCACCGACAACAGCGGCGAGTTTCGGCGTGACGTTAAATACATCTTCAGCAAAGAACGCAGCAGTGGTTGCTCGATCCTTCTGATTTTTTGTCAGTGTGCCGTGCTCTCCGCCGAGATTCTGATACTGGCGGTTATCCATGTTGCCGTTGGCGTACTGGAAACCGAGTGTGAGACGGTTATTCCGTGCGCCAAGCGACGCGCTGTTTTCGTAGCGCGCCTCCACTCCCGCATCACGGCTTATCTGCGAGATCACTTCGAAGATCGGATGATCGATGTCCCGATACTGCAGGTATGGACTGAGTTCGACGCGCTGATGCGCGCTGAGCTGAGATCTCAGCTGAAGACCGACATGATGAAGATCGTAGTCACGTCCCCACTTGTTGGTGATGTTGATCGGCGTCGCAGTTCGTGGGGCATTCTCGAGTGTAGCTGCGTTCACTGAGCCGGGCAGATGCTCCTGCACGTGACCAAAGAAATAGAAAATTCTCGAATCGAGCTTCGGCGAAATCTTTACGCCCGCATGAAGGTTGACTCGATCCCTCCGCTGGTCAGACCACGAGCGATATCCGTCGAGGCCAGTCCGCGCATAGCTCGCGTAATAATCGACTCCGCCGCGCTCAGCGCCGGATTCGATCTGCGTCTTGTAGAAGCCGAAGCTGCCGCCTTGCGCAAATACAGAAATTGGAGCCGCTGTATATCCGGTTTTTGTATTGAGGTTGATCGCGCCGCCAAGCGTCGAGCCACCATAACGCAGTGCGTTTGCGCCTTTGTAGATCTCGATCGCCTCGGTCGTCAGCAGCTCGAGCGATTCGAAATCAGTGAAGCCGTCCGCATTGCGGTACGGCATGCCGTTCACAAGCAGGTTCACGCCGCGCGCGTGAAAATTGTTTCTGAGACCCGAGCCCCGAATCGAAATCTGACTCTCGTCCGCCGCGCCAAACCTCGGCTGCACATAAACGCCGGGCGTGAATTTGAGAACGTCCTTCAGATTGGCCTGTCTCGATGATCTGATATCGGACGGCTCGATCAGCTGAACTGAGCCGGCTGCCTGCGCGAGCCGAGCTCGCGTTTCAGCGAGATCGGTCTTGGTGCCGATGATCGTGACCGCCGCGAGCGCGGTTGTCCTTGGCATGACAGTAAATGTCGCGGAGAATTCTTTTCCGTCGATAACCTCGATCTGTCGCGACAGCGGATCGTAACCCGGCAGCCGCACCTCGACAGTGCGGATTCCCGCAGCCACCGACGGCAGATGAAAGTGACCTTCGGCATCGGTTCTCGCGTCCGTCCGAACGCCGTCCAGGAGAACGGTCGCTCCCTGCCCTGGCCGCGACGCATCTCCGGCTATGACCGTGCCGGCAATGGAGCCGGTTCCTGCTGACTGTGCAAACACTGTGTGCGCGCACGCACACAGCATCAACACACATGCTGCAAGCTTCATTTCTTCCTCTCGATTTCTGTGATCGCGCAGACGTGTTCTGCGCGCAGTGTCAACCGATTGAGGAAGCGGGAGGGCCTATCGCGAAGGGAAGAAGTAGATCGACACGGTCGGGAACGCGACCGTTCGAGACACGGAAAGTCTCGCTGCTCGCCGCATTGATCGATGCGGTGAGGACAGGAGCGTCGACCGGAATTGCACCAAACGCCGAAGCAGCGCAATCACCGGGACAGCTGCAAGTCGCGTGAGATGATTTCCCGGTGTCACCTTTGCTCGCACCGTGCATATGATGCGAATGCGCTGACTCCGATGCTGCAGCAGCAGTATGAACCGGGCACGAGTGCACTGCTTCCGGCTCGATCACGACGAGCAGGAACCAGAAACTGAACAGCGCAGCGAAGACGCGCTTCACGTAGCCCGGCAACATTCTCTCAATTTAAGCGCTGCGTGACCGCGTTACTACGCACGCATGCCCATCCATGCAATTACGCCGATCACGACGAGCGCCATGATCATCAGGATGATCACCGCTTTCTGGCCGGAGCCCGCAGGCGGCTCGGGATCACGCACGAGCATCTCCTTCGTCATGGCGTCAAGAATTCCACGCGCAGTTTCCGGCCGCTTTGACGGGTCCTTAGACAGGCAGCGCATGATCAGGCGCGTAACGCCCGCCGGCACCTCTGCCTGCGCCTGCTGAAAAGGAGGTGGATCCTCGTCGCTGTGTGCGAGCATCATGTCGCGTGGCGTCGTGCGCCCCGCAAATGGATGGCGTCCGCTCAGCAGCTCATAAGCAATCACTCCCCATGAATACACATCGGATCGCGTATCGGCCTTGCCGCCACCTGCCTGCTCCGGCGATGCATAGCGAACCGGCTCGCCTCCAGTTGGTGCCGTCATTCGCCCCGCCACATGCGCGCGCCGCATTGCAGTGAATGCCTCGGCAATGCCGAGATCCGAGACAAGCGCAGAACCGCCGCTCAGGAGAATGCTGTCGGGAGTGAGGCCGCCATGTACCACGCCGTGCAGATGCGCGTGCGTGAGTCCCGCGGAGACATCGCGAAGAACTATGAGTGAGTCACGTACGTCCATCTTACCGCCGCGCGATAATCGACTGCGCAGCGTGCGAGCCTCGACATCGGGCGAGATCCAGTAGAAGGTGTTACCGCTCGCTCCCGCTTCGAGAAGGGGAACGACGTTTGGATGCTGAAGACGGCGCGCCGCGAGGTCCGCGTCGCTTACCGGACTTTTGCCGCCGGCAAGATCGAGGGAAATCGTTTTTATCTCGACGTTCGCGCCGTCAGATCCTGATTTCGCAGCGAACGTATTGAACCCCGCCGCCTGCGGCACTTCGCGGACGATGATGTACTCGCGGCCGAGCGCCGCGTCGAGGTCCTGGAGTGCGGAGGTGTCCGTCATGCGCGGAAGATAACAAGTCTTCAGCGCATGACGGGAAAGCTTAGAAGCGGGTCGAGAGGCTGAGTGTCAGCGCCCGGGGCGAGCCCGGAGAGATGTTGCTGTTGTTGTGGGCAGCCGCGAAATAACGCTCGTCGAAAATATTCTCGACGTTCAGCTGAGCTTTCAAAACGGGGCTGAACGTGAAGAACAATCCGCCATCCACGCGTGTGAACGCGGGAAGTGTGACCTGATTGTCGATTGCCGCGTAAATCTTTGTCTGATGAATCACACCCGCGGCGATTCCGATGCGCGGTGTGACATTGACCCTGTTCCACAGTGAGGCGGACACCGCGGGAACCAGCGGCACCGTTGCGCCTGCCCGTGACGATCCAGTCGCATCCACAATCACAGCACTCTGGCGCGCTGCAGCAGCTGCCATTTCCCATGCGGACGTGATGTTGCCGGTAGCACTGACCTCGACTCCGCGGCTGCGCTGCGCGCCGGTCTGAACGATTCGCGTGGCATCGGCGGGATCGACCGATCGTGTGTTGGTGCGATCCAGCTGGTATACGGAGAGCGACAACGAGAGACGGTTGAGAACGTCCCACTTGGAGCCGATCTCATAGTTGGTGAACTGTTCCGGCTCGAGCTCGCGTGTAACGTCGGTAAGCGATCCGAATTGATCGCCGGAGCCGGGCAGATACGAGACGCTGTAGCTGGCGTAAATAGATCCGAGGTCGGAAGGCTTGATGACAACGCCAACCCTCGGCGAGATCATCCCGTCAGTGCGGCGACGAGTGACGTCAGCGCGATTGTCGTTGAAGCGCAGCGCGAAGTTCTCGTAGCGCGCGCCGGCAATGACCTTGAGCGCACGCGAGAATGAAATCTGATCCTGAACATACGCCGAGCTCGTAATCACACGAGTATCGTTGTCAGCGTCGGAAGCCGACTGCCTGAATGTCACTGCAGCGCTGTAAACGGGACTGCTCAGCGGGACTTTCGTACTCGTTGCAGTTTCGCCGAAATAGCCGGTGTTGCGGAAGCTCGTGGTGGCTTGACGTCCAATCTCGACACCTGCAACGACGTCGTGCGCGACACGTCCGGTATACCGCGAGACGATCACGTCAGTCTGGCTGAATATGTTGTCGCGGCCGACGGCGTGATTGTACGCGGACAACGTAGCGCTCGCTCCGTCAGCGCCTGACGGATAAATGTTCTGGTAGAACTTGTCGTATGCCGTGAAACCCGTGTGGTTTCTGATCTGAAAATTCCCCGCGTCGTGTGACAGCGTTGCGTTTGCCGAATTCACCTGAATGCGCGCAAAGCTCTGGTCGGGGTTTCCGAAGAAAGTGGACGGATCGACATCCACCGGCTTTCCCTGAAACGATGGGATACCGCGATCGGCGGTTCTTCTGTCGCGAAAATATTCATAGCCAACTGCAAGTCGGGTTGCCTTTGAGGGCGAGCTTAAGGCGAGTGTCGGGTTCACTCCATATCTCTCGACATCGACGAAGTCCCTGAACAGACTCGAGTTCTCATAGACGGTGTTGAGCCGCGCGGATGCGACCGGAGAGATTCGCTGCTGGAGATCCGACGTCAGACGACGAGTGCCGAACGATCCTGCCTCGGCCGCAATCTCGCGGCTCGTCATCCCGTTGGCTTCCTTGGTGACGCGGTTCAGCACGCCTCCACCGCCGCCCCGGCCGAAGGTCATGGCGTTGGATCCCTTCAGTGCCTCGACTCGCTCGAGGTTGTATAGATCGCGAAAGTATTGGGCATCATCACGGACGCCATCGACGAAGAAATCAGCAGTTGTCGAGTTGCCGCGGATGGTCGGCTGGTCGCGATTGCCTTCTCCCTGCCCCATTCCGACGCCCGGCATGTAGCGCACGACGTCAGCGATGCTTTTCATCGCCTGATCGCGGACCAGTGTTGCGTTCACCGTCGACATCGCCTGCGGGATATCGCGTGGCAGCGCCGGTATCTTGAGCGCGCTTCGCGTGTATCCGGGCGCGTAACGGGCGCGCGGAGCGTCAGCGTTGACTCTGACCGACTCTAGCCGCTGAACCGAGTCTTTCCGGACGGAATCAGTTTGGGGAACGGCTTGGGCCGAGGCGATCGCCGGAGTGGCAGCGATTGCACAAAGAGAGGCACTGATCAAAGAGCGTCTGACGGACTTATACATTTGGCTTGTAAGGAGTTAGGGCAATCCCGATTAAATCAGTCGGATTGCCCAATCCTAGCCGAGTGAGGCCGTCAGGTCAACGCTACTTCTTCGGCAATTCCCTGGTCATGGTGAAGTCCAGCTCGAGCTTGATTGTGTCCGCGACGCTCAAGACAACAGGCACACGGGGCTGATCGATCGCGAAGTCCTTGAAGGTGAATGCCGTTGCCGCCTTCCCTGTCATCCCGGCGGGAGCGAATTCCGCATTCACCTTCCAGGTTGTCGGATGCGTGACTCCGCGAACCGTGAGATCGCCGACCAGATCGAACGTCTTTGCACCGGATGTTGGAAGCGGAAGCGTCAGGCCCTTGATACTCGTTGGAACCAGCGTGACGGTCGGATACTGATCGGTCTGCAGCACACGGCGCTTCACAAATCCATCGCGTCGATCCTTGTCGCTCACAAGATTGGAGACATCGACAGTGAATTTCGATTCGGCGGGAACGATCCTGCCGCTCTTGTCCGCCGCGATCACTCCGGTGACGCCTTTGGTTTCGCCGACAGCATCATTCGGGAGATCGAGTCCGACGAGCTGTTCACGTATCCGGTAGCGTGCTGCATTTCCCGAAGGAGCAGTGACGAATCGGTACACGACATCGGCGGCCGGTGTGGCGACAACAGATGCCGGCAGCGCTTCGCTGACGCTGCGCGCTTCTGCCGACTTGTCCGGTTCACATGCGGTGAGGGATAAAGAGGCAATTATAAGGAGAGCTTTGGTTTTCATCTTTGGTCTCGGGATACGGAAATCAGGTGAAACACTTCTCATTTGTACACACAATCCGCGCCATTGTTGAAATGACGGTTCAGGCACGCACCGTGCACGGTTCAAATGCAGACTTACAGCCGGGAGAAGTGATGGGAAAGAAGCACAAAGGAAATACGCACGAGGGGTCACATCATGCTGAGAACGCGGGCCGCCGCGGGCGTCATGATGACTCTCAGATAGAAGATCCCGACAACGCTCAAAACGAGAACCCGCCGCGCACGACAACGAGCGGCTGGCTCACGACACCGAAGTTCGGTTCATCGACCAGTGGTGGCGGCGAAATCGAGCCAGGACCTGAACGCGACTGAGGGATGCAAAAAACCGCCGACATGATGCCGGCGGTTTTTTTATTTTGTTTTTCTGTTAGCAGGCAGCAGGTCGCAGTCAGCAGGTAGCTGTAGTTGAGAGCGGGCGACCGGACTCGAACCGGCGACGTCCAGCTTGGGAAGCTGGCATTCTACCAACTGAATTACGCCCGCGTATGAATTGCTCGACTGAATGTAGCGCGCAGCCATTCTTCATCAAGCCATGACGCTGGCGATCGCCATTGTCTGGCTCCTCGTATCGATTGCCGGCGCAGCGACCGCATCGATAGCAGGATTTGGAATCGGCAGTATCCTCACTCCCGTACTCGCGACTCGCATTCCCGTAGCTGATGCGATTCTCGTAGTATCGATTCCTCACGCAGCAGCGAGTGTACTCCGCTGCTGGCGGCTCAGGGGAGCGATTCGCAGCGACCTCATGAAGACGTTCGGAGTTGCAAGCGCAGTCGGCGGGCTCGCCGGAGCGTTCGCTTTGATCTCTCTCCAGTCGATCGCGGGACTGATTCTTGGAATTCTTCTCGTGACAACGGG
>DATEDH010000041.1:0-8448 GCA_035281765.1 Gemmatimonadaceae bacterium
CCTGGTAGGTAGCGACCCCTCTTAGAATCCGGATTTCGACGAGCGCTGAGACCACATTGCTGCTCCTTGTAGTCACGAATCCTTCCGTCGTTGGAAAGCGAACGTCCCCGCGATATTCGTGGATCGCCGCGAGCTTCAATCCGAACGACCCACTCGGGAACCGCTTTCTCCAGCGCGTATCGAGGAACAGCTCCGATCTTGTTTGCGTCTTCGGCTGGTAATAGCCCGCCGAATCCCATTTTGTCGCGACGACGTCGATGTTGAGATCCTTGTACAGCTTGCCGCGAATCCCCCCGTAAAAACCGCTGCGCTTTCCCACCGATATGGGCTTGTAGACGGTATCGATCACGTTCGGGGGCTCCAGCAGTGCCGTGTCGCGCGTCATGTATCCGCCGAAAATCCACGGATTCACTACGCGAATACCAGCTTCGAGTCGCGTGCTCGTGTTTTTCGGAGTCGCCCTGCCCCGGAGTATCTCCGGGATGCCGGGAATGTGCGGCTCGCCGGTTGGCTCGCCTGTCGGGTCGCTGCGCGCTTCAGGACTTTCACGCGTTACAGCACCAGCGAGCGCGATGAATGACACTGGAGTAAGTCGAAATGAAGCTTCGTATCGAGCGAGATCGCGCACTCCGTCCTGCTCTCCGACAAGGTCGATGTTTCCAAGCCTGCCGCCGAGCTCGACGCGTGCTTCGGGACTGTGATAGGTGTCACCGCTGAACGCGCGCACTCTGTCAGCGATCGATGCGCGCAGCAATCGATGCGTGTATCCGGCACTCGCGACGTACTGAATCCGCTGAGTTGCTGTATCGACTGTGTCAGCCAGCAATTGCAGTCCCGGAGCGGCCGCCTCGGTTACTTCGTCGCTCTCTTCACCAAGTCGAAAGTTGCTTGCGATGAGCTCCAGCCACGGCCCGCCGGTTTGATTGCCGACTGCCAATCGTCCGTAGGCGAGAGTCTGCGTTCCTTCGAACGGCTGCAATGCCAGCGGTGCCTGATCGATCGTTTGCGGCTGACGCGTTCGTGCTGCATTGCGTCGCGTCGCATAGGCATCGATGCTCCAGGTTTTCTTTGCGATTCCCGCGCGTGCGAGAAATGACAATGCGTCACCACCGCCACCCAGCCGGTTGGAGCGCGTACTCCATTGCTGTCCCCCAAACTGAAGACCGAATCCATTTCCCCACCGCTTCCCGTAAAATCCGCGGTACATGTTGGTGTCTTCGTCACCGGTGTATACGTCGGTGCGCGTGTACGGGTCAGTGTTATCCACGCGCCAGCTGCGAAGATTCACGCGCAGCTCACTTCCGAATCTCTCGACGGCGATGTGCTCCAGCGTGAACAGGTCGATTGTGTTGAGATCGAGGAGACGGCCGCTCCGGCTATCGACATTGTCGAGATCGATCCCGTCGTAGATGATTCTCACTCTAGCGAGATCGCCATTCAGTGCAACGAACTTTGGGGACGCGAGCCACCCGGTTCTGAACGACGTAGCGCCGGGGATTCGTTCGAGCAGATCTGCGAGCGTGTACGCGCCGCTAGCATATATCTGCTCTCGATTCCATTCGTACTGAGGTCCGATGTCAGATGTGCGCGGAATAGTCCGTCGCCCGAATTCCGGTTGAATCGTGTCCGCTTTCGGAGCGGCACTGTCAGTTGACGGCTTGGGAGGAATCGGAATTTCAGTTGCCGGCGGCGGTACAACCTGCGCCGATATTCCTGGCGCAGCGGCGAAGAAAAATGCCCCGACGACCGCGCCGAGGCAGTAGCGATTGATCGTGAGTCGCGCTTCGAGACTCAGCTGAGTCGCCCTCTCACGAATTCGATGAATGTGCCTGTGGGCACACCCGTCGGTCCTTTCGGAATCGCGACGAGATCGGAATCGCTGTATGCAGTGCCTGCAATATCGAGATGAACCCACGGATATTCTTCAGTGAATTCCTTGAGGAACATCGCAGCCGTCACCGCACCGGCCGGGCGCCCGCCGCTGTTCTTGATGTCTGCGACATCCGACTTGATGAGATCGCGATATTCGTCCCACAGCGGCATCGACCATCCCGGCTCACCTGCGCGTTTTCCGGCGGCGATGATTTCAGAGATCAATCCTTCGTCCGCGCTGAAAATTCCGGTCGCAGTGTGACCGAGTGCAATGACACATGCCCCGGTGAGAGTTGCTGCATCTACTACAACGGCTGGATTGAATCGGCGCGCATACGAAAGAACGTCGGCGAGAACCAGACGGCCCTCAGCATCGGTGTTGATGATCTCGATGTATTTACCGAGGTGACTCTTTACAACATCTCCGGGATTGACCGCAGTGCCCGACGGCATGTTAGTCGTCGCACCGATCAGACCGACGACGTTGACAGGAAGCCGCATGCGGCCGATCGCTTCGAGAGCGCCAAGCACTCCCGCCGCGCCGCACATGTCGAACTTCATGTCTTCCATCGACTGCGCCGGCTTGATCGAAATGCCGCCGGAATCGAAGCACAGACCTTTGCCGACGAGCGTTACCGGTTTGTCTCCCGGATTTCCACCTGAATACTCGAGCGCGATGAGCTTCGGATCCTGCGGAGTTCCCTGCGCTACGCAAAGGAATGAACCCATGCCTTCGGCTTCCATCTCGCGCCTGCCGAGCACGGTGAGCTTCATTGCGTAGCGGTCTGCAACTTCGCCTGCTGTCTTTGCAAGAAAATCCGGAGTGCAGAGATTCCCGGGCATCATCGCCAGGGTTCGTGCCAGCGACTGCCCTGCACCGATTGCAAGACCGCGCGCGAGAGCAGCTTCCGCGTCGGTCGAGTCAGCGAGAATAGTTGCACGCTCGAGCGGAGCACGGCGCTCGTTTTCCGGTGGCGGCGTCTTCAGATCCTTGTATTCCCACGATCCTGCGATGAGCCCGACGGCAACGTCTTCGATCTCCCGTTCCGTTGCATTCTCAATGAGAAAAGCAACATCGACGCTGCCGAGCTTCGCAGCGTGACGAGCCGCCACTGCCGCAGCCCGCTTCAACGCACCTGCACGCTCGGCAGCTTTGCCCATGCCGATGAGCATTACGCGTGACGGGCCGCCATCCACACCACTCAGATGAAAGACTTCGTCGCGGCCACCGCGAAAGAATCGCGCATCGATTCCGCGCTTGATCGAGCCGCCCAATTTCCTGTCGAGCTGTGACAAGCTCTCGCCGAGTGCCGGGCCATCCGTGAACGGAATCGCGAGCAGCGATCCGGTGAGGTCCGAAGGATTCGCAGGCGCAAGCGAAATGGACGGCGGCATTACGACTTCATTCCGGCGATCACTGCATCACCGAAGGCGGATGTCGATACCTCTGTAGAGCCCGGCATCTGTCGCGCGAGGTCATACGTGACGCGCTTTGCTTTGATCGCGTTCTCCATTCCTTTCACGATGAGCTGCGCGGCTTCGTTCCAGCCCATGTATTCGAACATCATCACGCCGGAGAGTATCACGCTGCCGGGATTGATCTTGTCGAGATTGGCGTATTTGGGAGCAGTTCCATGCGTCGCTTCGAAAACTGCGACTCCGTCGCCGACGTTTCCTCCCGGTGCAATGCCAAGCCCGCCGACCTGCGCGGCTGCGGCATCAGAGAGATAATCGCCGTTGAGATTTGGAGTTGCGATGACTGAATACTCCGACGGGCGGAGAAGAAGCTGCTGGAACATCGAGTCTGCGATGCGATCGCGGATGATGACAGCATCGGCCTTGGTATTGACTCCGGACTTTGCCATGTCTGCTTCGGCAACAGTCGATGCTGCGAACTTTTCGCGTGCAACCTCATATCCCCAATCGCGGAATGCGCCTTCGGTGAACTTCATGATGTTGCCCTTGTGCACGAGCGTCACCGATTCGCGGTTCTTCGCGATTGCATAATCGATAGCCATTGCCACGAGACGCTTCGACCCGAACTCCGACATCGGCTTCACGCCGAGTGCTGAGTTCACGCGAATGTCACTCCCGAATTCACCCATGAGGAATTCACGGATCTTCTTTGCTTCCGCGGATCCGGCTTTCCACTCGATGCCCGCGTAGACGTCTTCCGTATTCTCGCGGAAGATCACTACGTTGACCTTTTCCGGCTCCTTCACCGGCGCGCCGACGCCTTCGAAGTAGCGAACGGGGCGGATGCACGCATAGAGATCGAGAACCTGTCTGAGCGTCACGTTGAGCGAGCGAATCCCGCCGCCGACGGGAGTGGTCAGAGGCCCTTTGATGGAGACGCGGAATTCCTGCATCGCATCGATCGTCTCCTGCGGGAGCCAGTCATTGAACTGCTTGAATGCTTTCTCGCCCGCGTACACTTCCATCCACTCGACTTTCCGTTCGCCGCCGAAGGCTTTTTCGACGGCTGCGTCGAACACGCGCACCGATGCGCGCCAGATATCTGGTCCGGTTCCGTCGCCTTCCACAAAGGGAATGATGGGGTGCGAAGGAACTGAGAGCTTGCCGTCGGCAAACGCGATTTTCTCGCCGTTGCGCGGGACTTTGGAAAGCTTGTATTCGGGCATTCGTCGGGTAGTTGCGAGTTTGATGTAAGGTGACTGGAAAGTTAATCCCGGCTATCTGCGCAGCAACTTGAGCTCACAGCCGGGAATAAAAAAAGGGGGCTCGTGCGAGCCCCCTTTTTCCTCTGATCGAGATCAGTGGTCTACGTCAGCCTGTCTGTCGATGCTGATGTCGTCCCATCCCATGATACCTGAGTCGATTCCACGGAAGTCTGCGGAGATCGTGGCCAGGTTCGTTGCATTCTGCACGAAAGGAAGGTCAGTTCGAACTTCAACTGTGTTGAAATAGAGAGTTGTCTTTTTGGTATCGAGGTTCACACGGATCAGGAACCTGTCCGACTGATGCTGCACCCAGTTGCCGACCGGCGTGTTGGTTTGCACGCTCTGCTTGGTGTCGTTGTACATGATGAGCTTCTTGTTGTTGCGCACCGCATACGTCACGCGCGCGATGTCTCTTCCACCGCTGTCACGAAGGACGAAGACGGCTTCCTTCATGTTGGCGGCGTCCTGAAGCGCGATGAAGCCGACATCGTAGATGCCCGCAGATGCAGCCGACGATGCCGAGAAGAGATTTCCCTGCATCAGGAGACCGCCGCATTTGGCGCAGTTCCCGCCTCCCTGATCCAGCACGACAATCGGATTATTGACGTTTCCGAGTGAAGCCCGAACGAGAATCGACCCAGGCGATGTCCACTGGGTCGCCCAGGTACCGGGGGCTGCCGTCTTCGGCGTCTTCCCGATGGAGTCATCGCTGAAGTCTTCATTGAACACCAGGCGATCGACGGCTCCGAACGGGCTCAGCTTGCCACCGAGTCCACCAAGTCCGCCGTGCACTGCATACAGCGGCTCGGGAGTGAGCGCACGCTTTGCGTACCAAGCGAGTCGCGTTACCGCCTGGCCAAATCCACGATTCCATGCACCGCTCGGAATGCTGCTCTCGAGGTGCGCGCAAACCGGATAGGTTCCTGCATCTTCCGTCACGCGAGTCAGCGGATCAAGATGCCCAAGCGACGGATTAGCGAGCGGAATATCTTCGCCATCATGCAGTGGCTGACAAATTCCCAGCTTCACCTTCGGTGAGAATTTCGGGTCGACGTGCGGGAACGCGGAGAACTGGAAGCAAGGACCGGACTGCTTGAGATTCGTTCCTGTCAGGCAATTCTCGCCAATCGGATAAATCACGAACAGGTGGTCGCGCGCGTCGCCATCGCTATCCTGCGGATACGATGTCAGCGCCGCACGGTTGGGAACGCTGAGCTCACCCGTTGTATCGCCATCGATTACGCCAACGGCTCCGGAGTCGGAGAAGATCGAGAGCGGCACTGCTGTCGGCTGGTTGTTTCCCGTGTATCCGACATAGGGGAATACCGTGTTCCAGTGAGCGAGCAGCATTGCATTCGTCGCAGTGCTCTTCATCGCCGTGCGATTCCTGATCGTCCACTGAATGTAATCCAGCATTAAGCTCTTGCCGCTTGCTGTCGAGCACTGCGGAGTCACGAGCGCGAACAACAGCTTCGCAGAATCGAGTGCCGGCTTTGCCCAGAGATCAGACTGTTCCGAGCTGATCTGTCTGGCACGCGCAGCGTCGCACTGTCCACCAATCTGCTTCGCAAATGCGACTGCATCGGGAGCGGTCAGGCCACGCTCAGGTGCCTGCTCTTCGCATGCAACAAGTGCAACAACTACTGCGGCTACAGCGGTGGCCGTCAGTGCAGCGTGACGCATGGGAACCTCGGTCGTTTAAATAATCGTGGAGGGATCTCTACTGTAGAATCCTCCATTAACGAACGCTCGCTTACTGAATATGCTCAGCGAGCGCCGGCAACGAGATCATTCCAGCGCGGATCCAGTTTCATTGTTTCCCACCACCAGTTCTGGCTCTCAGCAAGGCCAGCGCGGTGTTGTGGACTGCCTGAAACATAATCGTTAAGAATTCGAAATGCTTCTGTCGTGTCGGCACCGGTACCGAACAACGTCCGAATAAAGGCTTCTATCCCGGCAAGCTCGCCTTCCTTATCGTCGGCAGGATCCGGACGGGCGCTGGCAATTACCTTGAGAGCGCTGTCACGCAGGCCAGCGCGTGCAAGTCCAGCAGATACAAGCATTCGCGCTTCGAGCTGGCGCATTTTCCACTGAGCAGGAGGCGTCAGTCGTTGCAGCTCAGCGTAATCCTTCCACAGCCTCGCGGTGTCGACCGGAACCTGCTTCACCGTTAGCAGCCAGAGCCGGCACCGAACGAAAAGCGGATTGTCCGGGAAACGCTTGCCACCATCGCTGCAATATGTGAGCGCGTCCTGGAATGCCTTGAGATCATAGGACGTTGCATAAAGCTTCCACAAAACTTCGTCAGTATTGCTGAGATACGCGTCTTCTTCATACGCGCGCTGCGCCGCCACCTTCGCCATCGACGTATTGTCTTCCTGGCTGTACACGGTGCTGAGCGCTGACCATGCGGTTGCGCGCGTCGGCTCGAGCTGAGTGGCGCGTTTCAAGTCCTGCTCAGCGCCTGTCAATAGAGCATTCCTCTTTGTCGCATCTGTCTCGAGGCGATATGCCCATTTCAGGTATCGTAGGCCACCGCGAACCTCGAGGGCCGCAGCGTCACGCACATTCTTCGAGACAACACTGTCGATTCTCGCGAGCCCCGCGTCGATGAATGGCTTCGCGGCAATTCCGTTGTCAGCCGCTCGCGCTCGCGCCATCGCAATTGAAGCACTCGCAATTCTCGGCTCCGGCCAATTTGCATCGAGTCCTGACGCAACCGTGAGAAGTGAATCCGCCATCACGAAAGCTCGTGCTGCGGCTGCCGCATCGTCCTTTGCTGCCGCTGCTTCGGCCTCTTTCTGCGCTCGCGCTGCGCGCTGGTACATTGTCCACGCGGCGGCATTCGATGTACCGGCCCGAGCACTCTTCAGCTCCACCGCGGCGCCGATGTGCTTCTGCAGCAGCGATGCGACCTTTTCGGCAACGCTGTCCTGTGCGCTCACGATGCTCGATCTCGCCTGATCGAACGTTACATCATTGATCTCATCCCCACTGTTTCCGTCGATCAGCCTTACCCTGATCCGAACCTTGTCACCGTCCTGTGACACGTTCCCAAGTACAACAGTGCCTGCATTGAAAGCGCGCGCAACGCTGTCCGCGGAGACGTTTTTCCCTCGATAAGCCTGCATTCCGCTCTGCGATACGACGCTCAGCGCGCTGACGAGATCAAGCCGTTCAATCAGGTTTTCAGTCAGACCGTCTGCGATATATCCAAGTTCCTCATTGCCGCTGACGTCCTGGAAGTACATGACTGCCACCTTGTTCAGTGGCATTCCTCCAACATCCGCACCGGAGGCGCTCCCGACTTTTCCCTTCAACATCCATCCAGCTACGCCAAGCACCAGGACACCCGCAACAATACCACCAATGATTGACGGCTTCTTGTACCAGGGCGCGGGCGGCGGCAACGCAGGCGTGCGACGCGTCGTCGTTCCGCGCATCGCCCGTGTTGTCGACATCGTGCGACGCGTCGTCGTGTGATAATCGATCACACATTCCTGCAGCTCCTGCGCAAACTCGTCGATCGTCGGGAACCGGTCCGCCGCTGATTTCGCGAGGGCTTTCATTACGACGTCTTCGACTTCATCGGGGATCGTGTTGCGCACGATCTGCATCGATGGAACTTCCGACATCGAGTGACGCGCCATGATTGCCTGAGCGTTCGGGCCTGAGAACGGTGGCTCTCCGGTCAGCATCTCGTACAGCACGCACGCGAGACTGTACATGTCGCTGCGACCGTCGATGTCCTTTTCCGCGAACGCCTGTTCGGGACTCATATAAGTAGGAGTACCGAGCGACATTCCGGTTTTTGTCAGGGCTCCGCCGCCGTCCGCCTGAACTGCGCGAGCGATCCCGAAATCAGCGACGATCGCGTGACCAGCCTCGAGAAGAA
>DATEDH010000042.1:0-3808 GCA_035281765.1 Gemmatimonadaceae bacterium
CGACATGGCGTAAATCCGCAGTTCTGATTTTCGACAGCATCGGTGCCGTGATTGGGTCCGGCGAGTGAAACCCACGCATCCACCTTGTCCGCGCCGCCAAGATTCTTGAGATAGTAGCGCGATGAAATGCTGCCCATCGAATGCGCAATGATGTCCACTTTCGACGCCCCGGTTTCCCTCATGATCCGGTCGACTTCATCGCGAATATCAGCAGCAGTCGTTGCGTTCGATGTGATGAAGCTGTAGTTCCTCGAATACAGTTCGATTTCCTGCCAGCCGTCGGCGAGAAATTTCTGTTTCATCGTGTCCCAGTTGCTGCTCGATCCACCATATCCGTGCACGAAAAGAATGGGATCGTGCTTCAGCTCGGGGAGAGGTCCGCCTGGCACAGAAGTGTCCGAACAGCCCGAAATGGCTGCAAAAACGAGGAAAAAAAGTGCGCGCTTCATTGTCCTGAATTGTAGACGATTGAGGGGCAAAAAGTGGTCAAAAATCAAGCCCGAATGCGCCCTCGCGGCATCAATCGATGGCAGGGTGCTTGCTCTCTCATATGGCGTAGTTTTTAACGCGGAGCAGCCCCAAATGATGAATACATTATTCGAATCAAAACCCCGTAAGAAGCGTGCAGCGGGGGGCACGATATTCAGCGTTGTCCTGCACATGGCGATCGTTTTCTTCGCGGTGTATGCGACCGCGCGCGCGGGCGTTCCCGCCGACGAAAAATCGCCTGAGCAGAAGGTGAATTTCGTGACCGTGAAGAAGGAGGAGCCGCCTCCTCCGGTGGAGAAGAAGAAGGAAGAGCCGCCTCCGCCGAAGGTGAAGAAGGCAGAACCGAAGGCGCCAAAGGTGGCGGAACTGCCGCCTGCGCCGAAGGCCGAGATTGCGCCTCCGAAGGGCTTCAAGGTTCTCGAAGCACCGGTGAACGTTCCGGTCGAGATTCCGAAGATCGATCTGTCGGCCAAGGTCACGAACGAGGCCGATTTCACAGGCAAGGGCGTGAAGGGTGGAAGCTCGACAGGCACCGAAGGCAGTGAGGGCACCAAGGAGGGTGCGGCTGCCGGCTCGGCAATCGACACGAACAGGAACTATGCGGAGTTCGAGGTCGAGCGTCAGGTGAGCGCCATCTCGGGTACGAACGTCGAGTATCCGGAAAGCCTGCGCACATCGGGAATCGAGGGTCAGGTCCTCGCGCAGTTCGTCGTGAATGAGAACGGCCGAATTGAAACGGCGACTTTCAAGGTTCTCGAGTCGACCAACCCCGCATTTACGTCAGCGGTGAAGTCAGCGCTTTCGCGGATGAGATTCCGCCCTGCGCAGATCGGAAAGACGAACGTGTCGCAGGTTGTTCAGCAGGCGTTTGTATTTAAGCTGAACAGATAACTTCAACTACGACGCGGGACACGAAACGCGAGCTCCGAGAGAAAATCCTCGGAGCTCGCGTTTCGTGTCTCGCGTCGTAGTTGTGTCTGCCATAACTTCTGCCGCGTAGGAGAAACCAATCTCCCGGAGAGCGGCTTTGAAAGTTTTTGCGACGATACTGACTGGCATCGCGGTAACAACTGCGCACGCGCAGGCTCCAGTATCCGGGAAGCGCGCTGAATCACTTGCGATTCGCAATGCAATAATCGTCGACGGCGCAGGCACACCAGCTATCGGCCCTGCCGACATCATCATCAAGGGAAACCGGATCGACCAGATCATATGGCTCGATCCGGTATCATCAGCAAACGGAAACGCCCGTCGCACGCCTGCCGCAACCGAGATCGATGCAACAGGCAAATACGTGCTTCCCGGTTTGATCAATGCGCATGGTCATCTACAGGATGAGCGCGGAGGAATTCCTCAGCCGGTCGACTACGAGCTAAAGATCTGGCTTGCAAGCGGGATCACAACCGTTCGCGAAGTAGGCGCGAACAACACGCAAAGCGTCATCGACTTGAGGGAACGCAGCGAGCGCGGAGAAGTCGCATCGCCGCGCATCTTCGTCTACGGACGATTCTCGAACAGGCCGGCGCCAAAAACACCGGAGCTCGCGCGGCAGCGCGTTCGCGATCTCAAGAAAATGGGTGTCGACGGCATCAAGGTTCTCATCGAGGACCGCGATGTCCTCGGCGCGATGCTCGATGAGGCGCATAAGGCCGGACTTCGCGTTGCGCACCATGCGGGTGTTGCGGAGACGAACGCATGGGACGACATACGCTTCGGCACGACGAGCATAGAGCACTGGTACGGAATACCGGACGCTGCAATCAAGGATGGAGTCCAGGGATTTCCGCCCTCATACAATTACAACAACGAAGTCGATCGGTTTCGATACGCCGGGCATCTCTGGCGCGAGGCCGATCACGACCGGCTGATGATGGTGCTAGACAGCATGGTCGCGCACAAAGTCGCATGGGTCCCGACTCTGGATATCTATGAAGCGAGCCGCGATCTCACCCGAGCGCAAAACCAGCCGTGGTTCAAGGACTACCTGCACCCCACGCTGGAAGAATACTTCAGGCCCAATCCAAACAATCACGGCTCCTATTTCCTCGGCTGGACCTCAACCGACGAGACGTTCTGGAAAGAGAACTATCGAATCTGGATGGATGCACTGCGCGAGTTCGAGCGACGTGGAGGCTTGATCGGAACCGGCGATGACGCCGGATTCATCTATCAGCTGTACGGATTCGGTTTGATCCGCGAGCTCGAGCTGCACCAGGAGGCCGGCTTCAATACGATCAAAGTCATTCAGCACGCAACATCCAACGGTGCGCGGATACTCGGCCGCGAATCGGACCTTGGGCGGGTGAAGGTGGGATATCTCGCAGATCTTATCGTCGTCGATGGAAATCCGCTCGAGAACCTGAAAGTTCTATACCCGACGGGCGTCGATCAGATCGTGAACGGAAAGCAGGTGCATTCCGGCGGGGTGCAATGGACGATAAAGGACGGAATACCGTATGATGCGCCCGCACTTCTCGCTGACGTAAAGGAAATCGTGAGGCAGGCGCGCGCTGCCAAGCGCTGATCAGCGAACGTTTGAAAGCTTGAGGATAACAGGCGCAATCGCGCGTTCGCCCGCGGCGGGATTGCCTTTGTCATCGAATGATCCATACCCGCCGTTGCCGATGAAGTAGAAGTCGCGTCCCACCAGCACTCCGTGCGTGGGCTCGCGAATATTCTCCTTGTTTTGCGCAAGGACCTCGACTTTGGAGACTGACCTGCCGGATTCGTCGAGGGAGATTCGAATCACGCGATTTGGATTTGTGCCGTTCTGAACACCGAGAAGTGTTCTCGCGTCTACGACGGTGAGCCCGTCGATGCCGTTCAATGCAAGGTTCTCCGGATGCGATACCCATTCGACGGTTCCGCTCGCGCGATCGATGCGCGCGATTCCACGAACATAATCCGCGAGGTACAAGTGCTTTCCGTTCTTAGAGATCGCGGGCCCCTGTGGCGAGAAGAATTCGCCTCTCGGAATAAACGACTCGATTTTGCTGGAACCGCTGCGGATGACGTGCAAGGAGCGGTCTGCGGCGTCGGCGATGAAGAGGTCACCGTTTTCAGCGACCGCGATATCACCCGCGCCATGACGGTCACCCTGAGGCATGTCATAGCGCGCCAGCTGCCTGCCTGACTTGAGGTCGTACCGGAAGACAGATGCACGCCCCGCCATCGTGGTGTCGAAGCCCAGCGCCAGGGGAATTGCTTCTGCCGTCGCCCAAAGTACGCCTCTGGCTGAATCGACAGCCAACGCGAGATATCCGTATCCCTTGTCGGGACCGTTCGAAAATGTCTGCTGCTTCCCATTCCGATCGACAGC
>DATEDH010000043.1:0-5328 GCA_035281765.1 Gemmatimonadaceae bacterium
CTGATGGGGGTCAGACAGTTGATCATTTGCACCTCCATATTCTTGGGGGCCGGCATATGACCTGGCCGCCTGGGTGAACGCAAAAGCCTCCAAACGCGAGCTACGAGACACGAGACGCGAGCTAAGAGACGCGAGCTAAGAGCTTACGTACGCGTCGTCCGACACCCGACGCCCGACACCCGTGACGTTTTTTCTCGGGCGACGGGCGACGGGCGACGGACGACGCGCAGTTTAAAGCTCGCGTCTCGTAACTCGCGTCTCGCGTCGCAGGCTCGCGTCTCGCGTTTCACCCAGGTGGCCACGTCATATGCCTGCCCCCGAGAACATGGAGGTGCAAATGATCAACTGTCTGACCCCCATCAGCTCCGGTATTTACCACCACACGGTACCCGGAGGCATCGAGCCCTTCGGTACGGGCGACGGACGCAGCGAATGACATCAAAGATCCCAGCATCGCCGAATCGGATGCCTCGGCAAGCGACGCGACATGCTCTCGCGGAATAACAAGTATGTGCGTCGGCGCCTTTGGAGCGATATCGCGAAACGCAATCGCATCCTCCGTCTCGGCAACGTTGGTCGACGGAATCTCACCGCGCGCGATCTTACAAAACAAACAGCTTTCCGACATGAGTAATCGACCTCCGTTCAGGTCAGCATCGAGCGCGCGAGTGCAAGCGCCGCGATTCCCGCAGTCTCAAAGCGAAGCGTTCCGCCAACAAGTGATGCAGGAGTGAAACCACCATCGATCATTTCCTGGCGCTCGCGATCATCGAGTCCGCCCTCAGGTCCAAGCGCAATCGAAACCGGTGCAACGAGATCGACTGCAATCAGCTTCGCATCGGCGCTGCCGTCCAGAAGAATTCTTGTCCCCTCAGGCGCTGCTGCGATGGCGCGAGAGACCGGCGCAGACGGGTGAATCTCCGGCAGCCATCCACCGCCCGATTGTGTGAGCGCTGAGATCATCCGCCCTTTCAGTCGCGACTGGAAAGCGGGCCCATCACCCGCCGGACCGACACTGCGCGATCTTCGCCATATCACTGGCCGCCAGCTCGTCGCAGCAAGCTCGGTGCACTTCTCCGCGAGATACAACATGCGATCCCTGTCAGCGACTGGTACCAGCATGTGAACCGGCGGTAGATCGGATACTGTCCATATCTCGAGCACATCGACAGTGAGCGAACGCTTCGCCATCCGTGCAAGAATTCCCCGCGCAGCGTTTCCACGCCCATCGCGAAGCTCGACACGCTCGCCCGTTCCTATTCGCAGAACTCGAGCGTGCTGCGCTGCGTCATCGCCCAGCGTGATCGGAACGCCCGATACGAACTCGTCGTTCGAGAAAAACGTTACGGCCGCGTTATCAGTACGCTCCACCAGTTTTCCTCCAGATCGTCGGAGACAACCGTCCACCCGCCGGCAGAGATTTCGCCGAGCATCATGTCGCGCTCCTCCGCAAGAATTCCCGAGAGAATGGCGAATCCGTGTGACGATAGCGACTCGGCCATTACTGGAAGCAGCTCCGTAAGAACCGACGAGATAATGTTCGCCAGAATGAGATCAACTGGCGAGACAAGTGGAAGCAGTAGCTTCGCATCTCCCTGCAGGATGTGGACGGCATCGCCCGCGGCATTCACAGCGACGTTGTCTTCCGCATTGCCAATCGCATCGGGATCCAGCTCGATCGCAACAACGCTATTCGCACCGAGCTTCGCCGCGCAGATGGCAAGCACTGCGCTGCCCGCTCCGAGATCCGCGACTTTTTGAGGAATCTCATCGAGCTGCTGCATGAGCCGCACGACACCGCGCGTCGTTGCATGCTCTCCCGTTCCGAACGCCATCGCAGGATCGATGACGACATGTATCGAATCGTTATCCGGCTCGATCCACGGCGGCGCGATCGTTATCCGACCAAGCCGATGGGACTGTACCGACGCCCGCCACTGACTCCAGTCAGCAGGCGGCGCTGCTTCTATCTCGAGAGTGGCCTTGGGATCCACTGACTTGATCGCGCCTTCTATCGTGGATGCAGAAGTGCCCGGAGGAAAATGAGTGATCAGCGCATTGCCTGCTTCCTGAACTCCCTGGGATCCCGCTGCGAACAGCGCGTCGATTACGCGCTGCGGATCAGCCGATGGCTCGACTTTGATTGCGAGCCACCGGTCATCAGGCGCCAAGCGATTCCTTGATCTTCGACCAGAATCCTTTCGAGCGTCGCTGTGCAGGCGCGGTTTGAATTTCACTAAGCCGCTTGATCAATTCTTCTTCCTGATCCGTAAGCGTTTCCGGAGTATAGAGCTGGAGACGCACGTGCAGGTCACCAACACCGGATGCGTTTACACGCGGTAATCCCCTGCCGCGAAGGTGGAATACCTGACCGCTTTCGGTTCTTGGAGGAACGTGCAGCGTTACACTCGCGCTCACGGTGGGCACATCGACGTCGGCGCCGAACACGAGCTGCGGATACGTGACGAGCACTTCGCAGTAAAGGTCCTCACCGTCGCGCTCGAATCTTGGATCCTCTTCCACTTCGAAGACAACGAGAATGTCGCCGCGCCCGCCTCCGCGAGGTCCGACATTGCCGACGCCACGCATGGTCATGTACTGACCAGTCGCAACGCCAGGCGGAACCTTCACCTTGATCTCCTGCTCCTGTCGCACGCGTCCCTCGCCACGGCATTTCCTGCACGGCGACGTAATGATCGTTCCTTCACCCGCGCATGTCGGGCACGGTGTGACGCTGATCACCTGGCCAAAGAAGGATTTCTGCGCGCGGCGGACTTCGCCTGCACCTGCGCACGTCGTGCAGCGCTGCACCGAAGTCCCGGGCTCAGCACCGGTACCCGAGCAGTGATCGCAGCTCAACAGCAGTTTTACGGTTACGGTCTTCTCGACCCCGCTTTCGACTTCAGCGAGCCGCAGCGGCATCGATATGCGGATGTCGGAGCCCGTACGAGGATTCGAGCCCTGTCCGCGCCCGCCGCCGAACAGATCACCGAACCCACCCATGCCGCCGAGGTCGCGCATGAAAATGCTGAGCGCCTCTGCCAGATCTACATGGTGGAATCCACCTGCACCCCCGCGCAGTCCTGCTTCGCCGTAGCGGTCATACATCGCGCGCTTATCGGGATCCCGAAGCACATCGTACGCCTCGGTGATCTCCTTGAATTTTTCCTCCGCCTCACGCGAGCCATTGTTCCGGTCCGGGTGATACGTCATCGCAAGCTTGCGATATGCTTTTTTTATCTCGTCGTCAGAGGCACTGCGCTGAACGCCGAGTGTCGAATAAAAGTCAGCCATTTGTGGCGTTAATCCAGTAAGTCTGTAAGCAGCCGCGAAGTGTGTGTCACAAGCGATATGACCTTGTCATATGGCATGCGTGTCGGCCCGATCACGCCGATTACACCAGCGACATTCCCTGTGTGATACTGCGCAGTAACTATGGTGAAGTTTGCGAGATTCGGATCGTTGTGCTCGTTGCCTATCGTTATGGTGATCCCCGGCGTTTCTGTCCGTGCGCGCAGCAGATCGGCAAGATGCTCGCGGGTCTCCGTCAGCTGAACGAGCCTTCGCATGTTGCCGACGTTGGAAAATTCCGGCTGGTCAGCCAGCAGCGAAGGCTGTCCGAGCAAGACATCCGCGCCGCCCTGAATCGCGGCATCGATGAGCTGCTCGCCTTCTTCGATGAATACGTTGAGCAGCTCCGACGCACCCGGGCTTGGCCCCGTATCGCGCAGGCGAACGCCAAGTGTCGAGCGAATCTCACGCAACGTGAGACCTGCGATGCGCTCGTTGAGCACTCGCGTAACCTCAGTGAGTGCGCTGTCGGCGACCTCGCCTCGCGCTTCGACGAATATCGTCCGCACGGCTCCGCCGGACAGCGTCAGCGCAACAAGCAGTCTTTCCGACGAGAGTCTCACGACATCGAGTCTCTCGAGAATGCTGTTGTCGAATCGTGGACCGAGCGCAACTCCCAGCTCCTGCGTGATTACACCGAGACTTTGCGCTGCCCGTCGCAGGATGGCGTCGACGGCTGACCCGCCGACTGCGATCTGCGACTTGAGTTGCTCATGTTCACGGGTCGGCTTGCTCGGGAGAGGCAGCAGCGAATCGACATAGATACGATACGCCACGTCGGTGGGCACCCGCCCCGCCGAGGTGTGCGGATGATAGAGCAACCCCTTCTCTTCGAGGTCGCTCATCGTATTGCGGATTGTCGCAGGCGATACCCCGAGCCCGAACCGACGCGCAATCGCGTTGGAACCGGCGGGCTGCGCCGTTTCCACATACGACTGGATAACTGCCTCGAGCACTTTGCGCTCGCGCTCGGTCAACTCGGGAAGCGCCATAAATGCAAACGTATTAGCGATCAAATACCTGTCAATGCAGCGGCAAGCGAGTCGAGTCTCAGCCAGCCTTCGGACGTGAGCCTCACAACGTCGCCATCGATCTCCGCCCAACCGTTCTCTGACCAGCGATTCGCCGATTCACGGTCCGTGTCGGCGACGGAAAGTCCGCCCCTCGTTCTAAGACCGAGATACACTTTTTCCGCCTGACGGTTCGACTCTGTGAGGACTTCGGTGTCCTCAACTGGCGATTCGCCTCTACCAAGTCTCGCAACCCACTCGGCGTAGGGTGCGACGTTCCAGCTTCGCGCGTTCCCGTCGAATGAGTGCGCAGATGGTCCGAGGCCGACATATCGGGCCCCGGTCCAATAGGCCGAGTTGTGACGCGAATTTTTTCCCGGCTTTGCAAAGTTCGAGACTTCGTAGTGCTCGAATCCGGCAGCGACCGCTGCACGGTCAGCGAGCAGGAACTCGGCAGCGTATTTCTCCTCATCGGCGGCAGATACTGAGCCGGCTGCGCTCCATCTGCCGAGCGGAGTCGCTGACTCGATTGTGAGACCGTAGAGGGAGATGTGATCGGGATTCAGCTCGATCGCCTTCGCGAGGTCCGATTGCCATAATCGGCTCAATGAATCCGGCAGCGCGAAGATCAAATCGACCGAAATATTCTCGAATCCCGCGGTACGCAGCGTATTGAAGGCGGCTCGCGCTGTCGACGAATCATGGACGCGGTGCATCCATTGCAGCGTCGCATCATCGAAGCTTTGCACGCCAAGCGAAATTCGATTGACGCCGGCGGATTTCCACTGCTGCGCGAGCTCAACCGTCACATCGTCCGGATTCACTTCGATAGTGATCTCCGCGCCAGGATCCACCGGAACGGTTTCTCTGATCAGATCCAGCACGCGAACGATTCCCTGGCCCCCGAGGCGCGACGGGGTTCCACCTCCCAGATAGATCGTGTCGAGCTCGCCGATTGCCGGCGCCT
>DATEDH010000044.1:0-3258 GCA_035281765.1 Gemmatimonadaceae bacterium
CTTTGCCGCCGCGCGTTCACCGACGGAAGCGTAGTCCACAGCGAGCTCTGCCATCACGAATGGATGCCGCCCCGTGAGCTCGAGAGTCTTGATGCCATGCCTTTGTGCTTCCGAGTGCATCCCGGCGCAGTGAAGCGCGCGCTGAAGCGCAAGCTGCGACCAGAATGATGTCGGATCGAGCTCTACCGACCTGCGTGCAAATGCAACGACGTCATTGAGCTTACCGCCAAACGTCAGCATCATCACGAGCATTGCGTACGCGAATCCGTTCAGCGGGTCGAGATCGATCGCTGCGTGGATTTCCTCGATTGCACGCTCCCAGTTTGCACCGAGTAATCCCAGACCGAATACCGCGTAACTGCACCGAACCTGCGTTCTAAGCGCTGAGCCTTTCACTACCTCTCTCCAGGCCGCAGTGGCTTGCTGGCGATCACCGCCAAAGAGCGTCTTGCAGAGCGCAATCGAATGGCGCGCATCTGAATTCTCCGGGGCGAGTGCGATTGCACGCTGCGCTGCCGCGCGTGAGCGTTCTGCAACGTCCGAGGGACGCGCAAGACCGTAGTAAGCCGACAACGACAGAGCATCGGCCAGTGATGCGTGTGCGAGCGCAAAATTGTTGTCGAGCTCGACTGCCCGCTCGAAGTACGACACTGCCTCGGTCACACGCCAGCCGGGCAGGTAATAGATCGACCTGCCCTTCATAAAGAGCTCGTAGGCCTCGACGCTCGAGGTTAGTGGCTGCGCAAAATCCGCTTTGTCGTCGAGGCTGAGCTTGAGCTTGCTTGCGATCGCCGCCGCAATCTCGTCCTGTATCGCAAAAATGTCGGTGGCTTCGCGATCGAATCGCTCCGACCACAGGTGATATCCATCGCGCGCCTTGATGAGCTGCGCAGTGATGCGCACCCGATTGCCTGACTTCCTCACGCTTCCCTCGAGGACAGTGTCGACGTTCAACTTTTCGCCGACTGTCGCGAGGTCGACCTTCATTCCCTTGAACGCGAATGACGACGTTCGCCCGGCAACGCGAAGACCGGGAATCTGCGCGAGAGAGTTGATGATCTCTTCACTCACGCCATCCGAGAAGAACTCGTTGTCGCGCTCGCCACTCATATTGTCGAATGGGAGCACCGCGATCGATGCGCCCAGCTCCCGATGCGGGTTGAGTGCGGCGCGTGGCGAGTGAGCCGCGTCGAGCATTGCCAGAACTTCGGCAGCATCACCCGGCCGGTCGTCAGGCGACTTCTGGAGGCACGCTTCTACGAGATGTGCGAGGACAGGCGGAATGCTGGGATGCCTGAGCCGTGCGAGAGGCGGCTTCTCGACTACATGAGCGGCAAGTGTCGCCTGCTGGCTGCGTCCGGCAAAGGGAGCTTTTCCGGTCAGCACCTCGAATGCAACACATCCAAGTGAGTACAGATCTGTGCGGTGATCGATGTCAGGGCTCGACGTTGCCTGCTCGGGTGACATGTATGCCGGCGTGCCTACTGTCATTCCCGCACCTGTCAGTGTCGCATGGTCCCCGTCGCGATGCTCGATGTTGTCGGTGGATGCGACAGTGATTGCGCGCGCAATTCCGAAATCCGCGACGCATGCCGTTCCGCCAGAAAGCAGAATGTTGTCGGGCTTTATGTCGCGATGAATTACACCGTGCTCGTGCGCATACTCGAGGGCAGCGGCAACGTCACGCAGCACTCTGATCGCGTCTTTCGCATTGAGTGTCTGATCCCGTTCGAGGCGCTTGCGGAGCGATTCGCCCTCGATATAGGGCATCGTGTAATACGGTATGTCATCGATCGCTCCGGTGGCGAACAACGGAACGATGTGGGGATTCTGGAGGCGCGCGAGCACCATGATCTCGCGGTCGAACCTGTCGGCCGAGATGCCGCGGACCCGATCGGGCGCGAGCACCTTGATGACGATCCTTCGGCGGAGGGCCTTGTCCTCGGCGACATATACGCGCGACATGCCTCCCCCGCCCAGCTCACGAATGATCGTGTAGCTTGGCGACAGTGCGCGCTCTACCCGGCTTTGCAGGTCAGTCCCTGGCACCGGCGAGTCCCTCGTTCGAGGACGCATAACATTAGCAATAATTGGCTGCTAGGTTAGTCTGAAATGACGAGCGCCTCGAATATT
Source organism: Gemmatimonadaceae bacterium (assembly GCA_035281765.1). Lineage (GTDB taxonomy): Bacteria > Gemmatimonadota > Gemmatimonadetes > Gemmatimonadales > Gemmatimonadaceae > UBA4720. Next base: position 2,134 of record DATEDH010000044.1, read on the forward strand.
TACGAGTTTGACGGCTACAAGCCGGTGATTCATGAGTCAGCGTTCATTCATCCGAACGCGACAGTCACGGGCAACGTGATCATTGGCCGCGACGTGTATGTCGGCCCGGGTGCTGCGATTCGCGGAGACTGGGGCGGGATCGTCATCGGTGACGGGTGCAATGTTCAGGAGAATTGCACCATCCACATGTTCCCGGGTGTCACGGTTGTGCTCGAAGAGTCGGCGCACATCGGGCACGGCGCTGTAGTCCATGGAGCAAAGATCGGCAGGAACACTCTTATAGGTATGAATGCTGTAGTTATGGACAATGCAGATGTCGGTGCCGAATGCATTGTGGGCGCTCTCTGCTTCGTGCCGAGTGAAATGCAGATCCCATCCCGCAAGGTCGTGGTCGGAAATCCGGCGAAGATCATCAAGGACGTCAGCGACGAGATGATCGCATGGAAGACAGAAGGCACGAGGCTATATCAGTCACTTCCAGCACAGCTGAAGCGCTCGCTGATTCCGACTGATCCCCTGCGCGAAGTCGAGCCGAACCGGCCGACACAGGTCACCAGCTACAAAACCTGGAAGGAAACCAGGTAGACCGTAATCAAAGAGTTACGCATTATCGGCATCCCCGTCATTGCATGTGGATGCCCCGTTCCTACATTCGGGGCCAAACGGCTGGACTTCATGAACCCCTGAATTCATAGGCAACCCCGTCGAATCGCCCGCCTGAGTCGAACCCCAACGCAAAAGAGATGAACCGCTTTACTACCGCAGCAGCACTACTTGTCGCGGCAGCAGCTGTTGCTGCATGCTCCGACGAATTCCGCAGCTCTCACCCCACTGCGCTCACGCCCGAGCAGGTAAAGCCGGCGCTCCAGGCATTTTCGTGCGTCGCGAGTGTGAAGGCTCAGAGTGTCGCGTGCTCTCCAGACGACAGGACGCTTTCGACGGAAGGCCGCACAAGCCTTCAGACAATCGGCGGTCAGGGCATTTACGTAAGGGTTGCAACAAGCGGCGTCGCGTACAACGGGGGAACAGGGATCTTCTCGTTCAATACGACGATCCAGAATCTCACCGACGCGAGCTTCGCAACCGCAAATGGAAGCGCCAAAGATGCGGGCGGTGTCCAGATCT
>DATEDH010000045.1:0-27865 GCA_035281765.1 Gemmatimonadaceae bacterium
TGCGTTCTGCTCTGTTTGCTTGTCCTCAAAATCCTTGATTTCGAACGCGTAATCGCGTAGCCCTTCGGCAAATACCTGTCGCACTTCTTGGCGACCTTGGGCAGTGATCAAATCGCTTAATCGAACTTGCTCTTGACGGGACCCTAACAATGCGCGGATGCGCTCACCTGCCGCACGATTCTCGTACAACTGGCCTCTGATCCGTTCTATCTCTTCTTTTCTTGAGTCAGCCTCTTCATGAAGCGAAAGCAATAAATCTCGAAGACGGTCCTCGTCGGTTGCGATTTGAAACCTTTCAGTGAAATCGTTGATGTAGTGAGCACCGCATGTGGGGCACTCGATCTCATCCTCGGCCACGTTTGTTGCAAAGGAAAAGTCAGCGACAGTTTCACGCAATGACCGCCGAACAATGTCGATCTGTCTGTGAACTGTTAGGCTCTCGTCGCGGAGTTGCGCCATACGGCCTTTAAAATTCTCCTCCACGATTCGTAGCTCGTCGGCTTCGGTCAAAAGAGATTCAACTTCTTCGCGAAAGCTTTGTAGGTCGACTGAGAATGTTGATTGGGGCAATTTCTCCCCAACTTTTTTTTGAGCGCGACGAAGCCCTTCTCGTTCAACTGCCATCACTTCTAAACGTCTCCGAGTCGCATCAACCGCCGCCCGCAAACGGTAATACTCATTCGGCTTTAGCCCGACATGGTAATCAATGACTGCGCGTTTCCAGTTCGAAAACTGGGTCAAGTTAGCAAAAGCGGCCCAAGCCTTCGTCCAGCTAGAATCCTGGTCAACGTAGTACGGTAAAAAAAGAAAAGCGGGCGGGGGACTCACAGGCTGGCCTTTTCGGTTCACTAAGACCAATTGGAAATCGAAAAACGCCGCCAGGAATGATGCCAAATCATTCGATATACGGAAACTCTGATTTAGAAGGGTGCCCACTTCATCAAAAAGCGAAAACGATCCTCCGTGACGTAGCATCTGATACACGCCGCCATCCCAGGTAAACCTCAGCAAGGTCGATGCGCGTGTCTGCTTCCAGGCAGGGGATGTCTGCGCTGCGTCTGCCCCGAAAGTACCGTAGAGACTTTTTAGAATCGGGGATTTACCTGTTCCGTTCGCGCCTACTATGATCGTTCGATGGGGATCGAAGCTTATCTGGAGAGCTTTTCGTTCCTCGTAGGATAAGATCACGAGCTCGTTGAATACGCAGTTCTTCATGCTGCCCCCGTCGAATCGATCGAATTAGGCGCCGAAACGCTGGAGCTCGTGAAGATGAGGTATTCGTGGAGGATAGCGGCTTCGACATAATCGGTGGGTTTATCGGGAATGAGCTCAAGAATCTCATTCGAGACTTCGGCTCTTATGGCGTCCAACATTTTCTTTGACGGTCTGTCGGGTCGGAGTTTTTCGAGTGCCCTACGAACTGCTTGACGGAACTCGTCGACGGCAACGTTTGCTGGATCGAGTACGGCTAATTCGTATTCCGTATGCGCCCTTCGCAAACGTAGTCGAGTCCCGAAGTCAAATCCTTCCAATACCAGCTCCGCATCTAGAGCAGTCCAAAGTGTGTCGATCAAAGGAATGCGAGTGGCGACGCGCACCATACGTTCAAACTCGGTCGACGTTATACCGCGTCTCTCCAGAAACTCAGCTACTGTGCGGCACTGGTGACGATCATTGTTCCTGCGTCTCACCTCCGCAAAAAAATTCTTGTATATCGCCAAAACTGGAAAAGAGGAGGTTGGGCTTCGCTTCGCCAAATAGTCAGCAATCCGACCCATCGCATGAATGTCATGATCTCTTAGCGGGACAGCCGAACGGACCAGAAAGGTTACTGACTCATAGGGAGGGACAGACGATGGTGCCAGCTCCGTCGACAGAGAACGTCGCAACCGGCGTTGGGTATTGCTTGCCGCGTTCGCAATCGGGACTAGGTCCTGTGTTGTTGAATCGCTTCCGTCGGCCAGCTCAACTCGAAAACAGGCGTTCGAAACAAGACTTAGCGCTTTCGTGATCGGCCTGTACTTAACATAGTTGCCAACCAGCTTTCCTAGAATCGATCCCTTCTTTCCTGTTGCGCCTGTTTCTCGTTGCAGTAGTTGCCCAATAGTCCAGTGCGATCGCCTCGTTGATTTCACCTGGACAAATTCGATTTGTGTAGGTGTGTGAGCGCTGTCGAGAACTAGAACGTCCTCATGACGTTCGAACACCATGCAGTAATCACTACCGGTTTCGTGCAGTCTGAGCAATTCACATAGAGCCCAATTCTTCTGAAAGTCGAATCGATCAGAGGCCTCGCCACCGCTGTCTTCTCGGGCCTTGTCAGTAAGCAGTAGCGATTGAAACGTAGGATCCATATCGGGGATGTGAACCTCGTTGCGCTAGCTCCGAAATCGTTCGGACGCAGAGTAATATCAATTTTCACATTCTAACCCTCCGCGCAATGCTTCTTTTATGTCGTGGTACTGTAGATTTTATATCATCTAAAACTCCTTGCCCGATGCTCTAACCTCTTTACGTCCAACTCTTTAAAGCGTTTTCCCACCACATTCAGGACATTTCCGTCCTTTTCAAACCTCCCCTGCACCAGAACAAAAGTCGCGAACTTCACCACCTCCGAATACTCATCCACCAGGAACGAAGGGACGACGATGTTCATGAACCCCCACTCGTCCTCCAACAACAAAAAGATCGTCCCATTCGCCGAAGCAGGCCGCTGACGAATCGTCACCAACCCTGCGACAATGATCGGCTCCCCTCCTTGCAACGATCGCAATCCTTTCGAGTCAACAACCCCAGCTCGCCGTAGTCGAGATCGCATATGCTGCATCGGATGCCCATTGATCGATACACCAGTCGCGAAGTAATCGAGATAGATCAGCTCAGTCGGCGTAAGCTCACGCGGTGAATGCGGATCACGAGTCGCAGGAGCAAGAGGCAAAGAATCTCCGCACGCTCGTAAAGCTTCCCACGCAGCCTTGCGTCGATCAGGCTCCCAAGCCGCAAACGCACCCGCTCGAGCAAGATGCAGCGCATCCGCTCTCTTCAGATGAGCACGCAGCACAACATCTTCTATAGAAGTGAAAGGAGTTTCAGGCGGTAAGACAGAGGGCATATCCTCGAGAGCAATCGCAGCACGCGCACGACCACCACGCGACTTGCCAATGCTCTGCCCCACGCCAACTGCTGCAGCACCTCCTCGCGCGAGACGCAACGAATCCAGCGTCTTCTCACCAAGCCCGCGAATGTGGCGCCAACCAACACGCAACGCTGGCCCATCTTCCACAAGACCATAATGACGCTCTGACCCCGAGAAGTCCGCCATCACTGACTCCATCGCCGCGGTCTCGTTCGCGCGATCGATACCCGGACGATCCAACGCCTCAGTAGTGCACTCCCACTCACCATCCCTCATACACGGCGGACGCACGACAACTCCATGTCGCCGCGCATCGTGTATCAACGTCGATGGCGGATAAAATCCCATCGGCCACGAATTCAAAAGAGCAGCAAAGAATTCCGCAGGATAGTGCGCCTTCAACCACGATGTCGCATACGCAATGAGAGCAAAGCTCCACGCATGCGATTCAGGAAATCCATAGTTCGCGAACGACTTAAGATCCTCGACAATCGCAGTCGCAACTTCCTCCTTAACTCCACGCGCAACCATCCGGTCACGCAGCTGAGCCAGCGTCGCAATCAGCTTCGAGATCTTCCTTATATGACCCATCGTCCTCCTCAGCTCATCCGCCTCGGCCGCAGTGTAACCGCCAAGAACCATCGCGATCGCCATCGCCTGCTCCTGGAAAATCGGAATACCCTGCGTGCGCTTGAGAATCGGCTCGAGATCAGGATGCGGATACGTCACCGGCTCCATCCCGCGACGGCGCGCAGTGTACGGATGAACGAACTTCGCCTGAATCGGACCAGGCCTGATCAACGCAACCTGCACGACGATGTCGTACATGCGATCGGGCAGCGTATGCAAGATCGACGCAATCTGCGCACGACTCTCGATCTGAAACGTTCCGATTGTCTCACCACGACAGATCAGCTCGTATGTCTTCTCATCATTCACAGGCAGTTTGTACATCTGCGGCCGCGTTCCCGTTCGTACCTCTATGAAGCCAAACGCGCGTCGCACAAGCGATAGAGCACCAAGTCCCAGGAAATCGAACTTCGGAACTCCAACCGCATCGAGATCATCCTTATCGAACTGTACGATCGTTCTGCCCATCGTCGTGTGCTCGATCGGCATATAGTCGCCGAGTGGCTGCGATGACAAGACAAAACCACCGACGTGTGTTGCACGCAACCGGGGCAGATCCTCGAACGCAGCCATCGCGCACAACATCGCTTTCGCTTTCGGATCCTCTACATCGAGACCGAACTTCGCGCCCATCTCAGTACGGATCTTCTCCGCACCCTCTGCAGGTTCATCGTAGTGCATCCGCTTGGACATCTCGTTGACCAGCTCCATCGGATACCCGAACGCGCGCATCGAATCGCGCATTGCATTCGGACCACGATACGTCTGCACGATGCACGCAATGGCCGAGTGCGAGCGTTCATATCGACCGTACATGTAGTCGAGCACTTCCTCGCGACGGTCGTGCTCGATGTCGACGTCGATGTCGGGCGCTTCAGTCTGTCCATCTACTCGCTTCTCTGACAGGAATCGCTCAAACAACAATCCATTCGCAACTGGATCGACAGCAGTGACCGCGAGACAATACGCGACCGCAGAATTCGCCGCGCTGCCACGACCCTGACAGAGAATGTTGCGTGAGCGCGCGAATCGAATCGCATCCCACATCACGAGAAAGAATCCAGCGAATCCAAGCTTGGCGATTACGCGGAGCTCGTGCTCGATCTGGTTCTCCTGCTGGTCGGACAATCGATCACCCCAGCGCTCTCGCGCGCCCTCATACGCTTTCTCGCGCAGGAATGAGATGTCGCTCGTGCCCGGCGGATTGGGGAACTTAGGCAAGGGGGGCCGCAGCCAGCTCAAATCGAAATCACATTCGGCAGCAATCCTTTCAGCGCAGTCGAGCCCTTCCTCGCGACCCCGCCATCGCTCACACATCTCCTCAGGCGAAAGCAATCTCCATTCACCATTCGGATGCAGCACACCCAGCTCGAGCGCCCTTTCTATAGTAGTGTCGTATCGGAGAGCAGTGAGAACATCATGCACGAGCCGCCCCGACATATCAGCATACCGCGGATCATTCGTCGCAACCCACGGCACATTCTGCTTCTGCGCAAGATCGATGAGCTCCGCATTCAGAGCAGACTCACACCCACCGGTGTGATGTATCTGGCATTCAACAGCGAGGCGATCGCCAAAAACCTCTTTCCACTCGGATAAAAGACGCGCCGCAGCGGAATATTCACACTGCTGAATCTTTGCGCCGATCGGACCCGATGCCGGCCCCGTGAGCGCAATGATTCCCTCACTTCGCTCAGCAACATCGGCAAACGAAACACGCGGACGCCCGCGACGATCCGCGCTCTGACCTTTTACCCACCCGCGAAGAGATCCAACACGCGCCCTCGTAACCAAAGCGCCGATGTTGTGCATCCCGACAGCATTCTTCGCATAAAAAGCCGCCGGTCGCCCGTCGACATTCAGCTCGACTCCAACAACGGGCTTCACACCCTGACGGCGACACTCCAGGACAAAACGGACGACCCCGCCCAGGTCCGCCGTGTCTGCTATACCTATAGTATGGTGCCCCAGCTCAGCCGCCCGTTTAACCAGCGCCTCGGGGGTTAAAGCCCCGTCATTGAAGGAAAACGCTGTGTGAGCTCGTAATTCGGTGCCGCGCTGCATGGGGTCCCAATCCTAATACCGAACAAATCCCGAAGCAAGAAGGAGGCCCGCAACCCAACACCCGGGTGCGAGCCTGCCGTCTCAGCGGCGATCGAGACAACCCCCAGCAAGGAACGACTATTCCTGGAGCAAGCTTCCTGTCTTTGTGCCACTTACCACTGATATCACAACCTGACGCGAGGCCGTCACCAGGTTGGACCCTGGCTGGCTGACATACAATCGCAACGTGTACTCTCCCGTCACGGTCGGCATCAACGCGAACGCAGTACCATCGTTCAGCACACTTGCTGGAACCGGTGCGAAGTACGTCGAGCCCGGCCGCTTGAGCGACCAGTTCTTCTCGAGTGGATCGGAGCCTCCATCAATTTTTGCAGCTACCTGATAACGAGCCAGCGCAATCGTCGTCCTGTCAGGCAGAACAGATCCACTTGGACCCGCAAGACTCACGACGATCGGCTTCACAAGACGGTTCTTCGCATCACGCAGAGGTCGAGTGCTCTCCATCACTCGCGTCGCAACACTAGCGGCATCGCCCTCCATCGGCATGCGATCGTGCAGCGTCTCGAGATTGTTGTTCTGAATGAATGCGTACTCCAGATGGCCGAACCACATCTTCGCATACGCATCCCTGCTGCCGAGCTGACCGCACTGCGTGAAATGACGGAGCTCATGAAACAGCCAGTCCCATGATCGAGTGAGTATCCCGCCCTTCAGCAGCGTGACAAACCCGATGTCATTGTAATACGTCACGTTGCAGTCAGTCGTCGCGTTGTTTGGCGGCTGACGATCCGAATAACCAAAGCGCCAGTTCGAGAGATTCGATGAATAGAATGGCTGAAGAATCTCTCTGTAAAGCGCAGGCAGCTGATAAGTCGTAACACCTGCACCAAGCTGACCCATGTATCCATTGTAAAGAGTGAGCTTCGATTCACACGCCGCTATACGCGCATGACAAGCTGCTGCTCCCGCAGGATCTCTCAGTGGATCGGGACATGTCTCCGAACAAACGCGGAACACGAGCTGCGCTGAAACAGTCATCACGGGCAGACCGGCAGCGACTGCGATAGTCAGCAGATATTTGTAGACGTGCTGGATTGTCATCGATTGACCCTCACATCACGATCGCGACAGACGGCGGCTTGATGTCCTCGGGCATTACCTTGCCGCAGTAATCGAGGCCGTCCACGATTTTTTTCGTGTAACCCGCGAGCAGGTCGGTTGGCGCACATGCGCGCTCCACACCGATTTCTCCTGATACCGGATTCGTTGCCGCACACATGTCCTTGTCCCCGATACGGTCAGTCGCCGCGTAAAGACCAATGGTGCAACTGGCAAGCGGCTTCTTACTCGTGTACGCGGGCTTCTTGCATCGGACAGCAGACCCCGACGTCTCGAAGGCGTAACCTGCAGGGCATCGGTAGTAGAGCTCACTGTATGCGGCCGAGCGCGCTGACGCATCCCGCGTTGACAATGCGCCCATGGTGATCGCTGCTGCAAACACGGCTGCGCAAATCCTGATTCCCGACATGATCTCCTCACGGTGAAGGATGAACTGACTCTCACCGATACCCTGCGCAAAAAGCCCGGGATATGGATCACGCAGCCGGCATGATCCACTTCGAGCGACAAATACGCATTGTGGCATGGAAGGAATTACACACTGAGCAGATCGTTCAATGACAAAGTCATTATCGGCACTCACGCTGGCGGGGATGATGTGGCTCGGCACCACGGGAACCGCCCCGGACCTGGTGCCAGTAGCAGGGGCACCCGTATTTCGACACATCGCTGCCAATCGGAAGATTGCAAGCGAGCCGTTCTGTAACGGCATGTTCGCACAGACGACAACAGCAATCGTTCGAACGATTACGGTCGGAGATCTGTCATGGGGGGTCAGCAATACCGGATCAGCCCCTGTCACGACTCCGTTTACAGTTCAGCTTCTGCGTGGTGGCGTTGTAGTCGACACCGAGCGTGTTCAGAGTCTGCGCGCTGGCGAGACGAAGATGTTCATCCCCTATCATCGGGCACAATCGCAAACCGAAGTCGCCCGCCTTGGGCTGGTACCGGACGCGGAGACACGACGCATCTACAACGCAACGGGCGGAGAGTGCGTGCAGACGATTGGACAGCCAGCTCAATACGATTGGCGAGACCCGCAGTGGGAGATTCGCATAGACCAGGCAAACGCCGTAACCGGTGAAGCGAACAAAACCAACAACAACCGTACCTTCTAATGACTACGACCTCTTACCGCCGCGCTCACACACTCCTCGCAATCGCTGTCTCATTGTTTGCAGGTTGTGATCAGCTTTCAGCTTCATCGGATAAACCGCCGTCTGAGCCTGCGACCGTGAATGACAGTGCTGAGCCCTTTACTCCGAGCGAGCCCGCCGACTTTGCCGGCTCATGGGAGGCTGTTTCAGATGACGGAACCAACATCGAGACCGCCGAGTTCGCGGTTGCAGGAGACGCGGTAACCGGAACGATTCGAAGCCTCGAGCGCGGCTACTACTCCGGTCGAGTGACCGTTACGGCTGAAGTGCAGATTCGAGGCACACCAGCGAAAGGGGGTCTCGATCTCGAGGCCTGGCCTCTCAACGATGGTGAGCGTGGTGCAGGTGTGCGCGGGCGCGGAATCATTCGCGACAAATATCTCATCCTCCGCGTAGGAGACGGAGAATCCTCGTACGCCCGGCCCGGTGTATCACTTGTGCAAAGCGCCGAGGGATCTGCTGCTGCAAGGGATCTTGCTGCAGCAATAACAGGTCGCATCTATTCGACAAGCAGTCAGGCAAACGGGCGCGGCGCATTCGTCGGCGGGCGACGTCAGCTTGCCCTGTGCTCTGACGGATCGATCTCGTTTGAAGCGAGCGATCTCGCCTCTACCGGAGGCGCCGAAAGCGTCGACATGGGAAGCAGCGTTTCGCGGCGTGGCGAATGGGACATAGTTCTATATGCTGGATTGCCTGTCGTTCGTGCGAAGTGGAGCGGTACCGGCTCGAGTTACTCGTTGACCCGGTATTTTCACATCAAGCCACACGCGGATCACTCCGGCGCGAGTGTAGACGGAACGGACCTTCCCGTTACCGGCCCCTGTTAGTGTCGCTGAAGTATTTCTGCTTGCAAAAGAGGAACGCGAGCCCCACACTCTGACGGTTCCGTACCGCTATTCGAGGGAATACTCTGGCCAACGAGCGACGGCTGCTTGATTCCAAGCGTTGGTCACGCGCAGTGGAGATTTTCGAGCAGGCGCTCGATGAAGATCCGGCTGCGCGTGACGCATTTATCTCGCGCATGGCTGAGGGAGATTCGGAGATCATCGCAACGGTCCGGGGAATGCTCGAGGCCGATGAAGCGACAGACGATCTTCTGGACGGCGGCGTTGAGTCCATTGCGCAGATTGCGGCCACTCTTCCGGACAACGATGCCCTCCATCCAGGTGACATCGTCGGCGATTTCGAGATCATCTCGGAGATCGGGCGCGGGGGAATGGGAGTTGTTTATGCCGCGCGCGATCGAAAGCTCGGACGCATAGCTGCGCTGAAGCTTCTGCCGTCGAGCGCACGTCTCGATGAATCCGCAAGTGATCGGCTGATAGAGGAAGCGCAAGCTGCATCAGCGCTCGACCACCCGAACGTTGCGACGATCTATCAGATCGGTGAGACGAGCGACGGACACAGGTTCATCGCGATGGCACGGTACGAAGGTGAGACGCTTCGCGATCGCTTGCGGCGCGGAGCAGTTTCACCGCGGGAGGCATTCAAGATCGCAGCGCAGATTGCCTCAGGATTGAGTGCCGCTCATGCAGCGGGCCTGGTACATCGCGATGTAAAACCTGAGAATATTTTCATTACGAAAAGCGGGCTCGCCAAGCTGCTCGATTTCGGGATTGCAACGCTGACAGGATCTGCGCGCGACGGTCCATCTACACGCGGAACAGTTCTCTACATGAGTCCCGAACAGGCGCGGCGTGAGACGGCCGGGCCTTCATCAGATGTATGGTCGCTCGGCGTCGTGCTCTACGAAATGTTGAGCGGTGCAACTCCGTTTACAGGGGCAAGCTCGCAAGAGGTGCTCGATAAGATCCGGAGCGCGGCACCTGTTCAAATGTCACCCGCATCGCGCGAGCTTCCCCGTGCCGCTTCTGCAGTGCTTGCGAAGGCACTCGAGAAGAATCCAGCGAAGCGATACTCAGACGCAGGCCAGCTCGCACCTGCACTCGAGCTTGCGTTAAGCACGTGGTCGCGTTCGCGCCGCTTGCAGTTTGCTGTTGTTGCGCTCACCATCACGGCAATTGGAGTCGCTCTTTTCGCGCGCTCGAGATCACCGGCGACTGTCGATACTGGAATTCCGGAGATTGCAGTCCTGCCCATAGCAGGCGTCGCTGCTGACAGTGAATCAGTGCAGCTTGCAGGTGCTCTCAGTAATGAGATAGCAGCGCGTGTTGTGGGGATAGGGAGGGTGCGACTCGTAAGCGCTCCGAGACAGATCGAGCAGGATGCCAACAGCCGCCTGCACTTTCTGCATTTCACTCTCGAGCGTGGCGGATCCGAGCCAGTAGTTCATATCACTCTCGATCGCGGTTCAGAGAGTAAGCCGGAATGGCAGATACGGCGAGAGTTCGACAAGAAAGAGCTTCGCGAGCTCGGCCGCGATGTAGTTGTCGGAGTGCTCGCGGCATTGCACCAGCCGATGAACGATCGCGAGCGGGCAGCAATCGGGAATGCGTTTCCGTCGAGTGCGGAAGCGTATGAAGAGTTTCTGCAGGCGAATCGACTTCTCATCATACGAACACCGGCATCGGTTGAATCCGCGGTGCAACACTACCGCCGTGCGGCGGAGCTCGACACGACTTTCGCGAGCGCCTTCGCGCGGCAGTCATACGCATATTCGCTCCTTGCCGACTGGGGATGGAAGCCCACGAACGCATTTCCAGGTGATCCGCTGATAGAAGCCCGGCGTCTCGCCGATCGCGCGACCGCGTTGGATTCGATATCGGCCGATGCATGGCTCGCGCGCGCCTACACACTGGTCCTGAAGGATCCTCTCCGTATGCAAGGCGCGCCGGAAGCATTTCAGCGTGCGATCACGCTCGATCCTTATAACGCAGAGGCGTTTCATCAGTACGGCCAGGCATTGATGGCGCTCGGGCGATATGCCGAGGCTCTCGCTGCTTATCGGCGGGTAATCGACCTCGAGCCTGACAGGGCGATGACCTTTGTGCCGATGGCTGCGATTGTCGAGCGGCAGGGCGATCTGAAATCAGGATTGCGAATGCTCGACAGCGCAATTTCAGCAGCGCCGCGTGTACCGTATGCCCGGGCAACGCGCTCATTATTTCGGGCGCAGTCGGGCGACACTCGTGGAGCGATTGCCGATGCCGAATTCGCTCTCTCGCTCGATCCCCATTATCCGATTCCTGCATTGTCTGCACTCTCCAAAGCACTGTGGATCGCGGGACGACGAACGGAATCGATCGCGAGACTCGAGCAGGCCGAGCGCGCAATTGCGAATCCTGCCTCGGTTACATATACGGAAGCCTACTGGATCGGTCTTGCTGAAGTCGAAGCCGGCAGATTGGCAAAGGCGGTCGATCTTTTGAAACAGACAAAGCCGCACGGTGCATATCTGTGGTTTCTGCTTCAATCCTCGACATTCGACAAGCTGCGTGCAGTTCCGGAATTCGATGCGATGCTGACCAGGATGGACCCCCGCCGCCCGGCAGATGACGACGGCGACTGAGGATCTGCTGCGAGGTGCACGAGAGGGGGACAAGGTATCGATGGATACCTTGTTCTCACTCGCCTACGATGAGCTGCGCCGCATCGCAAAAAGAGTGAGAGGCAGTCGCGCCGATACGTTGAGCACGACCGCGATAGTTCATGAGGCCTATCTCAAGCTTGCACCTTCCGGCATTCCCGCGAAGGACCGCGCGCACTTCAAGCTTCTCATTGCCCGGGCGATGCGCGAAGTATTGATCGACGCAGCGCGCCGGCGGACCGCAGGCAAGCGTGGCGGCGGTGATTTCGCTGTGACACTCGACGAGAGTCTGCATTCGTCTCCATTTGAGAGCGAGCAGCTGATCGCGGTGCACGATGCGCTGCAAGAGCTTGCACAGGTCGACCCGCGCAGGGCGTCAGTCGTTGAGTGTCGCTTTTTTGGAGGCCTCGACATCGACGAGACGGCCGAGGCGCTTGGATTGTCAACCGCTACAGTGAAGCGAGACTGGCGCGTCGCACGCGCATGGCTTGCGCATGCGCTCAGCAACAAGGATTGACAACTCTTTAAACCAGATCGGCGGCTATTGAGTCCGCGGAATAGTCAGACGGAACGATGTTCCACTCTCACCCGTGCTCGCAAGAACGAGATTGCCGTTCATTCCGCGAGCAAGGTCGCGACTGATCGCCAGGCCAAGCCCAACGCCGGAATGCTCCCGTGTCCGTATTGTATGCACCTGTACAAAAGGCTCGAATATCGCCTCGGACATGTCAGGAGGAATTCCTTCGCCTGTATCTGTCACAGTGATCTCGACCACATCATCGACCGCACACGAGCGCAGTGTGATGGTGCCACCCGCGGGAGTGAACTTGATCGCGTTGGACAGGAGATTCAGGATGATCTGCTGAACCTTGTCCGCATCAGCGGTTGCAGTAAGCTCGCCCGATGAATCTTCACGCGTGAAGCTCAGACCTCTGAGGTTGAGCTGAGGCTCCACTGCCTCCGCCGCGTGATCGAGAACACTGCTGAGCGAAAACTCCGAGATCCGGTATTCGATCTCTCCGCTTTCGACTTTCGCAAAGTTGAGAACGTCGCTGATGAGAACCGTGAGTGACATCTGGCTGCGCTTGATCCGCTCCAGATCCATCGCCTGGTCAGGAGTGACCGGGCCGCGAATTCCCATCGCCATCAAGTCGACATAGCCGCCGATTGCATTGAGAGGAGTACGCAGCTCGTGACTCATCACAGCGAGAAATTCCGCCTTGGCAAGGTTTGCCTTTTCTGCTTCCTCCTTCGCAGCGTGAGCCTGACTCATCAGCTCCTCGCGCTCATGCTCGGCAACTTTGCGATCGGTGATATCGCGCATAACGCAGACGCTGAAAGGCATATGGCCAACTCGCGCGCTGCTGTGCATCGAAACGCTGAACCAGCGCCCGCGAATCTCCACGTCGTGAGGCGGGATAGCTTCCGAACCCTGCGGTCGCGACGGAACCGGAAGATCTTCAGGCGGCGCCCCGATGCGCTTCCATGCATCCTTCCAATCCATTCCGATGACCTCGCGCGGATCGACTCCAACAAGACCCGCAGCTGCAAGATTACAACGCTGGATCCGGTCGGTTCCATGACCTGAGCCTGATCCGACAATGAACATCGCATCGACAAGACTGTCGAACGCCGCGCGCCATTCCTGCGAAGCGCGGCGCACGAGCGCCTCTGCCTTGCTGAGACGCAGCAGCGCTCTCGTCGTTGCAAGAAAAATTGGAGGATCGATCGGATGCGTCATGTACGCATCGGCTCCCAGATCCAGGCCGAGCGCATGATGCTCGCTTCCAGTGAAGCTCGCTGTCACGTGCATGACAGGAATCCAGCTTATCTCCGGATTGTTCCTGATTTCGCGAAGTACGTCGCGCCCCGACATGTCGGGAAGATTGATGTCGAGAATGATGAGATCCGGCATCTCCTTCGCATGCCGCAAAGCTTCTTCACCCGTTCCCCCTTCGATGACGAACATGCCCGCGCTTCGAAGCAGGTGACTTACCGCGTATCTGTTTCCCTCGGTGTCATCGATGACGAGGATGCGCGGCGGAACCGGCGTCCCACGCTCCGGTGTGACGCCGATGAAATCAGCCCGCGAGTGATTCATCGACTGTATCCTCGTGCTCACGATATTCCCGTGGAATTATTGCCATGAAAGTGGAACCGACGCCGGGTGTGCTCTCAGCAGTTACCGAGCCGCCGAGCAATGTCGCCAGCTTGCGAGTGAGCGGCAGGCCCAGACCACTTCCGCGAACCCGGCGCTGAATGGGGCCATCCACCATCGTGAAGTCCTCGAAAATGCTCTCGATGTGATCAGCGCTGATTCCGACACCCGTGTCCCTGACTGAAAAGCGCACCATGTCATGTTCATCGAGCACTGCGGATAATGTGACTGCTCCCTGCTCCGTGAACTTGATTGCGTTCGAAAGGAAGTTCCTGATGATCTGCGCGAGTCTTCGTTCATCCGTGCGCATCGCCGGAATCGCGGCTGCGCTTTGCTCGTCGATCTCGAACGTTACAGCATCCGTTGTGATGAGCGGCCTGATGAGTCCGCGCATCGATGCGAAGAGATCACGCACGCAGAATTCAGTCACCTCGACCTTCGTCTTGCCTGCTTCAATCCGCGCAATGTCGAGAAGCTCATTCACCATTTCCGTAAGGCCTTCGGCCGCTTTGCGGATCATCGAGACCTGACGCTGCTGTTCATCGTTGAGCTGCCCATCGATCTCATCGAGCAGAATTCGCGTGAGATTCTGAACCGATGTGAGTGGCGTGCGCAGCTCGTGACTTATGTCGCTCAGAAAACGGCTCTTGTAGTCGGAGATTTTCTTCAGCTCGGCAGCACGATCATCGAGCTCCGCATACAGGGCAAGCACTCCGCGATTGGTTTCAGCGAGCTCCGCATTGAGCCGCTCGACCGCTGCCTGCCGCTCGCGAACAGTCTCGATTGTATCGAGGATCTCCCGATTCTGCCGCTCTATCTCCTCGAGCGGCGTCGTTGGTGGAATCGTTGCGAGATGCGCGGCAATCCGATCAGCATCGGCCGCAGTAAATGTCTTCGCCGATCTGGGAAGTCGCCGGCCGAGATCCACTGATGTGCCAACGCCGGGGGCTGATTCCAGCTGGAAGCAGTCACTGAGTTTTCTTGCCCCTGTGATTCCCAGTCCCATCCCGGTGGACGAAACGTAGGTGCCATCGAGTACATCGTCGATGTTGGATATCCCACCGCCCTTATCAGACACGTTGACCATGATCCACCACGTCTTCGACAGAGCAGCGGGTGAGCCTGTTGGCGCATCGTCCTGAAACGGGTCGGAGCCGCGCGAAGCCGTGACACTGAATTTGACTTCTCCGCCTTCGGCATAACGACAGGCATTCCGCGCGATTTCCGATACCGCTGTAGCGAACTTTACCTGGTCCTGATTGTCGAAGCCGAGCAGTCCTGCGATCAGCCTGGCACGCTGCCTTGCGAGCACAACGTCATAGTCATGACGAACCTTGACGGTAGTCAGCGCAAACGAATCGCGCTTTGTCATCGGGCCGGTCACCGCGCTTCACCTTGTGTAATGCCGCGATACGTGATGACCGTAGCGTCATCTCTCGCGCGGGCACTGTCACGATAAATAACTGCAGCGAGCAGTGCAGGATCCCTCACTGTAATTCCCGGATACGAATCGATTTTCCATTTTGCCGAGATGCCGTCGCTGTGCATCACGAGCATGGAATCTCTTTCCCATGGCAGCGTGACCTCACGAACGGTCGGCATCTGGTGCCCGACAATTCCGGGCTGTGACGGTATTCCCTTGAAGACAGTGCGCGTGATGACAGAAGCAGATATGTTTCCGACCCCCGCTGATCGAATTCCCTTCCCGCGCTCGATGAGCGCGAGCTGAATCGCAGCACCGCGTGTGGAGCGAAGTGCGTTGTGCGTGAGCTGAAGGATATCGACGAGCGAAGAACGCTTGCGTCGGCGCATCAGGTCGATCGCCGTATCTGCAGCAATCGCGGCATCATGCCCATGACCTAGTCCGTCCGCGAGCGCGATGAGAGTTCCTTCCGGCGTTTCTTCAACCATCCACGCGTCACCACACGATGTCTCGCCAGCGAGCGATGAACACACAACTCCGATCTCCCGCGGCGAAGGGCTGCTCTCGACTTCCGGACCGAAGCGCGCAACGAGAGATGTACCTCCATCTGCGATCGACCACATGTCGAAATCCCGCGACATGCGCCTGATTGCGCCAAGACCTTTACCGGGCGTGCCTCCGGTGGAGTACCCGTCGGAGAATGCGCGATTCAGGTCTGCGATTCCCGGCCCCTTGTCGGCTGCGATCATCTCGACGGTCTTTTCAGTCTTTTCGCCAATGCTCCGAAGAATGATCAGCCCGTCGCGTCCGTACCGCGCGATATTCGTCGCGGCTTCCGTCGTTACGAGTGCAAGCGCACCCGCATCATTCTCGGACATGTGCGCATCTGCGGCCACGCGCGCGGCGCTGCGCCTTGCGAGGCCTATGTCACTCTCATCGCGAATGTGGACGACCTGACTCACCGGTCCGCCAACGCCGGGGGTGCGCAAGTGACTTCGCTTGTCGATATCTGTAATTGCCTGTTCCGGATGCGTCATGACCTTACTTCCAGCGTGTCACGGTGACGCGTGTACCTTCGCCGGGCTTCGACCAGATGTCGAATTCGTTTACCAGCCGGCGAGAACCGCTGAGACCCAGTCCCATTCCTGAGCCCGTCGTGTAGCCGTCGGTAAGTGCAAGGTTTACATCGGCAATTCCAGGGCCTTTGTCTTCGACGATCAGCTTGAGCCCGTTTCGGCGGCCGTCGCTCACGATTTCCATCGTCAGAGTGCCTCCGCCACCATAATCCACGGTGTTGCGCGCGAGCTCGCTCACGGCCGTGACGATCTTGGTCTGGTCCACCAGGCCAAGCCCGGTTTCGATTGCGAGAGTCCGCACGGCCTGGCGCGCCTGAACGATGTCGCTCGAGGTCCGCACGAACATCACCTCCCGCTTCCTAACCTGCATTCTCGTCGTATTCGACCTCGAGATCTTCACCAAGCTCGTCCTTCGTGCTCTGGACGAGCATCGCCATTCCCTTCTCGACGTTGAGTGCAGTCTTTACACCGGGCAGTGAGAGACCGAGCTCGACGAGAGTTATCGCGACAGCTGGCTGCATTCCCACAACCACTGTCTGAGCATCGAGAACGCCGGCCATCGCTGCGATGTTGGATATCATCCGCCCGATGAACGAATCGACGATATCGAGTGACGAGATGTCGAGCAGAACGCCCTTCGCGGCCGTCTGGGTGATGCGCTCAGTGAGATCGTTCTGAAGCGTCATCGCCAGCTTGTCGTGCATGTCCACCTGGATCGTGACGAGAAGAAAACGCCCCATTCTGAGAATAGGAATTTTTTCCATCTGTTATCTCTCGCCGGAGCTGCCGGATGCGCTCGAGCCCGGCTGACGCACTCGCGTGACCATTCTGCCGGAGCGTGCCAGCGCGACGCGGAATGCATCCGCGAGAGTCGCTTTCGTGACGATGTCACCGAGATTCACGCCGAGGTGCACCACTGTCTGCGCAATCTGGGGGCGAATGCCGCTGATGATGCACTCGGCGCCCATGAGGCGCGCGGCTGTCACTGTCTTGAGGAGATGCTGCGCAGTGAGCGTATCGACAGTCGGCACACCGGTGATATCGAGGATTGCGACATCTGCGCCGGTCTCGACGATCCGCTGGAGAAGCGTTTCCATCACGACCTGTGTACGGGAGCTGTCGAGAGTTCCAATCATCGGCAGCGCGAGAATGCCTTCCCATAAAGTCACCACAGGAGTGGAAAGCTCGAGCATATCCATCTGCTGCTGCGAGATGACCTCTTCCCTTCGCTTCTGAAACACTTCGGTGGTGTAAAGTCCGAGCGTATCGAGTACGTGTGTCGCAGTTGATACGATCCGCCCGAGCGCCGCTGCGTCGCTACTCTGAATAAGGTGCTCGAACAAGGGTTCCTTGAGCGAAAATACGAACGTTGCGGTTTCGCTTGGAGAGAATCCCTGCTCGGCTCGTGTCCGCGATATGTTCGCAAGCGCGTCGCGAACCTGGTCCCATTCGGGATCCTGTATGGACTCGCTTCCGGTTTGAATTGCAGAAGTGAAGAGGTTCAGGAATTCACTGCTCTCAGCGGACAGCGCGGCTGGAGATATCACTCCGCGACCCACCACCTGCGATTGATTTTCCACCCATCGCTCCAGAATTGCAGCGCGGTTGGCAGAAAGGATCTGCGCCAGTTCCTGCATGGGCCCTGTAGTGCTCTTGTTGCCGCTCGTGGAGTTGGCCACGGTCGTTTCCTCTGTTCGTATTGTTTTTTTAAGGGCGTCTTTGACGTGCTGCCTCAGGCTTCAAACATATGGTAGCGCCAACGATTTGATAGGCTGGCGCCCATAACTCTGTTGACTAGCGATATCTATAGTATGGGCTGCCCACTGGATGCCGGGTTGTGTTGGTCCGGAATCCGGATATCGCCGGCTCTTTTAGAGCGAGGCGAGGATCTGCTTGAACCTCGGGGTGTCACGCACGAAAGCAAAATCAGCGTCCTGCGAAAGCCACTCCTTGTGACGGTATCCCATAGCGGTGGCCTTCTCGAGAGTTTCCAGCGCTTTGTCCGCATCGCCGAGCAGCGCATACGCGCAAGCAGCGTTGTACACCACAAGAGAATCCTCCTCGATCGCAAGCGCGCGGCGTATCGCTTCCTCCGTCCGGGCGCGATCATGGGCCGATGCATACTGCGTCGCCGCAAGAACCCACGCGCGAGGATCGTCAGGGTTAAGCTCGAGCCGCTCCTCCATCAGCTTCAGTGAGTGAGCGCGCGCGACCTCTGCATCCGCTTGCCGGCCAGCATTGGCGTATGCCTGGCCGAGAATTGCAACCGTGTCGTAGGAATCAGGGCGCAGGGACTGTCCGATGCGAAGAATTTTTATCGCCTCCTCGGGACGACCCTGCCACACGAGATTGCGGCCCCAGTAGTACGCGACTTCGAACAGCTTTGGATCGAGACGCATTGCCGCTTCGAATTCCCTGTTGCTCTTCTCGAAATCCCTGAGGCACGAATACGCCATGCCTTTCGCAAGATGCGCCTCGGCAAGATCGGGCTCGAGCTCGAGTGCCTTGTCAGCGGCGGACATCGCCTCGTCCACGAGCTTCATCTCCGGAATGAACAACAGGTACATCACTGACAATACATCAGCGAGTCCCGCGTATGCCGACGCATATTCAGGATCGATCTCGATCGCCTTGCGGAACATCGGCAGTGCATAGTCGAGGCTTTTCTTCCTGAGGTCAACCAGCTGCCTGCCCCTCAGGTAATACTCGTACGCGCGAATGTCCCGCGTCTTCGCCTTGAGCGCCTTTCGCTCTGCATCGCCGAGAATTACGCGAAGCGCGCGCACGATCGCTTCCGCGATATCATCCTGAATTGCGAATACGTCCTCCATCTCGCGATCATACCGCTCTGCCCACAGCTGCGAGCCATCGGACACGTTTACAAGCTCGGCAGAAACACGGATACGATTGCCTGCTTTTCTCACCGATCCGTTGAGCACAGTAGAGACCTTCAGGCGACGGCCGACTTCGCGCAGATCGTCTCGCTTCGACCGCATTGGAAATGACGTGGTCCTTGGCGCAACTCGAAGAGTTCTCACCTTCGACAACGCGCCTATTATCTCCTCGGCGATTCCATCAGCGAGGTAATCGTTTTCGGGGTCAGAGCTGAGGTTTTCAAGAGGAAGTACGGCAACTGATTTTGCGGCCGCGCCCGGGGCGTGAATCATCCGCATCGACGTCGGCGTTGTACGCGCGCCAAGCGTGAGGTGCGACGCAAACTCGCGCATGGAGTCGAAGCGGGCAGCCGGCTCGACTGACATCGCGCGCTGAAGCGCGCTTATTACATCCGGTGCGACACGATCAGTCAGATCATCGAATCCGGGAATCACTCCGCTCAACCGCTTCATAATGACTGCCTGCGGTGACGATCCACTGAAAAGCGGCCTGCCCGTGATCATCTCGTGCAGCATGCACGCAAGGCTGTATTGATCGCTTCTCCCGTCGATTTCTGCTTCGCCGAGGGCTTGCTCGGGACTCATGTAGGCGGGCGTGCCGATGATCATTCCCGTCATTGTGATCCCGGCGGCATCGCTTCCCGAAAGCTTGGCGATTCCAAAATCCATCAGCATCGCAATGCCTTCGTTGAGCATCACGTTTTCCGGCTTGATGTCGCGATGAACGATTCCCTGCCGATGCGCATAGTCGAGCGCGATCGACATGTTCTCTGCATACGCGATGGCATCTTCAACCGGTATCTGGCCGAGCCGGTCGAGCGCCTGGCGCAGCGACTCTCCTTCGACGTACGGCATCACATAGTAGAGGAATCCGTCGACAGCGCCTGAATCGAACAGCGGAAGGATGTGCGGATGATTGAGCCGTGCCGCAGTTCTTATCTCACGAAGGAACCGCTCGGCCCCAAATGATTCGGCGACTCCGGCATGCAGAACTTTCAGCGCGACCAGCCGATCATGACGAATGTCCTGCGCGAGATAGACAGTCGCCATCCCGCCGCGGCCAAGCTCACGGTCGATGGCGTACGCGTCGGCGAGTGCGTCGCTGACCTGCTTTGCGGAAGGAAATTCGTCGGTCGTCATTTGAAGACCCTGATATTCCGCCAGCGGGTGCAGCAAGTCAACACAGACGCGCGTCCAGAATTGGACGCGCGCCGGTTATAAGACCTTTACCTCAGCTCGCGAATCTCTCCGCACGCAATTGGAAGCGTAACCTGAGCTGGAAGTCCGGGGAGGGACTGAACGCTCGCAGGAAGCGGTGTCGCGAGATCGACGCCGTGAATCACGACGTGACGCGATGCGAGATTGATCGGCTCGTTGAGTGCTGCCTCGAGCGTGCTCAGCGAAGTGCTTGCCTCGTAATGGAAGGTTCCTTTCGCACCGGAGCCAAATGGGAAAGTCGGAATCTCCGACGTCGCGTTGCTGATGTCTCCATCGAGCGGGACGAGAATCGGTCCGTAGAACGGAAGTCCCTCAATGACGTCGACAATCCCATCGCCATTTGTGTCGGCCGATGAATTGGGGCAACGGTCTGCCGCGTGAATGTGCTGCGGGTGAATTCCATCAGGTATTGCACCCTCCGCTGGTTCCGTTCCACTTGCATCGACGATTGCCGTGAGTATTCCATTCATAACGCGGAACAGCGCTTTCCCGCTTGCGACGCCATACGGCGTTGCGGGATCGGGATCGAGATTGTTCTGGACGTCCGGATTCAGCGGACGAAGATCGGCGACATAGATCGCTCCTTCCTTCAACGAGCGATCCGAGCTCATGCCCGCCATCGTGCTCATGTCCTGCGCCGGCGAAGTCGCTCGCTCGCTCGAGCATGCAGCAGACAGTGTGACCGCGGCTGCCATAGATACTGCGTGATAGATCCGGACTCTTTTCATCATTCACTCCTCTCGCTGTAAAAGGCTGCAGCGTTGGTGCATCAGCCTTTTCCGTATACGTCACGAGATGCAAACCGGATCTATCGAGTTTGCGGAGTGAAACACAGCGCCTACTTCTTCTGCTGACTCTCCTTGATCAGCGCCTCGAAGCGCGGGTCCGATCGAACCAACTCTAAATCAGGATCAGTGAGAAGCCAGTCGACGTTGCGCATGCCGAGCTCAGTGGCGCGCTCGAGGTGATCGAGCGACTGCTCGGTCTTTCCCAGCAACGCGTAGAAGCATCCGACGTTGTACAGCATCAGAGGATTAGTCGGATCAGACTGTACAGCGCGGCGAATCCATTCCTCGCTCTTGATCGCTTCGCCACGATCGTACAGGACGTTGGCACCCAGATAGAGTGCTCGTGAATCACTCGGGTTCAGAGCGAGCGCACGGTCGATTGCCTCGAGCGCGCGATCGTTTGCTCGTGTTTCTTCTTTGGCTTTTCCAAGCGCGCGATAACAGATACCGGCGAAGATCAGCGCCTGGTAATCATCCACCCGAAGCGCTGCAGCGCGCTCATAGTAGTTCACCGCTTCCTCGAGCTTGCCCTGCGTCTGAAGTGATCGCGCGTAATACCACGGGCCCTCATATAGAGTCGAATCGAGATCGATTGCACGCTCGAACTCTTCTACCGCTTCGTCAAATCGTCGCTGGTAGGTGAGAGCGAGACCGCGCGAAGCATGCGCTTCAGCAAGCTCGGGGTCGAGCTTCAATGCACGACGGCTCGCAGACTCCGCCTGCGCAAGCGCCTCATCACCACCACCCTGTTCGAAGAACCTGAAGCACGAACAGTCGGCAAGTCCGGCAAATGCAAGCGCGTAATCGGGATCCAGCGCGATTGCCCGTCGATACAGCTCTTCCGCTGCATCGAGCGAATTTGCAGTTCGCTGATGAAAGAGCTGCCGGCCACGCAGATAGTACTCGTACGCGCGAACACTTTGCGTCGGCACTTTCTTCATCGCCTTCTCTTCCTTCTCCGTCAGCACGACCTTGAGCGCGTTGACGATGCTCGTCGCGATCTCGTCCTGAATCTCGAACACGTCCTCCATCTCGCGATCGTATCGCTCCGACCAGAGCTGAAAGCTTGTCGCGACATCGATCAGCTGCGTCGAGATGCGAAGGCGACTTCCCGCCTTGCGAACACTTCCCTCGAGAACGGTATGCACTTTGAGCTTGCGACCAATAGTGCCGATCTCGTCCTTGCTGCCCTTGAACGCAAACGCGGACGTGCGCGATGCAACATCGAGCGCGCGAACTTTCGTCAGTGCGTTGATAATTTCTTCAGTGATACCATCGGTGAAGAATTCATTCTCCGCGTCCGCACTCATGTTGGTGAATGGAAGCACCGCGATCGACCGCCGCGATGATTCGCTTGCCTCCGAGGGGATCGCCGCCTCCAGGGCACGCGCGAACTCGGACACAGACGTGTAGCGCTGAGCGGGATCGAGCGACAACGCGCGCAGCACTACTTCGGATGCCTGCGCAGGAACGTTGACACGGGAGGGCAGCGGCTTCGGCGCTTCGCTGAATCGCTTGGCAATCACGCCCTGTGGAGTGCTCGCAGTAAATGGCGGCTGGCCGGACAGCATCTCATAGACAACGCACGCGAGGCTGTATTGATCGCTCTTCCCGTCGAGCTGCGTCTCACCGCTTGCCTGCTCCGGACTCAGATACGCCGGCGTTCCAATCGCAATGCCGGTGCGCGTAAGGGTCTCGCCACCCGCAGCACTAATTGCCTTCGCAATTCCAAAGTCGAGAATCAGCGGCTCGCCTTCGAGCAGCATGATGTTCTCGGGCTTGATATCGCGATGCACAACGCCATGCCTGTGGGCAAAATCCAACGCCGACGCAATCGTCCGCGTCATCCTCGCCGTCTCGGCCGGCGACACCTGGCCTTCCCTCGCAATTCTCTCGCGCAGTGATTCGCCTTCAATCAAAGGCATGACATAAAACAGGACGCCGCCTGTCTCTCCCGAATCGTGAACCGTCACGATGTGTGGATGAGTCAGGCTCGCGACTGTCTTGATTTCCTGAAGAAAACGCTCGGTGCCGAGCGCTGCGGCGATGTCGGAGTTGAGAACCTTTACAGCGACATTGCGATTGTGCCGCGGATCACGGGCGCGGTAAACCGTGGCCATGCCTCCACGGCCGAGCTCGTTCTCTATGGTATAGCGAT
This sequence comes from Gemmatimonadaceae bacterium, assembly GCA_035281765.1. Classification (GTDB taxonomy): domain Bacteria; phylum Gemmatimonadota; class Gemmatimonadetes; order Gemmatimonadales; family Gemmatimonadaceae; genus UBA4720. The sequence continues at coordinate 23,309 of DATEDH010000045.1, forward strand.
CGCCCAGGGCTTTCGAGGATACTGGAGCAGTCAAGATTTCTTTTTGAGCGGTAATTGGTGGTACGATATTCCGACAGGGAGCGGGTCAAGTCAACCGCTTGTGACCCTCGAAAATGCGGAACATGGCATGCGTTCCGCATGTCTAACGAAGTATGCGACTGCGACTCCTTCTCGCCCTCCCGCTCGGCCTCATCCTCCAAGGCTGCTGGGCGCTCGAATCACTCGGCGGCCGGTGCCCGCAGGAGCAGCTTGTCGTCACGTGGCCCGTAACCATCACGCGAGGCACGGCGACGACGAGTCCCCTGCTCACTGCCACACTGACTCCCACAAGCATCAGCCAATCGCAATTCAACACGCTGCGACAGGCCCTCACGCAGGACGTTGCGCCCAATTCGTTCAACGTTGTATGGACGGTACCTGCGTCCGCTACCAGCGGCGGGTTCATATCGTTTGCGCACGCTGCTCCTCTTACTGAAGGAACGGCGACGCAGGTCACATCGACGTTCACTGGCGGCGGGTGGAGTGCCGCTCCATTCACGCAGTCGCCATCAGGAGTTTCTGTCAACGCAGACAACTTCGTTGCAACGTCTGCAACCGGGACGATCACGTCGCTCGATACAAATCCGGTTCGGCTTCGCATCGACGTAACGGCCACTAGTGCATCCGGGGAGACAATGCACCTGACCGGCGATGCGGGTTTCCACTACGAGGTCGTGACTGCCTCGTGCGTAACGCTGTGAGGTCAACATGATTGCATCACTTCGAACGTTCGCCATCGCAGTATCAGCGCCCCTGCTCCTTGGAAGTTGTCAGACGGTCGATTTCCTCACCGACAGATGTGACACGGAGTTCATACGCGTAACCTGGCCGGCGACGATTACTCGCGGCGGCAACACGACGAACGTCACGCTGTTCCAGTCGATTTCGGAATCGAACATCGACGCTGAGGATTTCAGGCTGCTGCGCGATGTGTTGATCAACGGGAATACGAACCGATCCGCGACAGTGGTATGGTCAGTTCCCGCGTTCGATATCAATGGCGGATACATCGGCCTTACTCATTCGGCGCCGCTGGCCGCAACTGAATCGCACGAAGTGAACTTTGCGTTTGACGGAGGCGGATGGGGGGCGACAACCGCGTCACGCGTTATCGAGCCTGCTATTGCAATTCGCGGCGACAACTTCAACGCGACCGCCGCCTCGGGAACCATCACAGCGCTCAGTACATCACCGCTTCGGCTGAACATCGACATCACGGCGCGCGACGCTCTCAATCAGACCATGCGCGTCAAGGGAGAGGCGCAGTTCCAGTACGAAAAAATCGATTCGAGCTGCAGCTGAAACCATCGGGAGGTTTGGGACGTCCAAATCCCCATGCCTCCCGAGCACACATTTCCCGTTCCCGCCTTCACCAGACTCAGAAAGCATGAGCATGACGGGCCGCACATATGCGCGGTCCTCGAAGGGGGATTCATCGAGCGTGAGAAATCCGGCTGGCGCGATGTAGGTGCCGGATCTCTCAGGGTATCGGGGGCGGCGAGCCACGATATCGATTTCAGCGGCTCGGGTGCATCATGCCTGGTTCTTGAAACGCTCGACGCGTCCAGGTTGCCCGAGTCGGCTCAATTCATCGAGCGCGATCCGCGATTGGAGCGAATCGTAAGATCGATCGCGAGAGCCGATCAGGAATCAGATCCCGCTTCCAAAGTTCTATTCGACGATCTGACATCCGAGCTGCTCGCGCAGATAGGTCGCATCATCGATGGCAAGGTTGGCCCGCCACCTTCGTGGCTTGCTGAGATTCGCGACCGAATTCACGACGATGTGAACATCGATTCGGTGGAATCGCTCGCCACCCGTGCCGGCGTTCATCGCGTTCATCTCGCGCGTGCGTTTCATGACCACTATGGTGTTTCTGTTACGCGATATCTTCGGTCCGTTCGCGCACGACGCGCACTTAGTCTCATTATGTCCACTCACCTGGGACTCTCGTACATCGCGGCCGAATCGGGCTACGCGGACCAGAGTCACCTCACGCGTGAAATTCGCGCTCTGACTGGACGCACTCCGGGCGTCTTCCGGTCGATGTTACATACGTTCAAGACTGCCTGAGCTCGCCCGGATAGGATTGCGTCAGACCCTCGACGAATCTATGAAACCGATACTTCTACTTGGAATTGTCGTCGCGACCGCGACCGCTGGCGCTCAGACGACTGACATCGCCCGGTGGCGGGAAGACCTTCGCGTAATTGCCGAACAGCTGCCGGCCACACATCCCGACGCCTTCTATAGAATGAAGCGCGAAAGCTGGGACTCGGCCGTCAAATCAATCGATGCGCGGCTGCCCTCGATGACGCGCAATCAGGCAATGGTGGCCTTTAGTCAACTCGTCGCGATGGTGAATGACGGTCACACGGGCATCAACCCGATGTTCGATACTGCGATGACAGCTCACTACTATCCCGTTCAATACGAGCTGTTCGAAGACGGCCTCTACATTCGCTCGGCAGCTCCGCAGCACGCATCGCTTGTTGGAGCCAAGGTGGTGCGCATCGGGAAAGTGAGCGGCGAAGATGCGATCACCGCGATGGGCACGACATTCGGACACGAGAACGAATGGTGGGTCAAAGCCTGGGCGCCGATGAGATTGAATCTCGCCGAGATGCTCGATGGGCTTGGCGTTGCTGATGACCCGGCGCACTTGCCTGTCGTTATCGAGAAGTACGGAAAGCGCGAGACGGTTGTTCTGGAGCCGACGGGACGCGTTCGGCCGTCCGGACACAATCCACTCAGCGGCATCGACATGAGTGGATGGATCGACATGCGCAGCGCAGGACCTGTTCCCTTGTGGATGTCGAACCCGGGAAATCCATACTGGGCTCAGTTCATTCCGGGCGACAGCACGTTGTTCCTTTCGTATCGCGCTGTGGTCTCAATGGACAATCCAACTAATATCGCCTTCTGGCGAAGCGTTTTTGCGATGACCGACTCGCTCCCGGTAAAGCGGCTCGTGATAGACCTGCGCGAAAACAGTGGCGGCAATTCGTTCTACAATCGTCAGGTCATTCGTGGAATTGTAGCACGGCCGCGGCTCGACAATCCCAACTTTCTCTTCGTCATAACCGGCGGCCGGACATTCTCCGCTGCAATGAACCTTGTCGAGGATCTCGAGCAATGGACGAATGCAACGTTCGTCGGTGTGCCAACAGGCAACGCGACCGTGTTCTTTGGAGATCACAAGCAGATCACGCTGCCGGCAAGCGGGATCACTCTCAATGTTTCGACTCTTCCGTGGTATCCCGACGACCCGCGTGACAAGCGCGCGTTCATTGCGCCGCGTCTTTACACTCCGATGACGTCTGATGACTATCGCGCGGGAATCGACCCGGCGATGCGCGCGATTCTCACCGCGGGGAAGTCGCCATCGATTGCCGCACAGGTCGAAGCAGCGATCGCGAGCGGTGATTCATCGGGCGCTCTGAAGATCGTGACGGATGCAGCGAAGAACCCTCTCAATCGATTCCGATCGCCAGAAGGCGATATCAATGCGCTCGGCTATCGTCTCGCGCAGACTGATAAAGCGCGGGCGCTAACGGTGTTCAGGCTGAACACGATTGTCTTTCCGAATTCGCCGAATGTGTGGGACAGCTACGGCGAAGCGCTGATGGCGGCGGGACAGCGCGACGCCGCGATTGCTTCCTACAGGAAAGCAGTCACGCTCGATCCCAGGTACGCATCGTCGCTCGAAGCGCTTCAGCGACTTGGGATCAAGCTGTGATCGTTACTTCCGTGTAAGTGTGCCGGTGAGTGTGCTGTACTGTGCGGCGAGGCCCCACGTGAACGTCGAGCCGTTCTGGTTGAGCACGAAGAAATCGAAATCACCGAACTGACGATCGCCTGCCGGATTGAGCTTGGTCCATCCGCTTGCGCCATTGAAGTTGTTCGCGGAAGTAACCAGCGCTGACTTGAGCGCTGCGTGATGTCCCGTCCCGCCTGCAGCGAGGTAGGCACCAGCGGCGATCCAGACCGCATCGTACACTGCGAGAGCAAATGCGTCCGGCTGCTGGCCGGCTTTTGCCGCGATCCTTGTCGCGATAGGCTCCCAGCGTGCGCGATCGCCTTCGTCGACGCCCGGCGTGGGGGTCCAGAAGTTGACTTTCTTCGCAAACGCCGCGGCAGTTGCATTGGTGCGAAGCGGTTCGTTCAGTGCGGTTCCATCGGTGCCGTACCACCGTACTGAGCCCAGCACTGGATCGGCGGATGCTGCCTGCATGATCTGCACGACTTCATCGAATCCGGCATGAGCGATAGCGACACCGGTGGTTCCACCATTCGCGGTGATTGCGGCCTGAACCTGAGTCTTGAGAGAGGCGAGCGTAGCGGTAAAGTCAGTCGTCGTTGGCTCGTATTGAACACCGGCGCTTACACTTCCAACCGACGCGAACAATGCGCGCGTTGCAACCTGAAGCCCGACGTTGCCCGCATCATTTCGCCAGAATGGAATGATCGTTTTCTGCGCATCGGCTTTCATCACACCGACAAGCGCGACTGCTTCGA
>DATEDH010000046.1:0-4916 GCA_035281765.1 Gemmatimonadaceae bacterium
ATCTGCCATTCCGTTTCACGGAGGCAGAACGCCGTAATGTGAGAAAACTCGTTGATCGCGGTGGGATGATTTTCATCGACGATCACAACCACGATATTGGCGGCGTATTTCACAAGACGGCGATGGAAGAGATCACTCGCACCTTCTCGGCCCCAATCGATCTTCCGAACAATCATTCTCTGTATTCTTCGTTCTTCAGATTCGATGACGGCCCGCCGGCGACAAGCCATGAGCTCAATGGCTGGGGGGACAATCTCGTTCACAAGAATCTGAAGGCAGTGATGCGCGGCGATCGCATTGCCGTGCTGTACAGCAACAAGGACTACAGCTCGGAATGGAACTACCATCCTGACAACAAGCGCTTCTCGGCTGTAGACAACACACGCTTCGGCGTGAACATCATTGTGTATGCCCTCACGCGCTAGGATTCGCTCGGCCGTGGAGACGGCGCTGCGCGTGCTGAGCATCGCCATCCTGGCGTGGATGTTCTGGCTGTCACTCGACCGCGGCCGGCCGGAGAGAATTGTCGCGGGCAGGACAGCAACTCTCGCGTCGAATCTTCGTGAATGGTCGAGAGCGGGTATACCGCCTGACCGGATCGCGGTTGACTTCGACCAGAATCCTACGCCTGCCCACCGCGACTGGATACGGGCGCTATCGCATTCGGGGAGCAATGTTGCCTGGCACGGAGCGCTGCCGGTGGCCGCCATTGGGGTACAGCCAATCGCGTCACCGCGCGGAGGAGTATCTGTCGTTACCGCGGCTGCCAGAGGCGATCGCGTAACCATCGAAGATGATCTCGGGACTCTGGAAGGGGCTGATGCTGCGAGGGGCGGCGCACGATTTGTTGTGCCGAGTGCAACTGGACAGATCCGGGCTAAGGTCGGAGGAACTACGGCGCATGCCGCTGCACCCGACAGCATCAGGCTTGGCCGCGTTCTTGTAATTGGCACTGCCGGTTGGGAAACCAAATTCGTCACCGCGGCCCTCGAGGAAGACGGATGGAAAGTCGATGCTGACATTCACGTTGCTCCGACGGTCGACGTTACGCAGGGAACGATCTCTCTCGATACCGCGCGCTACTCGGCGGTGATTGCACTCGATGGATCGGCGGCATCACGCGCCTCGGACATCGTGCGGTTCGCGGCGATGGGAGGCGGAGTGATTCTCGCCGGGTCATCGGGCGCGATTGAAGCATTTGCGGGAGTTCGCCCGGGTACAACGGGACGAGTACAGGCCGGATCTATTCTCGAGGCGGAGCCGGGAGCGGTTACGCAGGCATCGCTTGCGTCGGCGCCGATCAACGGATTGCGCAGTGATGCGATTCGTGTCGAGTCGCGAGGAAGTGAAACGGTGACCGCGGCGCGACGACACATCGCCGGGCGAGTTCTTCAGACTGGTTATCTCGAGACATGGCGGTGGCGCATGAGCGGGGGAGACGATGCGCCTGCACAGCACCGTGAATGGTGGAGCCGCTCAGTAGCGAGCGTTGCATACGCCCCGTCCATTTCACGATCCGCGGCCCGGGCCGACGATGCACCGGTTGCCGGCCTCATCGAAGCCATCGGAAGCCCATCACAACAATCGCAATCGGCACTGGCGTCGGCAGCAGGGTCGATATCTTTATGGTTGTTGTTTGCGATTCTCTCACTCTCGCTGCTTGGCGAGTGGGCTTCACGCCGCCTCCGCGGCGAGAGATAGCGCATTGCTCTGCTGACTCTGTCCGGCGCGCACGCGCCGCTCTGGTACGTCGTCACATATGGATATTCTCTACGGATACCTGCGAAAGTACTGGGGCTACGTTGGCCTCGCGCTGGTTCTTGCGGCTACCAACCAGATATTCTCGTTTCTCGATCCGCTGATCTTCCGTCACGTCATCGATTCATACGCGACGAAGTACAGCCAGTACACAACATCGGAGTTCATCCGCGGCGTCTCGCTTCTTCTCGGCGCAGCTGTCGGTGTTGCATTCGTCTCGCGCGTTGCAAAGAACTTTCAGGATTACTTCGTCAATGTCATTGTGCAGCGGGTCGGCGCCGAGATGTATTCGGATGGAATCCGCCATTCACTTGAACTGCCGTATTCGGTTTTCGAGGACCAGAGAAGCGGCGAGACTCTGGGAAAGCTCCAGAAAGTCAGAAGCGATGTAGAAAAGTTCATCACGTTATCGGTGAACCTGATCTTCACGACCCTTGTCGGACTCATCTTCGTGATGATCTATGCTCTCAAGGTTCACTGGATCATCGCGCCGGCGTTCCTGCTCACGGTACCGCTTCTCGGGACACTGAGCTCACTGCTCAGCCGGCGCATCAAAGTCATCCAGAAGCAGATTGTCGCGGAGACAACGGCACTCGCAGGATCTACGACTGAATCACTGAGAAACATCGAGCTCGTAAAAAGTCTTGGCCTGGCCGAGCAGGAAGTAGTTCGCCTCAACGCCACAACGGAAAAGATTCTGCGGCTGGAGCTGAAGAAGGTTCGATATCTGAGAAGCCTGAGCTTCGTGCAGGGAACGTTCGTCAATCTCCTTCGCACATCGATCCTGTTCCTGATGCTCTACCTGATTTTCACGCAGCGCATCACGGTCGGGCAGTTCTTCTCCCTGTTCATCTATTCATTCTTCATTTTCGGGCCGCTGCAGGAGCTCGGGAACATCATAAATACTTATCGCGAGACCGAAGTATCGCTTCAGAACTTCAGGAATATTCTTGCGATTCCAAAAGATCCCAAGCCGGCCAACCCTGTCCCGGTGGATGATCTCGAGACGCTCGAGTTTTGCGATGTGACATTCCAGCATCAGAGCGCATCGACTCCTGCATTGAATGACATTTCATTCAAGGTCAAGCGCGGCGACACGATTGCCTTCGTTGGACCGTCAGGCGCGGGCAAAACGACTCTGGTAAAGCTTCTTGTAGGACTGTATCCGCCCCGGCAGGGCGAGATTCTCTACAACGGATTCCCAAGCGAGACGATCGATCTCGATCGCATGCGGGAGAGAATCGGTTTCGTCACTCAGGATGCGCAGCTCTTTTCCGGAACGATTCGCGAGAATCTTCTATTCGTGAGTCCTGGAGCTACGGATGAAGAATGTCTCGATGTGCTTCATAAGGCGGCAGCTCACTCATTGCTTGCGCGAGCTGACAACGGACTCGACACGGTAATTGGTGAAGGCGGCGTAAAAGTCTCCGGCGGTGAGAAGCAGCGCCTGTCGATTGCGCGTGCGTTGTTGAGACGGCCGCATCTCCTTGTCTTTGACGAAGCAACGTCGTCGCTCGATTCTCTTACCGAGGAAGAGATCTCGCGCACCATGCGCGACGTTGCGAGCGACCGCGCAGTGATGACGATTCTCATTGCGCATCGCCTCTCCACAGTAATGCATGCTGACTGCATCTACGTACTGGAGCGAGGTCGCATTGTGGAGTCAGGCAGGCACGAAGAGCTGCTGGGCTCGATGGGCCTCTACTACGCAATGTGGCGTCAGCAGGTCGGGGAGCGACGGATCCTTACGCCTCCGAATCCAACTCCACTCATCGCGCCGCCAAAAGCCGCTGCCGTTTGACGCGGTTGTGCAAGTTCCCGGGAGCTGTACGTCTCAATTGAGTACACAACCCGGGGCAATAAAATGAAAGTCGTTTCGCTGGCCGTTGCGGGCATGCTGCTGATCGCATGCAACAGCAAGGATTCACCTAAGGATGCCTCGAGTGCCGCCGGATTGACTGGCTCGGCCGAACGCCTCCAGTCGGTCACGATGCCTACAATGGCGTCTGGTGTTGCGGACATGGCGCAGTCCGCGCCGCCGGCCGCGCCACGTCCCGATGCATCTGCATCCGCATCTCTTCCCCAAGGGCCAACAGCGCAGGTTGCACCATCGATGCTCATCCGAACCGGGAGCGCATCGATTGAAGTTGCAAAGCTGGATGCGGCGATCATCAAGGTTCGCGAGCTTGCACCGAAACTCGGCGGATATGTCGCGAACTCATCGATATCAGGTGGACGCGATCAGGTACGAAGTGCAACGCTCGAGCTGAAGATTCCTGCTGCACAATACGATCAGGCCATCGGCGGGCTTGGCAACATCGGCAAAGTCGAAGCGGTAAATACGAACGTCGAGGATGTAGGCGAAGAGTATGTAGACATCACTGCTCGCGTGACCAATGCAAAGCGGCTCGAGGAACGCCTGGTGAATTTGCTTGCTACGCGAACTGGCAAGCTCGAGGATGTGCTCGCCGTGGAGCGGGAGCTGGCTCGAGTCCGCGAGGAGATCGAGCGATACGAGGGACGCATTCGCTACCTGAAAACTCGCGCAGCTGTGAGCACGCTCTCGATCACGGTGCACGAGCCGATGCCAATACTTGGCCAGAACCCCGGCGACAATCCGATAGTCGGAGCGCTCAAGCAGGCGTGGCGCAATTTCGTCGGGTTCGTTGCGTGGTTTATTGCATCGCTCGGTGTTCTGATTCCTGCGGGAGTGCTTGCCGGGATTATCTGGTATGCTTACCGCCGATTCCGCCGCAGGCGTTTGTCGTAGCCGTTTAAACGCCCGGCCGGCGACCGGCATCCTAGATTTGACGACAAATGACAATCCCGAATGCGGCGTCCGAATCGGAGCCATTGCGCTTCCCGGGATCATTCGCGCCAGTGCCCGACATAATTGCGCGGGCACAGGCGGGTGATCACGCTGCGTTCGAATCGATCTACCGTGAACATTCACCGAAGGTATATGCATTGTGCCTTCGGCTCGCGGGCGGATCGAGGGAGGATGCAACCGAGCTGATGCAGGACACATTCATCAGGGCATGGAGAGGATTGGGGAATTTCCGCGGCGAGAGCGCCTTCTCTTCGTGGCTTCATCGATTGGCGGTCAACTGTCTTCTCGAGCGAGTACGCACGGATAAAAGAAGAGCCGCGCGGGTACT
>DATEDH010000047.1:0-3751 GCA_035281765.1 Gemmatimonadaceae bacterium
ATCCGTGGAGTGGGAACCGAGTTCGCACCAAATCTCTCGCTCATTCCCGCGCTCGCCGGAGGAATTCTGCCAGTCATCATCTGGCAGAGAGAACGCCACTTCGACACCGGCTTTCTCTGGACACTCCCGGTCGATCGCACACGCAACGCGTTCGCGAAAGTAATCGCCGGCTGGCTCTGCATCATGATCGTGGCTTTTGCATTCGATCTGTGGATGGTCATCCTTGCGCTCATCACCAAAGGCAACATCACCGGCGACGAGCTCGTTCGACTGCTCCCGCCAACTGTCGACGGTCACAGAGCAATTGATCCGTCATTGCTGCAGACCGTTCGCTGGATTCCACCGCGCGCGTTCTGGCTCGTCCCATTCACAGCCGCGACAGGCACCTACGTGATCGTGAGTGCAGTGATGCTCGGATTGCGATATCCGTTCCGATGGATCATCGGCGCAATCGCCGGCGGATTCCTCGTCGCCGCAGTTGGCCAGGGCGTCGGCTCGGAAGCGCTCTGGGCAAAAATCGCGAGCGTCATTCAGCCGGTCATGTGGGGCAAGTACGGCCTCGACACGCTTCTCTCAGCTCGAAGTGAATCGGTCCACACTGTAGTCGCACTCACAACCGGGCAGATGGTCACCGTATGGAAAGTACTGCCGGGCGTGAGCGACTGGATTGTCGGAACTCTCATCTGGACAGGCATCGGTCTCGTCCTCCTCGCAGCCGCGCACTTTCGCCACCGCGAACGCCGCTGACTCTCACAACCTCATAAAGGCAGTCGAAGCATGAAGACCAGAATCATCATCGCAGCGCTCATGAGCGCTTCAGCCGCATCGTCCCTCAAAGCGCAGAATCTCGCCGCGAGCGTCGACTCGATCATCCAGGCCGAGCTTCTCTCAAAAGGAACGACAAGCGCCCAGCTCGTCATCACACAGAACGGGAAGACTCTACTCAACCGCACGTACGGCTTTGCCGACGTCAGCGCACAGAAAAAAGCCGACTCGCTCACAGCATACCGGCTCGGCTCGATGACTAAACACATCACCGCGTCGCTGCTCCTCAAAATGGTCGAGAAAGGGAAACTCTCGCTCACTGACACACTCGGCCAATATCTCACCGGTCTGAAACCGGAATGGACCGGCCGCACGATCGAGACTGTTCTCAATCACACATCGGGCATCCAGTCCGACTATCGCAATATCAACGACGTCGGCACCGAACGATCGACTGACTCCATCATCGCACTCGCAGCGCGATCCAAGGGAGAGACGGCCGCATCAGGAACGAAATTCATTTACTCGAACACTGGCTACATGCTTCTCGCTGCACTCGTCGAGAAGCTCTACGGCCAATCATATAGTAGCGCCTTCCAGCAGGAGATCGCCCGCCCCCTCGGTCTCAAGACGATCGGATACTGCACCGACATGGAGCCGAAAGGGCTCGTCGCGAAAGGATACATGAAGCCGCCAAAGGACACCCTGAGACCTGCACCCTACATGCACCCGACGATGCTGCTCGCCGGCGGACTCTGCTCGAACGCCACCGACATCGCAAAGTGGAATACCGCGCTCTACAGCGGAAAGGTCGTCTCTCCAAAGTTGTACACCGCAATGACGACACCGCGCGGCGCCGCAGCAACGGCCAACGTGCCGTACGGGTTCGGCATGTACATCCGTCCCGCCTCGACAGGTCAAACCGTTTTCCTGACCGACGGATCGACGCCCGGATACGCCAACGAGAACGTGTGGTATCCGGCCGAGAAGCTCTCGATCACGCTTCTCACCAATACAAACGGTCCGCTCAACTCCAACACCAACCTCACCGAAACGATCGGCGCGCTCATACTCGGCGCACCAAAAGCGACGAACTAAGATGGAGCTCAGAATCGAGAACCTTTCGAAGACATATTCGAACGGCGTGCATGCACTCAACGGCATCACGCTCACGATCCCGCGTGGAATGTTCGGACTGCTCGGACCCAACGGGGCCGGCAAGTCAACGCTGATGCGAACGATCGCAACACTTCAGATGCCCGATTCGGGATCGATCCACCTCGGCGACATCGACGTCCTTGCGGAGAAGCACAAAATCCGTGAGACACTCGGATATCTGCCGCAGGAGTTCGGCGTGTATCCAAACGTGAGCGCCGAACGGCTGCTCGAACACTTTGCTGTCTTGAAGGGAGTTGCTGACAAGAAGGAGCGAAAGGAAGTCGTCACCGCTCTACTCCAACAGACAAATCTCTACGATGTCCGCAAGAAGAAGCTCGGCGGGTTCTCAGGCGGAATGCGCCAACGTTTCGGGGTCGCAGTGGCGCTGCTGTCGAATCCGAAGCTCATCATTGTCGATGAGCCCACCGCCGGATTGGATCCTGCCGAGCGTGTGCGGTTTCTCAATCTGTTGAGCGCGATCGGTGAGGATGCAGTCGTAATACTGTCTACTCATATAGTAGAGGACGTATCCGAGCTGTGCTCGAGAATGGCGATCATCAACAAGGGTCGTATCCTCGTCACCGGCGAGCCACTCGCGGCGATCGATGCGCTTCGCGGCAAAGTCTGGAAGCGCGTGATAGAGAGGTCGCAGCTCGACACTATCGAGAAAGAGAATCGTGTCATCTCCACGAGACTGCTCGCAGGGCGGACGCTCGTGCACGTATCGAATGATTCAGCGCCCGGTAACGACTGGCAGGAAGTCGAGCCGAGTCTCGAGGATGTCTACTTCAGCACAATGGCGGCAGCGTGAAGACGTTGGAGGTGCTTCGCTTCGAGGTCGAGTATCAAGCGAAGCGATGGTGGACCTGGCTGTATTTCGCGGTGCTGCTCGTCGTGCCGTTCCTGATTGCAACACAAGGCGCAGTGCAGGGACCCGCAGTCTCCGGATACTGGTTCAACTCCGCATACGGAATCGGCCTCCTCACGATGATCGGCGGCTTCCTCGGCCTCATCGCAACCGCTGCATTCGCAGGCGAAGCCGGCGCGCGCGATCCGGAATCGAGAATGGAATCGCTCGTGTATACGTCACCTGTTGCCGAGCGCAGCTATATCGTCGGGCGGTTTCTTGCGGCGTTCGTGTTGACTGCGGCCGCGCTCGTGATGGTGCAGATCGCTCTCGTCGTCGGAACACTGATTGTGGACCTGCCACCGGAGCTGATGGCGCCGATCACATCTGCGACGTATCTCAACTCGTATATCGTATTCGCGCTGCCGAATGCATTTCTTGCAACCGCGCTGTTCTTTGCGTTTTCGCTTTTCACCCGCCGCTCGGTCACTGGTTATCTCACAGCGATAGTTCTGTTCTTCATGAGCCTGATGGTGTGGCTCGTTGTTGCAGGGAAGTTCGGACGCTGGGACATCGCAAAGGTTCTCGACCCACTCGCGATGAGTGTGATTCAGCAGCTTGGAAACACAACGACTGCCGCGCAAAAGAATGCATGGCAGCCGTGGTCAGATTCATCGCTGCTGCTGAATCGATTGTTGTGGATCACAGTTGGAATCGCCGCGCTCTTGTTCACGCATTTTCGTTTCAACTTCAAAGCTGCGAGTGAACGCAAGTCATGGCGCCGCGCGTTGCCGAGCGTCGAGGCAATTGAGCGTGTCGTACCGCTCGCTGTTCCACGTGTAACCACATCGACCGGTGTTGGCGTACGGCTTCAGCAGCTCGGCGTCATAACGATGCAGTCGTTCAGGCATATCGTGTTCAGCTGGGGCGCGCTCGTCCTTGTGATACTGTCGTTGATTCTTGCAGTCACTGGAACGATGG
>DATEDH010000048.1:0-6285 GCA_035281765.1 Gemmatimonadaceae bacterium
CAGGCAGTGGACTTCAAGCCAACGCGGAAAGTATGGACGATCTAGATCGGGTATTTCATCGCCTGGTGAGCAACATCAGGCATCGCCATTCGGAGTACCTCACGCTCCCGTTCACGGTTCAGGAGCTGTACGAGACATTGATTCCGTACAGACATCACCGCCGTGAGCTTGGCATCGAGACCAACCAGGATTACGAGATCGCAGTGAGCAGGCTTCTCTCCGGCGAGAGGGATTATCTGCTCACGGATCAATCGATGCGTGACAAGCTCAAAGCCGAGCTGCAGTCGGGGCACGGTGATCCGGGTGCATTTCGGGAGTTTGCAGCATCCAAAGTATCACTTGCGCCTGAAGCACTTCGCCGCATTCGCGCGCTCACTGCCTCGGGTGGTGGCGAAGAGACTCCGTCCGCGCCGGCAGCAGCTTTATCCGCCGCCGCTGAGCCGTCGCCAGCACCGCCTGCAAAAGCCGCTGCGCCGGTAAATGCAACGTTCCCCGTTTCATCTCCTCCTGCAACACAGCCGCCTGCGCCAAGAGCTCCTGTCGAAGCAGCGAAGGCAGCTCCCGCAGTGCTCTCGTCGATGTCAGGCGCTTCGCTGCCCGAGGGATGTCGCTTCTGCGGAGGAACTTTGCCCGAGGGCCGCGCGGTAGTGTACTGCCCGCATTGCGGAAACAACCTCTCGATCTCGCGCTGCCCCGCGTGCGGAAGCGAGCTCGAGAAAGGATGGAAATTCTGCGTCACTTGCGGGAGAGGAGTTTCCTGACCGCAGTCACTCCAACGCAAATGAGTGAAGCATGAGCACCGATGTTGTTTTCCTTTCCGCTGTTCGCACTCCCTTCGGAACTTTCGGCGGGACGTTAAAAGACGTAACAGTCTCGGATCTCACCACCGTTGCAGCGAAAGCTGCAATCGAGCGCGCGGGCATCGAACCGGGTGAGATCGACAGCACGATCATGGGCAATGTGTTGTACACGACCGCCGATTCAGCGTACTTCGCCCGGCACGTATCACTCAAGGCAGGATGCAGCCAGGATTCGTCGGCGTTGACCCTCAACCGTTTGTGCGGATCGGGATTCCAGTCGATCGTGAGTGGCGCTCAAGAGATACTGCTTGGGGATTCATCGGCATGTCTCGTTGGTGGAGCAGACTCGATGTCGCAGGCGCCGCACGTCACGCGGGTTCGCTGGGGAATTCCTCTCGGGAAAACTCCGCAGCTCGAGGATATCCTGTGGGCAGCGCTCACCGACAGCTACGTGAATCTCCCGATGGCTGAAACGGCGGAGAATCTTGCCGAGCAGTACAAGCTCGATCGATCATCGGTCGATGAATTCGCGCTGCGATCGCAGCAGCTCGCACGTGATGCGTGGGCAGCCGGCGCATTCAAGGACGAGATCGTTCCGGTGCCCGTGAAGAATCCAAAGACGAAGCAGGTCGAGATGTTCGAGAAGGACGAGCACATGCGTCCTGATTCGACAATCGAGGGACTTGCCAGGTTGAAACCGGTTTTTCGCGAGAACGGAGTCGTGACTGCCGGAAATGCATCGGGCATCGGCGATGGAGCCGGGGCGCTCGTGATATCCAGTGCGAAATTCGCGTCGGATCGCGGCCTGAAACCAATCGGACGACTTGTGTCGTGGGGAATTGCGGGCGTCGATCCCAAAATCATGGGGATCGGTCCGGTGCCGGCATCGAAAAAAGCACTGGCAAAAGCGGACATGTCACTCGATGACATGGATATCATCGAAATCAACGAGGCATTCGCGCCGCAGACATGCGCGGTCGAGCGTGAGCTCAGAATTCCGCGTGAAAAGCTCAACCGGCAGGGCGGCGCGATTGCATTGAGCCATCCACTCGCCGCCTCCGGGGCGAGAATCACGGCCCATCTACTGCATACACTCCGTGCTGAAGGAAAGCGCTTCGGCCTTGGCAGCGCCTGCATTGGCGGCGGTCAGGGCATCGCGCTAATCGTGGAGGCGATCAACTAAACGGAGGCTGAATGCGCTCAATTGCGCGAATGGCGTTGGCAGCCGGTGTGGCAATACTCGCGGGCTGCGCGACAGCAGGCGGAACCGGCGCAGGAACAACTCAGGATCAGATACCAGCTACTCCTCCATCCGAGTGGCCGATCAATACCTACGAGCACGTCGACCTGTGGCTGCACGGTTTCGCGATGATCCAGGATGATACGACGCTCGTGCCTTTCTTCCGCCGTGGTTACAAGGCGGAGCTGACGGACCTCAAGCGTCGCGCAAACGTCACGACACAGCTCGACGTCAACACGACAAATCTGAGAATCAGGTTCGCGCAGAATTCGCGGCTCGTGAATGCGCAATTCGTTCCGCTCTATTTTGCGAACCTCGACGACATGCTCCAGGCGTTCGACATTTTCTTCAGGGCCGAGGGCGATCCGCGACGCGCGAGCAACCAGGAGACTGCATCACTGATTCAGCTTTTAGCCGGATATTTCCCCGGCGCGTCGGAGCAGCAGTGGGCAGAGCTGTTCGTTCAGTCGATTCGCGATGAGAACAATCGCTTCTATCGCGCGCACTGGGATCAGCAGCAGCGCGAGCGCGCCGCGGTTCTCACGCAGACACGCACTGTGTGGAATCAATATCGCAACCGCTTCGAGCGTTTCCTCAACAACACGAGTCAAACGGGCGGTGAGATAATTCTCTCGCTTCCTCTCGACGGCGAGGGGCGAACTCTCACAGCTGGAAAGCAGCAGAATTCGACGGCAGTGACTTTCCCTGCACGAGCCTCCGATGCATCGGATGCCATTTATGTCGTTGCGCACGAGCTCGTCGGTCAGATCGTTCAAACTGCAGTCACCGACAACGTCACTCCAACCGAGACTCGGCAAGGACTGACGGATCGTTACGTCGCTGCCGGAACGGTTCGCGCGGGAGCGATGCTGTTGCAGAAAGTCGCGCCGGAGCTGCAGGCAGGATACCAGGCGTACTATCTCCGTTCTGCGGGTCGGCCGACTGCATCGTTTACGTCGGTATTTACGTTGCCTGATGCGATTGCGAATGCCATTTCGCGGCAGCTGGATATCGTATTGGGCGGCATCTGACGAAGCTTGACAGCTAACGACGCGCGCCTCTCGGCGGCTTGTAGCTCGTAGCCGCCGAGAGGCGCCCGTCGTTAGCTGTCAATGTTCGTCACAACAGGCACGGCACACTTCGGATAACGCGCATGTCTCGTCTCCAATGGTTTCATCGCTATTTTTGAGTTGTGCCACCATCAGATAATCTCCCCGCAAAAGCCCCGCTCGACCGCACCGCAATCGATCGCGTATTGGCTCGGGCAACCGAGCTCCAGGCCACTAATGCGAATCGCGATCAATCAGGGCTCCTCACTGAAGCAGAACTGCTGGAGATTGGAAAAGAAGCAGGCATCAGCAAGGAAGTCCTGACCCAGGCCCTTGCTGAGGAACGGTCACGTGTCGCCGTTCCGGAAGAATCGGGGTTCGTTGCGAGCATTACAGGACCCGCAGTCGCGACAGCATCGCGTACCGTGCGTGGCAACGCGGCCGAGGTTCTCGCGACGATCGACTCGTGGATGCAGAGCGATGAGTGCCTGCGCGTGCAGCGACGGTTTCCAGATCGCATAACGTGGGAGCCCAAATCCGGATTTCTCGGAACTCTTCAGCGAAATCTGAATCTTGCCGGGCGCGGATATCATCTCATGCGCGCATCGCAGGTTGCCGCGACGATAATTCCAGTAGATGCAGAGCGGATACTCGTTCGACTCGACGCTGACATGTCGGAGAGCCGCAGCTCGCGCGTAAAGGCAGCAACTGCTGCATTGATGACCGGCGTACTCGGAAGCGGCGCCGTTGCAGTGCTCGGATCGTTTCTCGCCGCGCCTGAAGC
This sequence comes from Gemmatimonadaceae bacterium, assembly GCA_035281765.1. Taxonomy (GTDB): domain Bacteria; phylum Gemmatimonadota; class Gemmatimonadetes; order Gemmatimonadales; family Gemmatimonadaceae; genus UBA4720. The sequence continues at coordinate 3,874 of DATEDH010000048.1, forward strand.
TTTCATGATCGTCGGCGGCGCGGCTGCGGTGCCAACTCTTATCGGCGCGGGCGCAGGATATCAAGTCGGCAAGGGGCACCGGCAGGTGATCATGCGCGCGCAGCTCGCACTGGAACAGATTCTCGACAAGCTCGAGTTCGGCAGCACACGGAGACTCAAGTGAAACAGATACAAAAAGTCGGCGTACTCGGCGGCGGTTTGATGGGCAGCGGCATCGCTCAGGTTTCAGCAATGGCAGGCTTCGAGACGATCGTTCGCGAAGTCTCCGATCCGATCATCGAGAAATCACGCGCTGGTATCGACAAGGTTCTCGCAAAGGGAATCGAGAAAGGCAAAGTCACTGCGGATCAGCGTGACGTTGCATTGAAGCATCTTCACTTCACGACTGATCTCGCTCACCTCGCGTCCTGCGACATTGTCATCGAAGCTGTCGTTGAAGATCTCGAGATGAAGAATGCGATGTGGAAGGATCTCAACGAGATCTGTCCCGCGGAGACGATCTTTGCGTCGAACACATCGAGCCTCACAATCGCGGCGATGGCCGCAGCGTGTGGAAGACCGGAGCGAATGCTCGGCCTTCATTTTTTCAATCCTGTCCCGCTGATGAAGCTCGTCGAAGTCGTGCGCACGATTACAACCAGCGACGACACCGTCGAGACCGCGTTTGAATTCGTGAAAAAGCTGGGGAAGGAGCCCGTGCGCGCGAAGGACAATTCCGGCTTCATTGTGAATCTGCTTCTGATTCCCTACATGATCGATGCAATCAACGCCCTCGAAGCGAACGTTGCCTCTGTAGAGGACATCGATAAGGCGATGCAGTTAGGCGCAGGATATCCGATGGGACCGTTTACGCTTCTCGATTTCGTGGGGCTCGACACCACGTACAAGATCGCCGAGATCATGTTCAACGAGTATCGCGAGAAGCGATATGCGCCTCCCCCGCTTCTCAAGCGGATGGTGATCGCGGGAATGTACGGGAGAAAATCGGGCAAAGGCTTTTACGATTACTCCGGGAATCCGCCGAAAGTCAGCTCGCTTGGATTGTAGATCTTGACCAGCTGTCACATCCCTCCGGCTGGTTTTCGCGGAGCCTATCGCTCCGATGATCTCGCGCGCGCGATTTACTCTGAAGCTGCCGGAATCGGGCGAATTGTTCCCGCCGCAGTAGCGGTGCCCGCTGATGCCGACGATGTAGTCACTCTTGTGCGGTGGGCGAGGGAGCGATCGATCTCACTCGTTCCGCGAGGATCCGGCACCAGTATGGGCAACGGTGCAATCGGCCCGGGAGTGATCGTCGACCTCAGCCGCCTCGACGAGATCGGGCCGATTGATCTGCACAGTCATTCGATTCATGTTGGGCCCGGCGCGCTCCGCGGAAAGGTCAACCGCATAGCAATTGAAAGCGGACTGCGGTTCCCTGTCGATCCGTCGAGCGGCGAGTTCTGTACCGTCGGAGGAATGGTCTCCACCAACGCGGCCGGTGCGCATACTCTTCGCTTTGGTGCAACGCGCGACTGGGTGATCGCGCTCGACTGCGTGTTCGAGGATGGATCCCGCGCAACAGTCTCCCGGCTCACGGCATTGCCTCAGGGAATTCCGGCGCTCGACCGCTTCATGAGGGACGTCGATGCGAAGCTCGAGTCGAGCGACACGCTGATGCATCCGGGTGTAGCGAAGGATTCGTCAGGCTACGGCATCGCCGCGTATGCGCACACGAGAAAGCTCGTCGACCTTCTGGTCGGAAGCGAAGGAACACTCGCGATCATCGTTGGAGTTCAGCTCGGTCTCGCACCTCTCGCGCGCAAGCGGAGCAGCGTGCTCGGCGCGTTTCAATCGATGGACAACGCCGTAGTCGCAGCGGTAAAGGCGCGGCACGCCGGAGCCGTCGCGTGCGAGATGCTCGAGCGCACGTTCCTCGACGTCGCCACGTCGGATGGCGCCGACTCGACTGTTTCGCTTCTCGAGCAAATTCCTGACGGAACCAATGCGGTCCTTCTCGCCGAAGTTGAAGGTGTGAACGACAAGGAGGCGGAAGCCGCCGCTGCGCAGCTCGCGCGCGCTTTTACCGATTCAGGCGCAACGATCACGCGCGTTGCACTGGGCACGAATGAGCAGCACGAGATCTGGGAGCTGCGCCATGCGGCGAGTCCGATACTTGGACGGTTGGATCCAGCGCTCAAGTCGCTTCAGTTCATCGAAGACGTTGCTGTACCCGCCGAGCGTCTTGCCGATTACGTCAGCGGCGTGAGAAAGGCACTCGAAAGCAGGAAGATTCGCGGAGTGATCTTCGGTCACGCCGGCGATGCGCATGTTCACGTCAATCCGCTGATCGATGTATCAAAGCCCGATTGGCGCCGGGACGTCGATGATCTGCTCGATGAAATTGTGAACCTCACATCGAGGCTCGGCGGA
>DATEDH010000049.1:0-27095 GCA_035281765.1 Gemmatimonadaceae bacterium
CTATATGTTCTGGCATCGCCATTGATTCCTCCCCTGATCCTGTATCGACTGAGAAGCGCGGTAGCAGCCCGGCTGCGTGCCGGCGCCATGCCCATGACCGTGATTCCCGCGCTGGTGCTAGGGACAGTACTTCGCACCGCAGGCGAAGTTGCGGGATACATTCGCGGCGCGCGTCCGCATGAACAGCCGCGAATGGATCATTTCGAGATTCACAAGCTCGCATTTACATCGATGACTTTGTGAAAGACAACGATCCCATCGTCATCGTCTGCGCGACAGATTCGCGGTACGTTCTTCCGCTCGCGGTGATGCTGCGCTCGGTTGCCGAGCACCTGCGCGATGACCGCCGCGTCACATGTTACGTACTGTATACGGGCGTGGGGCAGGGTGATCGCGATCGCGTGTGCGAGACGCTGCCGAAAGGCCAATTCGACGTGAAGTGGATACCGGCATCTCCGCAGAATCTCCGAGGGGTGCCGATCTGGGGAAGGATGCCCGTCACGACGTATTTCAAGCTGCTCGTTCCCGATCTGCTCCCGCATCATGTCGATCGTGCAATCTGGCTCGACTGCGACATGCTCGTGACGCGCGACATCGCATTGTTGTGGAATGTCGACTTGAACGGTCACACGACGGCCGCGGTGCAGGACCAGCTTGTTCCACTCGTGTCGTCCCGCGGCGGTATTGCGCGCAGTGCTGATCTGGGGATCTCCGCTCAGTCAAAATATTTCAATGCCGGCGTGATGCTCATGAGCCTGTCGGCATGGCGCAGGGAAGGCCTGACGCGAAAAGCACTTGGCTACCTGCGCGAGAATGCGCGCTCCGTGATGTTCTGGGACCAGGAGGGATTGAACGTGGTTCTTGCCGGCAAATGGCAGGAGCTCCCGCGGTCATGGAATGTCAACGTGAGCCTGCCGGGATGGCGCCGCGTCCCGCGTGATCGCGCACCGGCAATTCTTCATTTTGCAGGAATGCTCAAACCGTGGGCATATCGGACAGCGGATCCGGAATGGAGTGTCTACAACCAGTACCTGGATCACACAGCGTGGGCCGGAATACGTCCAGCGCGCACCGCGATAAACAGCGCGATCTCGCTGTACGAAAGATCAGGCATCAGGCGGGTCACGCATTCGCTCGAAGGCGTTGCGATGAGCATTGCACGCAGGTTCTCCGCGGGCCCTGACATGCAGGCGAGCGACACCGGGGTGGCAGGCGTTCCTCTCGAGAGTCAATGACATCGATGCAACACACAGTGCCGGCACTCTCGGTCGTGCTGGTAACGGACCATTATGAAACAGTCAGACTTGTTGTTGCCTGTTTTGCCGCGCAGACAATTCGAGATCGTGTCGAGATCGTAATCGTTCTGCCTGAAGGTTGTGGGCATGAAGTTCCGCACGATGATCTCTCGATGTTCGCGGGAGTGCGCGCTGTCGAGGTTCCCTCGATCAGGCCAATGCCTCATGCGCGCGCAGCTGGAGTTCGTGCGACGACTGCTCCTGTAGTGTTCATCGGCGAAACACACAGCTTCCCGCACCGCGAGTTCGCGGAATTCATCGTGAAGGCGCACGATGGGCCGTGGGATGTGGTTGTACCCGGTCTGCTCAATGCAAATCCTGAGTCGGCAAAGAGCTGGGCTGCATTCGTGCTCGACTATGGATACTGGCTGGCGAGCTTGTCTGCATCGCCGATCGGTAACGGACCGACATGGAATGCATCGTACAAGAGGGACGTTCTCGTTGAGCTCGGAGAACGTCTCGATACTGCGTTATCGAGCGGCGACGATCTCCCGCGCGAGCTCAGCGCGCGAAACCGGCGTGTGTATTTCGAGCCGCGAGCAGTGATCGATCACACCAACGTGGAGCTTTCGGGCTGGGCGGATGAGAGGTTTCTCTCCGGACAGGTGGTCGGAGCAAACAGAGGCAAGCGATGGTCGCGGCTGCGACGCGTATTCTACTTTGCGGCTTCACCTCTCATTCCATTCGTACTCCTGTATCGTGCGGGACGGCCGATTCAGCTCCTCCTCCGTGATGGTGCAATGCCGCGCGGCAGCGTCGCGGCAATCATTACGGGAGCGTTTGTCCGGACAATCGGCGAAGCGGCAGGCTATCTCGGAGGTATCACCCCGGAAGCCGAGCAAAGAATGGAGGAGTACGAGCTCTATAAACTTCGCTTTGCCTCCAGGCTTGGCGGCGCGGTGGAAGCGCTCGCGTGAAAGTCGGAGTGATAGGGTGCGGGGCCGTCTCGCATTACTGTCACATCCCGGCACTGTCGCGCATCGCCGGCGTAACGGTCGCAGCGGTTGCTGATCCGGACGAAGCGTCGCGCAGCCGGGCAATGCGCGCGGTGCGAGCGCCCGGATACAAGAGCGCTGAATTTCTGCTCGCGGGAACCGACGTCGATGCGGTGATCATCGCAACGCCCCCTGCAACACATGCTGCAATTGGCGTTATGGCGGCAAGAGCAGGCAAGGCGATCTACCTCGAGAAGCCCATCGCGACAGCAATCGCTGATGCAATCACGCTTTCAGATGAGGCCAATGCCGCGGGTGTCCGCGCAGCTGTGGGATTCAACCGCCGCAGTCATCCGCTGTTCAGACGAATGCGCGATCTGATCGAGCGCGGTGCGATCGGAACAATCCGCGCGGTGCAGACGACGTTCTGCGAGCCAGTCCCCGTTGACGGGATGCCACCGTGGAAGGGAGCGAGATCAAATGGCGGCGGCGTGCTCCTCGACCTGGCGTCGCATCACATCGATCTCGTTCGCTGGATCACGCGCGCGGAGATTACGCAGGTTCGCGCGACGGCCGCTTCGGACAGCTCGGAGCAGGATTCGGCTTCCATCGAGATGACTCTCGATAACGGCGTGATCGCACAGAGTTTCTATTCGTTTCGCTCAGGGTACTCGGAGCGCATGACGGTTTTCGGTGATAAAGGACAGCTGGAAGTTGATCGGCACGCAGGCTCACTGGTGTTGCGGCGCACTCGCCGGATTGGATACGGCGCGCGGCGTGCGATCATCGCTCCCGACCTTCGCGACCTTTCATGGAAGCTGCGGCGTATCGTGCGCCCGGCGCATGATCCATCGTATCGTGCTGCGCTCCGTTCTTTCGTACAGCAGGATGCGACACTTCCCTCGCTCGCCGACGGAGAAATGAGCCTGCGAGCCGTCATCGCTGCGGAAGAGTCTGCACTCACAGGAAAGCCAGTCGTCATGGCAATTCCGTAAGGTCAATGCGCGTACTCCTGCTCAGCGACTGGAATACGAACCGCGGAGGAGCCGAGCGGTACATCGTGTCCCTGCGCGATGGGCTGCGAGAAAGGGGAGATGAGGCGCTGCTGATTTCCTGCGGCGCGCACAGCGTAGACACGGCACCGTCAGACGCGCGGGTATATGGGTCCGATTTCCCACCGGCACAGGCATTCCTGCAGATTGCCAATCCGGTTGCCGGATCTTCGATCAAGCGGCACCTGAAGGCCTTCAATCCGGACGTCGCTGTCGTGAGCCAGTTTGCCTATCATCTCTCGCCATCAGCGTTGAATGCGGTGAGCGGCATTCCCCACGTCATCACGACGATGGACTACAAGTCAATCTGTCCGCTTGGCACTCGTGTGCTCCCCGACGGCACTGTGTGCACTCAGAGCGCAGGCATTTCATGCCGCGACAACAATTGCGTGGGGTTTGCTCACTGGATGAGAGACGTACCGCGCTACAAGCTGATACGTAAAGGCCTGGCACGCGCGAGTCGTGTGCTATGTCCCACTGAATGGATGGCCCGGCAGTTCGCGCAGCAGGGAGTCGATGCGCAGTCGGTGCCACTCGGCGCCGAGCATCCCTCGCGAGACTTCGCGCGCAATCCCGCGCCGCACCCGAAGTTTGTGTACGCAGGGCGACTGAGTGCAGAAAAGGGTGTGACGGTTCTCATTCGTGCATTCGCAAAGTTCGTTGCCGATGTCCCGCACGCATCCCTGACGCTCGTTGGCGATGGCCCTTTGAGACAGACTGTCGAGCGCTTGATCGAGAAGCTCGATCTCGCGCGCTCCGTCTCACTCACCGGCTGGGTCTCGCCGGCGCGTGTCGATGCGGAGCTGACCGATGCGTGGGCGCTCGTTGCTCCGTCGATATGGGCAGAGCCGTTCGGGCTTGCTGTCGTCGAGGCGATAATACGTGGAGTGCCAGTCGTTGCAAGCAACCGTGGAGGCTTCGCGGAGAATGTGGAAGACAACACGACAGGCCTGCTGGTTGAGCCGGGCGACGAAGCGGCGCTGGTGCAGGGGCTGCGTCGTATCGCATCGCGGAGCGTGTTCGCATCGGGAAGCATCGCTCCGGAGCACGTCGCGCGCGCGAGAGAGCGATTCAGTATCGATGCTCACATCGATCGAATGCGCGCACTGCTCGTGCAGGTTGCGCAATCCACCCGCGCGTCCGCTTGAAGATTGCTGTAACGGGCGCGACAGGATTTGTCGGCTCGCATCTCATCGACCGTCTCGTTGGCGAGGGTCACGATGCAATAGCTCTGGCGCGTGCTGCATCGGACATCCGGGCGCTTTCATCGAATGGAATCTCGATAGTTACGGGTGATGTCACTGATCTCGAAGCGGTGAAACGCGTTGTGAGCGATTGCGATGTGGTGATCAACCTGGCACGCGCGAAGGCACACGGGCAGCGACCCAGGCACGAAGTCACATCGGTGAACGTGGATGGCGCGCGAAATGTTGCGAGAGAGGCAGCACGAGCCGGCGCCGATGTGATTCATGCCAGCAGCACCGCGGTGTACGGGTCGCGCATACCGAATATTCCAGTGAGCGAGAGCTCGCCTGCGAATCCTGACTCGATATATGCGAAGTCGAAGCTCGATGGCGAGCGCGCAGTGACCGCAGAATGCAGCAACGCAAAAATTCTTCGCATTTCGGCGGTGCTTGGTCCGCGCTGCATGAGCTGGCTTGGATTGTTTCGCTCTGCGCGTGACGGCACGCTGCGCACGGTTGGCGACGCGAGCAATTTTCATCATCCTGTCGACGTTGCCGATGTGGTTGATGCAATTATGCAGTGCATCGCGCACCCTGATTCGGCAGGCGTATACAACATCGCGGGACCGGCACCACTGTCGATGCGCGAGATGGTGACGCTGATGGCAAGAGCGAGCGGCGTCGAGCCGCGGCCTCGCGTTACGCCAGCCGTCCTGGTCGACGCCTACGGCGCTGCGGGCATGCTCGCGGCGAAGCTTGGGGTAACATTGCCGCGGATGGAGAGCGTTCTCTTTCTCAACGGCAATCGCAGCTTCGATTTGTCGCGGGCTCGCGGCGAATTGGGGTATGAGCCCAGGGTCCAGCCGGCACAGGCAATCGAGCGAACGGCGAGCTGGTACAGGTCGCAAGGATTGCTAAACCAGGATTAACAGGGAGCGCGGTGAGCACAGTGAGGTTTGGAGGGTTGTCAGAGTGGCTATGAATCCTGGCCCAATCCGACAACCACTGTCACCGCGAGTGATTAACCTCCAAACCTCACTGTGCTCACTGCGCTCCCTGTGAAAAAAACAAGATCTGCGAGGCCATACCGGGTTAGGAGCCAAGCGCCTCGACATCAGTCCGACATACGACGTGCGTTCTCCCGATTACGCGCTCGACTTCATCGACAATTTCAGACGCCATCGATCGATAGGTCGTGAGCTTTCCTCCGGTAACGACAATCACACCGGATTGATCCCGTGAGATTCGGTGCTCGCGCGATATGCTCGACGGTTTCATCCCTGCGGGCGCAGCAGCAAGCGGCCTGATGCCGGCCCACGTTGCAGTAACGTCATCGCGAGACAATTTCGCATCGGGGAAATAGAAGTTCGCTGCGCGAAGGAGATACTCGACTTCGCTTTCGCTCGCTTTGACATCGTCCGGACTTTCATCGGTGCGCAGATCAGTCGTCCCGAAAATCGTCTCGTCTCCCGACGGAAGCGTGAACATCACGCGGCCATCATCAGGCGAGACCATCGTTACCGCGCCGTTGTTACCAACGCGCGCTCGCGGTACAACTATGTGCGAGCCTTTCGTTCCCTTTGCCTGCCATGGGCCGATTGCACTCACGACAGATCTCGCGGCAACGCGAATCGAGCCTCCATCGATCATATCTCTAACCAGCGCGCCATCCGACTTGTCTGAGGTCATCGTCGGCGATTCCATCATCGCGTGATCGACGCACACTGCGCCATGACGTGATGCCGCAGCGACGTTAGCCCGGGTAAGTCCTGCATCATCGGTGGCTGCGTCGAAATAGCTCGCGCCGCCTTTCAGATTCCTCGACCTCAGCCGGGGTTCCAGATCGAGAACACCCCCGGAGTCGAGCGAATGGTGACGCCGCCCCCGCCGCTTGCCGGCAAGAATGTCGTATATCGTCAGTCCAATCCGCAGCTTCCACCGCGGCAGCCGTGCGCCGCGATACACGGGCCAGGTGAACTCGAGCGGCTTGACCAGATCGGGGGCAATTCGGAGAAGAATTTCGCGCTCCCTCACCGATTCTCGAACGAGAGCGATATCCCCGTGCTCGAGATATCGAATTCCACCATGCACAAGCCGGGACGATTTGCTCGAAGTCCCGCTCGCCCATTCGCTTTTCTCGACGAGCGCAACGCGCATTCCCCGCATGGCAGCATCGCGCGCGATCCCGGCGCCGGTAATCCCGCCGCCGATGATCAGCACATCGAAAACACCGGATTCCAGTGCCGCAAACGCACGCGCCATTCTGGAAAGATACCTCTACCCCGTCTAACTTCCCTCCAATGCCCACGTTCGGAAACGGGAGGCGAGTCGCAATTGTCGACGGGGTTCGCACTCCCTTCACAAAAGCCGGCACTGCCTTCAAACGGATCTCTGCCATCGACCTCGGTAAGCTGTGCGTTGCCGAGCTGATCCAGCGGACAAATCTCAGCGGAAAGGAAGTGGAGGCGCTCGTATTCGGGACGGTGGTTCCGAATGTGGTTGCTCCCAACATCGCGCGCGAAGTCGCGCTCATGCCCCTCCTGCCGAAAGGAGTGCAGGCATTCTCTGTCAGCAGAGCGTGCGCCTCCGCCAACCAGGCAATCACGGACGCGGCTGATCAAATCGCACTCGGCCACATCGATACCGCGATTGCAGGTGGCGCTGAATCACTTTCGAATGTCCCGATTCTTCATTCGCAGTCGATGGCCGAGAAGCTCGTGCTGGCGTCGCGTGCGAAGAGTCTGCCGGCTCGTATGAAAGTGCTCGCTGGAATTCGCCCCAAAGACCTGATTCCCATCACGCCCGCGATTGCCGAGCCGACGACCGGTGAGACGATGGGGCAGTCGGCTGAAAAGATGGCGAAGATCAATGAAATCCCGCGCGAAGAGCAGGATCACTTTGCGCTTCGATCTCACCGGCTTGCTGCGGCGGGAACCGCGGACGGACGTCTCACCGCGGAGCAGATGCCGGTGTATGTGCCGCCCTCGTACGAGAGCGTCGTTGCATCAGACAATGGAATCAGGTCCGATACGAGCTTCGAGCAGCTGTCACAGCTCAAACCTGTTTTCGATCGACGCTATGGAACTGTGACTGCAGGAAATTCCTCGCCACTCACTGACGGCGGTGCATGCGTTCTTCTCATGAGCGAAGAAAAAGCGCGCTCGCTTGGCTACGACCCGCTCGGCTACATCAGGTCGTATGCGTACGCCGCTCTCGATCCAGGCGAACAGCTGCTCCAGGCGCCCGTACTCGCCGCCCCGGTTGCACTGCAGCGTGCAGGATTGTCGCTGCGCGACATGGATCTCGTCGAGATGCACGAAGCGTTTGCGGCGCAGGTCCTGTCGAACCTGCGCGGATTCGAATCGAAATACTGGGCCGAGCGTGCAGGATTCTCTGAGCCTGTTGGTGAAGTCGATCAATCGCGATTGAACGTGATGGGTGGCTCGATATCGATCGGGCATCCATTCGGCGCGACAGGATCGCGCATTACGGTGACTCTTCTCAATGAGCTTCGCCGCCGCGGCGGACAATTCGGTCTCATGACCGTGTGTGCCGCAGGCGGGATGGGATTCGCGATGGTGGTGGAGCGCACCTGATGACGAATCCTTACGCGCTCAGCACCGAGATCGTGAATGGCGTCGCTGTCATCACGATCGATCTGCCCGGCGAGCCGGTCAACAAATTCAATCGCGCGGTAAAAGACGAGTTCGTTGCGCTGTTCGACCGGCTCGAGCGCGATCTCAACGTGCGCGCCGCGGTTCTGATCAGCGGGAAAAAGGACAGCTTCATCGCCGGCGCGGATATCGAGGAATTTCTGCAGCTCAAGAGTGCTGCGGAGGCTGAGCGATTGAGCCATGAGGGGCAGCTTCTTCTCGATTCGATTCAGGCGCTTCGCACACCGCTCGTGATCGCAATTCATGGAGCGTGCATGGGCGGTGCACTCGAGCTGTCGCTTGCTGCGCACTATCGCATTGCGACAGATCATCCCAAGACGATTCTCGCTCTTCCAGAAGTACAGATAGGCCTGATCCCGGGTGCTGGCGGAACTCAACGTCTGCCAAGGCTGATAGGAGTTCGCGCGGCGCTGGATATGATTCTCACAGGAAAAAATATCAGAGCGAAGAAAGCGCTTCAGATCGGGCTCGTGGATGAGCTCGTTCATCCCGCGATTCTAAAGAAGATCGCTGTTCAGCGAGCGCAGGAAATTGCTGACGGCAGAGTGAAGCATCACAAGCATTCGGGTGGAATGACCGGCTTTCTTCTGGATGAGAATCCGGCAGGCCGTCGCGTAGTGCTGAAGAAAGCGCGCGAAGAGACAATGAAAAAAACGCGCGGGAATTATCCTGCGCCGCTCGCTGCGATCGACGCCGTGGAAGCTGGATATCGCGGTGGTGCGAGTCATGGATACCGAACCGAATCACGGTTGTTCGGTGAGATGTCGATGACCGATGTGTGTCGCCAGCTGATTCACATCTTCTTTGCGACGACTGCACTCAAGAAGGATCCTGGAGTTCCGGTATCGCCGGATGCACCGCCTCCTCAGATCATGCCGGTGGAGAAAGTCGGCATTCTCGGCGCAGGATTCATGGGAGCCGGAATCGCATCGGTCGCGATTCAGCAGGGGACACTTGTTCGCATCAAGGATGCAGATCACGGCAGGGTTGCAAAGGGCTTCGCCGCGGTTCGCGATGTGATCAAGGAGCGGCTGACGAAGCGCCAGATTACCCGCGTTCAATATTCGGACACGATGTCATTGCTTGGTGGCACGATCGACTATTCAGGATTCGGCAATGTCGATCTTGTAATCGAGGCTGTGTTCGAGGACATCAACGTCAAGCATCAGGTGCTGCGGGAAGTCGAGGCGGAGCTCAAGCCCGATGCGATTTTTGCGTCGAACACGAGCACGATTCCCATTGCGCAGATAGCGCACGCATCGGCGCGGCCGGAGCGCGTGATCGGCATGCATTTCTTCTCGCCGGTTCACAAGATGCCGCTGCTCGAAGTGATCGAGGCGGACCTCACCGATCCGGGGGTGGTTGCAACTGTTGTTGTGTACGGAAAGAAGCTGGGGAAAACGGTGATCGTCGTGCACGATGGTCCGGGCTTTTACGTGAACCGCATTCTGACGCCATACATCAACGAGGCGGGGCGACTGCTCGATCAGGGTGCGGCAATCGATGCGATCGACAATGCGCTGCTCGACTTTGGATTTCCTGTCGGTCCGATCACACTGATCGACGAGGTTGGACTCGACGTTGGATCGAAAGCAGGCAAGATCATGTACGAGGCGTTTGGAGAGCGCTTCGCGCCGCCGTCATCGATGCAGGCAGTCGTTGCATCCGGACGATACGGGCGCAAAGCGAAGAAGGGATTCTATCTCTACGACGAGGAAGGGAAGAAAGGCGACGTAGACGAAAGCGTATATACGCTGCTCGCACCAGGTGCCCGTGAGACGACGGCGGCTTCAGGTAATCAGGCGCAGACGCGCGCTCAGATTCCACCTGCCGAGATACAGTCGCGCACAGTTCTCCCGATGCTGAACGAAGCAGCACGCTGTCTTGCGGAAAACGTGATCCGATCGCCGCGTGATGGCGATGTAGGTGCGGTGTTCGGTTTTGGATTTCCACCCTTTCGAGGCGGACCGTTCCGTTACATGGACACCATTGGAATCGCTGAGCTCGTGAAGAAGCTCGAGGACCTTAACGACAGATTCCCCGGGCGTTTCGAGCCGGCGGAGATTCTGGTGTCGATGGCGCGCAGGGGCGAGCGATTCTACCCCGAACAGTGAGAGCGTTAGCAATAGCAGCAGTCGCAACAGCGATTGCGGCATGCGCGTCCCAGGTGCAGACGGGAGTATCGACAGCGACCGGGCCGCGCACCCGCGCCGAGCGCACGAATTATCTCGAGACGTCTCACTATTCGGACGTTATCGCATTTCTGGATTCCCTGAGGGGACGGCCTGAGCTGTCATTTGGCTCGATCGGCAAGACCAACGAAGGGCGCGACATACCATATGTAATTGCATCGCGCCCTCGCGTTTCGACGCCGGATGAAGCCAGGGCGCTGAACCGTCCGATCCTCTATATCCAGGGCAACATTCACGCTGGCGAAGTGGAAGGAAAAGAAGCGCTGCTCATGATGCTGCGCGATCTCACGTCAACATCACGCCCGAATGCACTCGATTCGGTTGTGCTCATCGCGGTTCCGATCTACAACGCCGACGGCAACGAGAAATTCGCACCGCAGGAACAGAATCGCGGTTCGCAGAATGGACCGGAGATGGTCGGGGTTCGAACCAATGCGCAGAATCTCGATCTCAACCGCGACTATATAAAAGCAGAAGCGCCGGAGACGCGTGCTTCTCTCGCGATGTTCAACAAGTGGGACCCTGATCTCTTTGTCGATCTCCATACGACAGACGGGAGCTATCACGGATACGCCCTCACGTACGCGCCGCCGCTCAATCCAGCAGCACCTCTCGGTATCTGGACTCGCGACTCGATTATGCCTGTTCTCCGACAGCGAATGCAGTCGCGTCACGGCTTTGCGACATTCGACTACGGTGACTTCATCGACGACGATACGCTGTCGAAAGGCTGGGTGACGTTCGATTCCCGGCCGCGATTTGGAACGAACTATTACGGCCTGCGCGGAAAGACAGCGATCCTGAGCGAAGCCTTCTCGCATGATCCGTTCGAGCGTCGCGTAAAGTCGACGTACGCATTCGTTCAGGAGATTCTTTCGATCGCCTCGGAAAGAGGCACCGCGATGCGGAAGGAATCTCCGCGGCCGCGCGAGGTGGCTATCAGGTCGGAGATGATAGCAGCGCCCGACTCGGTTGGTGTCGTTGCCGAGATAATGGAGCGCACCGGTGATTCGACGCGCACTCAGCCGGGCGTTCGAAAAGGCATGCGTCGCACCGGAAAATTCGTCACGGTTAAAATGCCGGTGTTCGAGAGATTCCGACCAACGCTGTTTGCGCCTGTACCATCGCGGTATCTGATACCCGCTTCTGATACCGCAATTGTTCGCGTCCTGCGACTGCATGGTATCACTGTCAGCGAAGCGGGTGCATCGCCTTCGAACATGCAGCTGATGGGCGATGGCTACGTCTTCATGATCGATTCTGCCGTTGCCTCTCAGCGCGCTTTCCAGGGTCATCGCGAAATGCGACTCGTCGGCAAATGGCGCCGCGATACGCGGCCGATAACCGCGGGCTCATTCATCGTCGACACTGCGCAGCCACTTGGACTTCTCGCTGTGTACATGCTCGAGCCGCAAAGCGACGATGGGCTCGTGACCTGGAACTACTTCGATTCGGAGCTCAAGCCCGGCGGGTTGTATCCCATTCTCAAAATCGGCGGCGCCCCGCCCACTCCCTAGCAGTTCACTTACATGCTTCGCAACGCCCTTCTTTATCTCTCTTCACAGCCGCAAGTCTTCAACTTCGTTCGTCACAACCGGATGGCGAAGGGATTCGCGAGCAGGTTCGTTGCGGGCGAGACGCTCGACACCGCCCTCGACGCCGTCAAGCAGCTCAACGCCAAAGGCATCTCGGCTACACTCGACCTCCTCGGCGAGAGCGTACACAACGAAGCGGAAGCGAGAGCCGGCGCGCGAGCGTACATCGAGATGCTCGATCGCATCAGGCAGGCGCGGCTCAATGCAAACGTATCGGTAAAGCTCACCGCGATGGGACTCGATATCGCCGAAGATCTGTGCGTTGCCAACATGCACGACATCATCGAGCGCGCGCGCGAGCATGAGAGCTTCGTGAGGCTCGACATGGAATCCAGCGAGTACACGCAGAAGACTCTGGATTTATTCTACGACCGGCTGTACCCGTCGTATCGTGCGAATGTTGGAATAGTCTTACAGAGCTATCTGTACAGAACATCGTCAGATGTCGAGGAGGCGAACCGGAACAACGCGCGAGTGCGACTTTGCAAGGGCGCGTACAAGGAGCCCGCGTCGGTTGCGTATCCCGACAAGAAGGACGTTGACGATTCGTACCTTCGCTGCATGCGATCGCTGCTTCTCAACGGTCACTATCCGGGAATCGCTACGCATGATGAGTCGATTGTGCGAGAGACGAAGCGATTTGCGCGGGAGAACGACATCAAGTCCGATCAATTCGAATTCCAGATGTTGTACGGCGTACGCCGCGATCTTCAGGAGAAGCTTGTGAAGGAAGGCTATCGCATGCGTGTGTACGTTCCATTTGGAACTCAATGGTATCCTTATCTCATGCGGCGGCTGGCGGAGCGTCCGGCGAATGTGATGTTCATCACCGGGAACATCGTGAAGGAGAAGTTCGGGAGACGCACATAGCGTGGGACAGTTTCTTCCCGCGGATCACTCCAGGGGTGATGCGAATACCGTCGGCGGCTACACTGCAGTGCATTCCCGGCCGCCGGCTTTTGAAGGGAAGGACGGCGCATCATACAGCGTCGAAGTCATGACGGATGAGACCGGCGACACTGCGCAGCCGTGGGCCGGGTATCTCTTCTTCGTTCGATATCAGCACGGCGATCCGATCGCATCCGGACATGTGGAGACGCCGTACCTGCGTTTTGCGCCCACCGAAGCTGAAGCGCGCGCACTCGTCGATTCGATGCAGCTCAATGAGGCGCTTGCTGAGCTCAACAACGCAATCGCCGCAGAAAGTGACGAATCGCGGCCGTGGTATGACGCGATGCGCGATGAGGATGCAGGGTGAGCGAAGCTTCAGAGCGCAAGGCGATTGTCATGAGCGGAACGGGCGGAGTCTGGCGCGTCCGCACTGCAGATGGTGAATCCCTCGAAGTTCCGATGCGCGGCCGTCTCAAGAAACTGGACGATGAAGCGCTCAAGCTCACAGTGGGCGACGAGGTCATTCTCGAACCCGGATCGCAGCCCGGGACATGGGCGATCGGAGAGATTCTTCCGAGGCGCTCTCAGCTTGCGCGGCGAATGCCGGGGGGCGGCCACGGAGAAAGAATTGTTGCGGCAAATGTGGATCAGGTCATCATCGTGTTTGCGGCAGCGAAGCCCGAGCCCCACGTGCGGATGCTCGACAGGTTTCTCGTAATCGCCGAAGGGAACTCACTCGACGCGAGAATCATCATCAACAAGATCGATCTCGTCGACGAGACCGAAACGCGGGAAAAATTCCTCAACTATGAGCGCGCGGGATATCCAATGCACTTCACGAGTGTGAAGAAGCAGGTCGGTCTCGAAGAGCTTCACGATGCACTCGCGGGTCGCACATCCGTGCTGAGCGGGCCATCCGGCGTCGGGAAATCGTCGCTTTTGAATGGCATGTATCCCGGACTCAACCTTCGCGTGGGCGAGATCAGCGAAAGCGTCAACAAGGGACGACACACAACCGTCGGCGCGCTGCTGCATCCGCTTCCCGACGCCGGCTACGTCGTGGACACGCCCGGACTTCGCGAAGTGGGAATGTGGGGAATGCCCTCCGAGCATCTCGATCTCTGCTTTCCCGAATTTCGTCCACTCGTTGACTCGTGCCGGTTCTCCGATTGTACCCACCGCTCCGAGCCGGAATGCGGAGTTCGAGCTGCAGTGGAATCAGGCGACGTCAGCGCCGAGAGATACGACAGCTACGTCAAGCTGCGCGAGGAGCTCGAGGACACCGAGCGGAAGTGGGCTTCGATCAAGCCGGGATCGTACGACAAGAAAAAACGAGGGCGCTGACAGCCAAGGCTGACTAGTGCAGTACCGCTTTCAGGAACCGGTCGATCGCAAACCTTGAGACCTGGCCACACGGTCCATTGAAGAAATAATCGCAGCCATGCGTCGCCCACGGCAGCTCCAGAAAGAAATGCGGGCGCCGTGCAGCGGCGAGCGCCGAATCGAGTCGCGCACTCTGCTGCACCGAAACGAGCGGATCCATTCTTCCGTGGATCAGCAGCGTCGGAATTGTATGGGAGCCAATATAATTTATCGGCGACGCGCGCTTGTACGCCTCGGGAACCTGCGACGGCTCTCCATTCAGGAAACGGCGCAGCACGGCATAGCTGTCATACACGCGCAGATTCGCGGGATGATCCCATCCCCACTGCTGATCGGTCGGAGCGTACAACGCAACTACGCCCCTGATCGACGAATCAGGTTTGGTGTAGGCAGACTGTAGCGCGAGTTGTCCGCCTGCCGACCGTCCTATCAACACGACGTGCGACGGATCGATCCTGAACTGCCGCGCGTGCGCTTTCAGGTAATCGATTGCCGTGTTCACGTCTTCGGTCGCTGCAGGAAACGGATTATCCGGAGCGAATCGATATCCCAGTGCTGCGACGGTGTAGCCCTCGCGCGCGAGGTGGTAGTTCAGCTCGGGAAGCGCAGTCTTCTCCCCGCTCGACCACGACCCTCCATGAATTGTGACGACCAGTGGCTGAGCGCTGGTGCTGTCAGCTCTCGCGCGATACAGATCGAGCTCGAGCGGTGTGTCGCCACGCCGAGCGTAGATTGCTGTCGCGACAGTCACTCCCGATGTATCAGCCTTTTCGAAAAGAGGTCGCAGTGCCAGCGGGCTGGACACCGAGTCGACAGGCACCGCTCCAAACGCTGACGTCAGTCTTGCATCGAGGTCTCTCGTCGCCGACCACGCTCGCGCGAGCGGTGAGATCGCGAGCGCAAGCGCAACAACAGTTATTCCGCCGGCAAGCTGGCCTATTATCGTCCGCCACCAGCCTGGAATCAGAAGAGTGAACAGGGCGGCAATCGCGACGATGTGACCAAGCTCTGCACCTGCGATCGACGCCTTCCACAAGTAATAAGTCTGCGCCGGCATGATTGCGAGCAGCGACGCCAGAAACAAAACGACCGCCACCCATAGTCTGAGGATCGCGGTCTCGTGAGCGGAGTCGCGGGCGACCGGGCGCACGTTCCTACTCATGTCCCGGGTTGATCGAGAGATTCCACACGATGGGAATGCCCGGGTCGAGTGAATCTCTCACCGAACAATACTTGTTCACCGCGAGGTCGATGGCATGCTCGGCTGGAGCTCTCTCGATGCCCTGGCCGGTGATCGAGATGTTCATCGTGATGTGCTTGAAGCGCCGCGGAATCGAATCGACACGCTCACCAAGAATCTCCACTGAATATTGCTCGACCGGCGTGCGTCGCTTTGCGAGAATGTCGACAACATCGACCGATACGCAAGAGGCAAGTGAGGCGAGAAGGGCTTCCGGCGGCGTTGGCGCCTGAAAGCCGTCGCCATCGAGCGTTATAGACGGACGGCCCTCGCGGCGCGCTTCGAAAATGCGATCTGACTTCCAGTCTACCAGAATGCGCGAAGCTGCGCTCACCGCGGCGCGCCTTTTTCTATCGGCGCGCGCACTGCGTTGCCCCACTCGGTCCAGCTTCCATCGTAGTTGCGCACATTGTCGTAGCCGAGAAGCCTGCTGAGCACGAACCAGGTATGAGATGAGCGCTCGCCGATTCTGCAGTAGGCAACTACATCGTCGTCAGGCTTGAGTCCCTGTTCCATCTCGTAGATCGCGCGGAGATCGTCGGCCGATTTGAACGTGCCGTCCGGATTTGCGGCGCGCGCCCACGGAACGCTCTTCGCTCCCTTGATGTGACCGCCGCGCAGCGTCCCCTCCTGCGGGTAGTCAGGCATGTGGGTTTTTACGCCGCTGTATTCGTCGGGAGATCGAACATCGACGAGCGCTTTTCCTGCGTCGGCATGCACGCGGACTTCATCGAAGAACGCCCTGATCTTCGCGTCATCGCGCGGCCGCGCCTTGTACGATGTCGCGGAAAAAACAGGAACTTCGGTTGTCATCTCCCGGCCTTCCTGTTCCCACTTCATCCTGCCACCGTCGAGAATTCTTGCGTTGGTGAATCCAAACAGCTGGAAAACCCAGTAGGCATAGGCAGCCCACCAGTTGTTCTTGTCGCCGTAGAATATCACCGTCGTCCCGTCGTCGATCCCGCGTGCGCGCAGCAGCTCCTCGAAGCCCTGCTCGGATATGTAGTCGCGCTGAACCGGATCGTTCAGGTCTTCATGCCAGTCGATTTTCTGGGCACCCGGTATATGGCCCGTGTCGTAGAGCAGGACGTCTTCGTTGCTCTCGAGTATCCGGATATCGGGATCACTGAGATGTGCTGCGAGCCATTCCGTGCTCACGAGCGCTTCGGGATGCGCGTAGCCTTTTTCCGCTATCGCAGGATCGACCGTGTTCGTCGCTTGTTTTTCCGGCAAGTTGCTTCCTCCGTGGTGCCGCACCACAAACAACGTTCAACGGGTATGACTGTCAACCGGGACTGCGAGTGTCCATCTTTCTGCGATGGGTCAATACAAGCGCCACGTATTCGTATGCACCGGCGGCAAAACCTGTCCGCTCGATGGCTCGGCCGCCGTTCATTCCATCTTCAAGAAAGGCGCTGCGGCTGCCGGACTCAAGGGACAGGTGCGAATCAATCATGCGGGGTGCATGAACCAGTGTGGTCATGGTCCAATGGTCGTGATTTATCCTGACGACGTGTGGTATTCCCGCGTCGATGAGAATGGCGCGCGCCGTATTCTCCAGGAGCACATCATCGAAGGGACGGTCGTCGAGGATTATCGCTACATCGCCCCGCCCGGTGACAACAAGCTCGTGGAAGGCGATCCGAACCCTTGAGCATTCCCCCGATTGGCGAGCCATACCTGGAGCAGTACTCCCGTCATGTGCTTGTATGTACCGGAGGATTCTGCTCCCCGGATCGTCGCGGACGAGCGCTGTACTCGCTGCTCGCGTCACTCCTTCAGCGTGAGGGACTTCTGTTCGGGCCGGACAGGGTCAAGCGCGGCGAAACGCCGTGTCTTGGCGTATGTGCAGGAGGTCCCATTGTTGTGGTCTATCCTGAAGGTGTGTGGTACGCGCGCGTCACTCCGGAGCTGCTCGAGCGGATTGTCGTCGAGCATTTGAAGAGTGGGCGAATCGTAGAAGATGCTGTGTTCTACAAAATGGGCGAGCAGGATCCATCAGCGACCAGAACGCCACAATAAGTGGCAGCTCTCATTACATGAGGCGTGACTCGCAACGGCTTTGTTTTCACCTGTCGCCGATATTAATTCCGGCATGCCCGGACCACTCAACCCGCGCCGGCTGGCGCTGGGCGCAGCGAGGAAATTCCTCTTCGACGGTCGTGACCCCGAGACGATCCTCGAGCGCATCTCCGGCATCGATCGAAACGGCAACATACTTCCAGGCAATCCCCTTCAAGAGGACCTAATGTCCCGCTCCCGTGACCGCATTTTACAGAACCTCGACGAGATGTACACCGAAGCATTCGAGCGCGCCAAGGAAACCGGTGACAAGTCGCAGATGGCGTCACTCGACTTTGCGTACCGCAGGGAGCAGCTGTATTTCGAGATTCTGCTCGATGTAAGAGACGCTCTCGAGCGCCGCTGATACTTCAATACCAATCGCATTCATAATCTGCTGATCAGCCGCAAGTGAGCCGGTTCTGGCTCTTCGTAGCCTTCAACATCGGTGTGCTCCTGATGCTCGCGCTCGACCTGGGCGTGTTCAACAGGAAAGCGCACGTTGCGTCTGTAAAGGAAGCAGCGACATGGAGCGCAGTCTGGATTGCGCTCTCACTTGGATTTGCCGGAGTGATATGGCACCTGTACGGGAAACAGGATGCCCTCGAATTCATAACGGGATACGTCATCGAGTATTCACTCTCGGTAGACAACATTTTCGTAATCGTCCTGATCTTCTCGTACTTCAGGATTCCCGACAAATACCAGCATCGTGTTCTTTTCTGGGGAATCATCGGCGCACTGCTGATGCGCGGGGGCATGATCGCCGCAGGCACATTCCTGATTCAGCAGTTCCACTGGATCATCTACGTGTTCGGCGTCTTCCTGATTTTTACCGGGATCCGGATGGCGACGCACGATGAAGCCGACATCGAGCCGGAAGCCAATCCGATCCTGAAGCTGGTGCGGAAATTCCTGCCGATCACGCAGGATTACCGCGGACAGGATTTCTTCGTGAAGGAGCCGCCAAAGCGCGGTATGCCGGCTCAGGTGATGGCGACACCGCTGTTCGTGGTTCTGGTGCTGGTCGAGACGACGGATCTCGTGTTCGCGGTGGATTCGATCCCCGCGATTTTTGCGGTGACCAAGAATCCATACATCGTTTATACGTCGAATGTCTGCGCGATTCTTGGCCTGCGCTCGCTGTACTTTCTGCTGGCAGGTGTCATCAACAAGTTCCATCTGCTCAAGCTTGGGATCGCGGCAGTTCTTACGTTCGTGGGGGTGAAGATGCTGCTCAGCAGCGTCTATGTAATTCCGATTCACCTGTCGCTCATCGTGATTATCGGTGTATTGACCGCGTCGGTTGTGGCCTCTGTTCTTTTCCCCCGGAAAGAGGCTTGAAAGGCCCCGCCGTCGTGTAACGATTCCGTTTCTGGAAATTCGCGATTCAGGAACTTATGTTGCTGAGATTCCTGTACCCCACAACCTCCCGTCCCTGAAGCGAGAAGGAGATTCTTGTATGCGCCACACCGTTAGCAGGCGCGCGCGTTTCGTTGCAGCCGCCGCCATCCCCCTCGTTTTCGCAGCTGCGCTGCCTGTAACCGATGGAATGACCTACGAGTTCGTCATGAAATCGACGAGCAGGCAGACAGGCAACAAGGAGCAGGTCACGCTGCGAGGCCGCGGCACGTACGCCGGTGACGACGCGAAGATCGAGATCATCGACGCATCATCCAGCGCGGGCGGAAGCGAGACGTTCGGCGGAAAGGGCTCGTACTTCATCGTGAAGGACGCGGGCAAGGAGATGCTCCTCGTCAGCCCCAACGACAAGACATACATGAAGTGGGACATCGCGAACATGTTCGCGGGAATGAGCAAGGTCGTAAACGCTGTCGGCGGACTCGTGAAGATGCAGATGTCCGACATCAAGATCAGTGCGGAAGATCTTGGCGCCGGCGAAACGGTGCAGGGGTATGCGACGCGTCACTATCGAATGATCCAGAACTACACGGTGAGCGCCAGCATGTTCGGAAAGAAGTCCACCAGCCGCAGCGAGACCACTGTGGACTATTACTTCGCCCCGAATCTCCGCATTGCGAATCCGTTCGTGTCGAACAGCCAGCAGATGGCGATGCTGTCGCAGCTCGACATGTTCAACAACCCGGATTACAAGTCGCAGATGACCACCGCGATGGGTAAGCTGCCAAAATCGGGAGTGCCACTGAAGACGGTCACGACCACTGTCTCGACAGACGAG
Organism: Gemmatimonadaceae bacterium; assembly: GCA_035281765.1. Classification (GTDB taxonomy): domain Bacteria; phylum Gemmatimonadota; class Gemmatimonadetes; order Gemmatimonadales; family Gemmatimonadaceae; genus UBA4720. Next base: position 19,703 of record DATEDH010000049.1, read on the forward strand.
AAGGGCAAGCAGGAAACGATGACATCCGTAATGGAAATGGTGAACTTCAAGGCCGCCAATATTCCGGCGTCGGCGTTCGCAGTTCCCTCCGACTACAAAATGATCGAGATGCCGAATCTCAGTGCATCGATGGCGGAGGCAGGAAAGGGGGAAAATGCAGGCAAGGATGGCTTCACCGTGGATTCGGTCACGGCTGCGGCGAAACAGGGTGCCAAGGAAGGGCTGAAGGAAGGAGCGAAGGAAGGCGCCAAGGAAGCGGCAAAGAAGAAGATCAAGGGCATCTTCAAGCACTGATCGCCTGCGAAGGCAATAGTTTTGGGGGCGGTCACTGCGACCGCCCCTTTTTCGTTTTCACGGAGTGCAGGTGTCAGCATTCGGCCGGTTGATTCCGTTTCTTGTCGTGATCGTAGTCGCTTTCTCGCTGCTTCAGCTCTACACGTCGATTATGGCGATCACGCAGAAGGCATATCCTGTCGCGGCTCTGAATCTCGTATTCAGCTTCGCGGGGCTGGCGCTGGCGCGCGCTCTCGATTCGGCGATTCGAATCCCCGGCACGTCGATAAGGTTCGGGCTGGATTCGATAGTAGGTCTGGTTCCCGGCGCGGGCGACCTCGTTTCGTCGGTTCTTTCGGGCTACATCATACTGACGTCAGCACGGCTCGGAGTGCCTCCGGGACTGATAGTCAGGATGATTTTGAACCTTGGCGTCGATACGCTCGTAGGGACAGTACCGTTAATCGGCGACTTGTTCGATGTCGGGTACCGGGCAAACCTTCGCAACGCTGCACTTCTCGAAAAGCATCTCGCGGAGCCGGTGCGCGGCAGGTTCTCGAATAAACTCGCTATGGCGGCGGCGGTTGCCGGCGTGATCCTGCTTGCAGCAGGGGGAATCGCGCTGGCGATGCTTGCGGTTCGTGGTCTCAACTGGCTGGCGCGGTCCTAGCGCCGGCAAAACCAGGGGAACATCGATGTCCGACAGATACAGTCCCGTTCGTGCGGGAGTTGGATTCGGGAGCGCGCTGGCGATAGCGATCTCGTGGAGCGTGAACCACTCGATTCTATGGGCGATCATCCATGGAATCTTCTCGTGGCTCTATGTCATCTACTACGCAGTGACAAGATGAGACTGGGCGAGCCCGCAGTCGTGATGCTCGGCATGTCGATGTTCGCGTGCGTCACGTATACAGTCAAGATCATTGCCAATACGATTGTGAAGAGTCGCGAGGCCGATCGGAGAATTTCCGAGGTGTCGAACGCGCCGATGAGCGACGTGAGGCTCGCGCGTCTCGAGTCGGCTGTCGAGGCAATCGCAATAGAGGTCGAGCGCATCTCCGAAGGTCAGAGGTTCACGACGCGATTGCTGAGCGAGCAGCATCAGGGTCAGCCGAGGATGGCGCTGCCCGTTCCGGGGAAGTTCGACACGCCGCATTGAGCTTCAGGGAGAAGCAGCAATGATTTGATTGCGTGGGGAAAGGGATGACTATACGGTAGAGCAGCTGTTGATCCTATCGTATCAGGCCCTTACCCCCACCCTGATGATTCTTTCATTCATAGCAGCGCTTCAGATTGGCGCGACTATTCCTGCCATCCGCATCGAGACGACCACAACGAGTGAAGCCATTGGTCCGGCGGCGATGCCGGCCAGCACCGCGCGCACAGTGATGGTTGTTGGCGGGAAAAACTTCAGGATGGAAGAGGTCGAGCACAGCGGACCCCGGAGTCCAATGCGCAAAGCAGGCAGCGTGATGCTGATGCACGGAGCCGACAGGAAGATGTTCAACCTGGACCCCGCAAAAAAGGAGTATTGGGAGATCGACCTGGCAAAGATGCAGTCGCAGCTCAGTGCGATGCTCAAGTCGATGCCGGGATTGGAGATGAAATTCTCCGACATGAAGTCGGATGTTAAGGATCTGGGTGACGGAGAGTCGGTTCTGGGTCATCCCACGCGGCACTTTCAGATGACTACGTCAATGACGATGAACGCCTTGATGCTGACGGACACAATGTCGGTGAGTATGGAGTCTTCTTCCGAAACCTGGTTTGCAAAGGATCTTCCGACTGAAGACTACACGATGGCCGCCGACACCTCGATGCTCACTCAGTTTCGTGAGCTGATCCCGGGAATAAATGCAGGGAAGTTCAGGGAACAACTCGCGAAGCTGCCGAAGCTTGTCCCACTCAAATCGGTCAACACTACTTCATCCTACTTCGGACCGATCGATATGACGTTCAAAGTCACCCAGCTCGCCACCAAGGTCGAGAAGACGACGGTTCCTGCCTCAACTTTCGAGATTCCCGCTGACTACAAGAAGGTCGAGATGCCGAAGGTCGTTGGCGCGTCCAATCAGTAGCGCGCTATCTCGCGATACGCGTTCTTGAAATCATCGACCTGCGGTAGAATCGCATCCTCGAGCTGCGGGGCGTATCCCACGAACGTATCGGTCGACGCAATTCGCTGAACCGGCGCATCGAGCCACGCAAAGCAGTCGTTAGCGATCGCCGCGGCGATCTCTGCTCCGTAGCCCCAGGAGAGTGAATCCTCGTACGCGACGATCACGCGCGATGTTTTCTTCACCGATGCGTAAACCGTCTCACGATCCCACGGGCTCAGCGTTCGCAGGTCGATCACTTCGACGTTGATGCCTTCCTCTGCAACTGCATTCGCTGCAGTGACTGCACGCTGCAGCGTTGCGCCGTATGTCACCAGAGTAACGTCAGAACCCTCGCGAACGATCTTCGCCTTGCCGAACGGAATCATGAAGTTCGGGCCGGGATTGGCGCTCTTGTTGTATGTCTGGCGATACAGGTGCTTGTGCTCGAGAAAAATCACCGGGTCGTCGCAGCGAATCGCTGTGCGCAGCAGGCCGTTCGCATCGAGCGCCGTCGCCGGACACACGACACGAAGCCCGGGACAATGCGTGAACAGCGACGCGCCGGTCTGAGAGTGATAGATCGCGCCGCGGATGTATCCGCCATAGGTCGTGCGCACGACAACGGCAGCAGAAAAATTATTGTTCGACCGCCAGCGCATCGTTGCAAGCTCATCGCGAAGCTGCATGTATGCGGGCCAGATGTAATCGAAGAACTGAACTTCGACGACCGGCTTGAATCCCCTGATGGCAAGTCCAATCGCGCGTCCGACGATATTCGCTTCGGCCAGGGGTGAGTTGTAGACACGGGCACTGCCGAATTCTTTCTGCAGTCCCCAAGTCACTTTGAATACGCCGCCCTTGCCTTTGACTTTGTCGAGATATGCTTCGCGCGAAACGTCGGCAACGTCCTCACCGAACATGAGGATCTTCGGATCGCGTCGCATCTCGTCCTTCATGCACGCGTTGAGAAGATCGACCATCGTAGTCGGATCACCGGTGAACTTCGGGTCATCCTCCGTATCGAACTGCTCGCCAGTTGGATCTACATCAGGCGAGTACACGCCGAAATACACTGTGTCTTCCGTCGGCTGAGGCTGCGCGAGCGCATCGTCAGTCGCGGCAAGGACAAGCGCATCGACCTCTTCCTGAATGGCTTTGATCTCGTCTTCGGTCGCGTGTCCTTCTTCGACCAGCCACCGTGGGAATACGGTGACAGGATCACGCGCCGCATCGGCCTCGCGCTCTGCAGCGGGACGGTACATCGTCTCATCATCAGAAAGCGAGTGCGAATACGGGCGGATTACCTTCGCATGAATGAGTGCAGGCCCCTTTCGTGCGCGCGCATGATCCACTGCGCGGGTAATCGCATCGTAGCTCGCGAGGAGATCGCAGCCATCGACTTCCTCGATGTAGAAATTCGGGAACGACCGCACGAGCTTTGATATGGATCCGCCCGCAGTGTTCACCTCGACCGGAACCGAGATCGCATATCCGTTGTCTTCAACGAGATAAACGACCGGAAGCTTCAGGTTCGATGCGCTGTTGAGCGACTCCCAGAATTCGCCCTCGCTCGTTGTCCCGTCGCCAGTCGAGCAGAAGACAACTTCATCGTCGTGAAATCCTTCGGTAATTCCAAGCAGCCGCGCGCGCAGTGTCGCCTCCGCAGATCCGACTGCCTGAAGAAACTGCGTACCGGTGGGGGACGACGCCGACACGATGTTGTAGTCCTTGTGTCCCCAATGGCTCGGCATCTGGCGCCCGCCCGACGCCGGATCGATCGCCGCACCAACCGCCTCATACAGCATCTCCGCCGGAGTAACTCCGAGCTGGAGGCACAGGGCACGATCCCTGTAGTAAGTATAGAACCAGTCGTATGCGCTCTTGAACGCCATTCCGGCAGCGGTCAGGACAGCTTCGTGACCGGCGCCGGATATCTGGAAGAAAATCTTGTTCTGCCGCTTGAGCTGGACTTCCTTGTCGTCGATGCGACGCGAAAGCAGCATGTTTCGGTACGCTGCGACCAGCGACTCGGAGGAAAGCGCCGAGCTCGGACTGGCGGAGGTTTTTCTGTCGGGGCGGGTAGTTGTAGCCATCTCGTGTGCTTCGATTCGTGGTAAGTAAATGTAGTTGCCGGACGCAGGCCGAAGCTACAGTTCAATAGACGGAAAACCGGCACGGCGCGGGTTTCCGCTCCAGGAGAAAGTCCGGTCCACCCCCGATGGAGAAAACGATGCGAAAAATCCTCACAGTTCTGCTTCTGACGATCGCTGCGTGCACCCGGGCAGGAGTTCAGCCAGATCCGGCGGACGACTCTGACAGCAAGAGTGGATCGGTTGCGGCTCCAACGCAGGATTCAGACTGGAAAGCCATCGAGGCGATTGAAGCTCAAGCGAAAACTATTGCCAAGGCAAATGGCTGCTCCACTGCCGATATATGCCGCGCTGCACCAGTCGGAAGCCGTGCGTGCGGTGGACCAAGGTACTACATCCCGTACTGTTCAGTAACGACTGACTCTGCCGCACTTTTCAACAAGCTGCAGGAAGTTGCAAGCGCTGAGCAGGCGTACAACAAGAAGTACAATCTGGCATCGACGTGCGAGATGAGGCTGCCTCCCGCGCTTGAATCATCCGGCGGAAGCTGCGTGGCAAAGTAGCGCGTCGCCTAGTAGTCGACTGGACGCAGGTACGTTTCGCCGATCGCGCTTCCGCTGACCATCGCCACCGTCGGCAGCTTCCGCTTCCAGTGAGTGCGGGAGAGCCGGCGGTGAACGAGCTCCACTTCGTCATGAGTGAAGCCGTTGGCGATCACATCCTCGGGCGAATAACCGTTCACGAGCCAGTTGAGAATCTGGTCGGCCTTGAGATAGCTGATCCCAAAATCCCCTTCGTCGGTTTGACCCTCGATCAAATCAGCTGACGCAGGCTTCCCGACGATCTCTTCCGGCACACCAAGATGCCGCGCGAGTGACCACACCTGCGACTTGAACAAATCTCCAAGCGGATTGATTGGCGGTGAATCATCTGCGTGCCAGGTAAAATAGCCAAGCAGGCGCTCTGTCTTGTTACCGGTGCCGAGCGGCAATGCCTTCTCGCGCTCCGATTGATCGAACAGGATGATCATCCGCTGGCGTGCCATGACGTTTCCGCGGCGTCCCGGATTGGAGTCCGGCTCGTTGATCAAATAGCCATCTACTGCCTGAGATATGTCGATGGTGCGGGATTCAATCCCAAGCTGGTCGATGACGAGCTGCGCATGATTCAGCGAATCAGGACTCGATGTACGGTAGGGCATCCGGATCGCAACGACATTCTCCGGTCCGAGCGCGCGCGCAGCGAGATATGCAGTTACTGCTGAATCGACGCCGCCGGAAAGACCAACCACCCCTCGCGAGAATCCGCGGCCCTTCAGCTCTTCCCGAAGGAACGACACCAGCCAGTCAGCGGTGAGCTGCGTATCGATGTCGAGAGGCGGCGGCCCCATCATTGATTGAGGCGCTGACACGACAGTGATGTTCGCCGCTTTTGTGTCGCCGGAAGACTTCTTTTCCCGACCGGTTTGGTTCTTTCCTTTCAAGCCCGACACAATGCCCGAAGGCGATGCACCATCGCTCGGCGGATCGTATGTAAGAGACACCGGCTCATCGAGCTGGATTTTTCCGATCGTGCGGACAAGATGCGGGAGCATTGTCTGCAGGTCAGTGAGCAATGGCAGCTCGACTCGCGCGCGCGTGAGCTCCGCTGTATCGAGAGTGACTGTCGCGATCGACTCCTCCCACAACGGAGCGCGCAGCTTCACGTCGCCTCGAGGTCCGGCGACCACCGATCCGCCGGAAAAAGTCTTTCCGCCCTCGAACCCGACGAGATGAATCAGCGCGGTGAACACTCCGTGCTCGGATGCGATGTCGCGCGCAAGACGTTCCCATCTCTCGAGATTCGACGGTCCCTCGATGTCATCGCTCCGCGGTGCAAGTCCGCGCGCAGGCGACGCCGAAGGAATGAAGATCATCTGAGCGCCGTCGAGAGCAGCGATGGTTCCGGACAAGCTGTGCCATGCGTCTTCGCAAATCAGCATCGCTGCACGGCCCCAGCTCGTATCGAACGCGCGAATCTCGAAATCGCGATCCACAAATCGCTCTTCGTCGAACAATCCGTACGTCGGCAGAAAAACCTTTCGATGAACGTGGCGGACGATGGGAGCATCGCCGCCGAGCGTGACGTAAAGGGCGCTGTTGTAGATCGAGTTCTTCCAGATCTCGTAGAAGCCAAGCCCGATATCCATCGGCTGGAGCGACGGAACTGCTTTTCGATACTGCTCGTCGAGGTCCCGAACGAGAGTTCCGGCAGTTACCGCCTGGTCTCTGACTCCACCTTCGAGGAAATACCCGCTGACGGCGGCTTCGGGGAGAATTGCAACATCGGGCCGCGGGTCGAGCGCGTCCATCTGCGCGAAGATGCTTCCGATCTTCGCGATGTTTGCGGTGTAATCGCCTTTACGAGGCTTGAACTGAACGAGCGCAAGGTTGACGGAACGATGCATCGCATGGAAGTTCGCACTCCATTACCTGCATGGCAACGAGGGGCGGGCCGTTCGTAACACTGTAGCAAACTCTCAGCGAGAGTTATTGTAGGAACACAGGTCAGGTGCAATCTATAAAAGTGGTGTACGATATCTCACGACAAATACGGCGTTCCATAGCGATTCTCTCGCTCTTTCCATCGCTGCTGGCAGCGCAGGCGAAGGAGCAGGCCTGGGAGATCGTGTCCCTTCCCCAGGCGAGTGAGATTTTCGCGCGCGACGGGTCGTTGATTGGTGAGATCGGCTCACAGATCCGGACGAGCGTGTCGATCCGCACTCTTCCGCGCTACGTGGGACAGGCTTTCATCGCGGTCGAAGACCAGCGCTTCTACCAGCACAATGGCGTCGACGTGGAGGGCGTGGCCCGAGCGGCGATCAAGAACATCGACGCCGGCGAGATCGTCCAGGGCGGCTCGACGATCACGATGCAGCTGATGCGCAACCTC
>DATEDH010000050.1:0-9000 GCA_035281765.1 Gemmatimonadaceae bacterium
GCTCAACGTGAGCTGTCCGAACACGAAAGCGGGCGGAGTCGAGTTCGGTGCGGATCGCGAGACACTGCGCGCGTTGATCGAGCGTGCTCGCGCTGTCACTCAAAAACCACTGTTCGTCAAACTTTCTCCAACTCTGCCTGCGATCGCGGACACGGCGCGAACAGCAGTGAATGCTGGTGCTGACGGATTGACTCTCGTGAACACGATGCCGGGACTGTTGATCGATGTCGAGAAGCGGAAGCCTGCGCTCGGATTTGGAACCGGCGGAGTGAGCGGCCCCGGATTGTTGCCGGTCGGAGTGCTTGCGACGTGGAAAGTGAGTCGCGCCGTGACCGTGCCGATCATCGGCGTCGGCGGAATAGGCAAAGGCGCTGATGCCATTCAGTACATGATGGCAGGCGCTTCTCTCGTTGCAGTTGGAACAGCGGCGATGCGTGATCCGCGAGCGCCGAAGCGGATTATTGGTGAGATTGAGTCATGGTGCGCCAGGCACGGCGTCACTTCCATGGACGAAATCAGAGGTTCTCTGCAATGGCAGTAACGACAGCCATTCCGATAGTTGCACTGGATTATCCTGATTCCGACAGCGCGATGCAGCTCGTGCAGACGCTCGATCAGAGGTGTCGTTTTTACAAAGTTGGAAGCGAGCTGTTCGCTGCAGCTGGTCCGGAAGTGGTGCAGTGGCTGAGGGATTTCGGCTGCGATGTTTTTCTCGACCTGAAATTTCACGACATTCCGAACACTGTGGCCGGCGCTGTGCGCAAGGTTGCGTCGATGGGTGTTCGTCTGGCGACGGTGCATGCGTCGGGCGGGTCGAAGATGATGCGCGCCGCAGTCGAGGCCGCGGGCGACAAGTGCGGAATCCTCGGAGTCACGATCCTCACTTCGCTCGATGATGCGCAGCTTGCTGAGGCGTGGGGAAAGGATCGCGTCGACGTCGAAAACGAAGTCCTGCGACTGGCGGAGCTGACCCGCTCGGCAGGGGCGCATGGAATCGTGTGCAGCGGGCAGGAAGCGATGGCGGTTCATTCGCGCCACGGGGCGGGGTTGAAGCTGCTGGTTCCGGGCATTCGGCTGGAGGGGGATTCGGCAGGCGACCAGTCCAGGGTTGTGAGTCCCGCAGCGGCGGCCGAGGCTGGCGCCTCCTATATCGTTGTGGGGCGGAGTGTGACCGGTTCCCCCAGTCCACGAGCCGCGATGGAAGCGGTTAACGCCCAGCTTGCGATGACTGCCTGAGAGGGGTGTGCGGGTATCCGGAAGGTCACTTTTTCCGGCTGTTTGGCGTACCCCAAGTCGCTGTCTTTTCGTGAGTTGACTTGCTTCAACAGCCTCGGTATTTTCAAAGGCTAACTCTGAAAACTTTCGAAACGCCCCGAGCCCTCAAAAAGGCCCACGGGGAATTTGCACGTCCATAGGAGCTTTTTTGTGAAAGTACGCAGCAGCGTCAAGCCAATTTGTGAGCACTGCAAGGTGATCAAGCGCCAGGGCGTGGTTCGCATCATCTGCTCGAGAAACCCCAAGCACAAGCAGCGGCAGGGCTGATAATCAATGGCACGTATCGCCGGCGTGGATCTGCCACGCGAGAAGAAACTCGAGATCGGACTCACCTACATCTTCGGAATCGGCCGCGCGACTGCGCAGCGGATTCTCCAGGAGACGGGTGTGAGCGCCGATCAGCGCGTCCGCGACCTGAATGACGCGGACACCAACCGCCTCCGCCAGGCGATCGAAAAGGACTATCGCGTCGAGGGCGCCCTGCGCACCGAGACCGCGATGAACATCAAGCGCCTCATGGACATCGGATCATACCGTGGCAACCGCCATCGTCGTGGTCTCCCTGTCCGTGGCCAGCGCACTCATACGAACGCCCGCACCAAGAAGGGGCCGCGCCGCGCGATCGCGGGCAAGAAGAAGGTTACGAAGTAATCCATGGCTACCGGAAAGAAGACCAAGAGAATCATCGAGGCAGAGGGTATCGCGCACGTCAACGCGACCTTCAACAACACCACGATCACAATCACCGACCAGCACGGCAACGCCATCTCCTGGGGTTCGTCGGGCAAGGCCGGTTTCAAGGGATCCAAGAAGTCCACTCCGTTCGCTGCGACTGTCGCAGGCGAGCAGGCGGGACGCGAAGCGGTCACCCTCGGTGTTCGTCGCGTTCACGTCCGCGTTCAGGGCCCCGGCTCTGGCCGCGAGTCGGCAATTCAGGCGCTCGTCGCAGCAGGACTCCAGGTCAAGTCCATCAAGGACGTGACCCCGATTCCTCACAACGGCTGCCGTCCCCCCAAGCGCAGGAGAGTTTGATCCATGCGCTATACCGGACCAAGCTGCCGTCAGTGCCGCCGCGAAGGAACCAAGCTGTTCCTCAAGGGCACCAAGTGCTTTACCGAGAAGTGCCCCGTCGAGCGTCGTCCGACGCCCCCGGGTCAGCACGGAGCGAGCACTGCCCGCCGCCGCAAGATGTCGGAGTACTCCAAGCAGCTTCGTGAGAAGCAGAAGATCAAGCGCATCTACGGCGTGAGCGAGAATCAGTTCCGCAACACGTTCGAGAGAGTCGCATCGCTGCCCGGAATCACCGGACACAATCTTCTCGCTGCTCTCGAGAGCCGCCTCGACAACGTCGTCTATCGCATGGGCTTCGCGTCGAGCCGCAAGGCAGCGCGCCAGCTCATTCGTCACCGTCACGTCGAGATCAACCAGAAGGCCGTCGACATTCCGAGCTATCTGGTTTCGCCGGGTGAAGAAGTTCGCGTTCGCATGAAGTCACGCGAGCAGGCTTCGGTGATGGCTGCAATGGATCAGTCAGGCCGCGGCGCTCCGCTTTCGTGGATCGCGGTCGACAAGGACACGTTCAGCGGAAGAATGCTCGAGCGTCCGACTCGCCCGAACATTCCAATCGCGGCGCAGGAGCAGTTGGTAGTCGAGCTTTACTCCAAATAACGGCGACGCGAGACGCGAGTCACGTGACTCGAGTCTCGTGTCTCGTGTCGTAGTGCAAGCGGTAGAAGGGGGACCGTGACTCTCCCACATAACGTTCTCAGCGCGCGTCACGGGCGGGCTGGGACGTTCAGGAATCAATAAAAACATGGCAAACGCAATCGATCTCAAGGGTCTTGTCCGTCCGCAGCTGGTTGAAGCAACCAAGCGCGAAGACAATCCTAATGCAGCAGAATTCCGCCTTCAACCTCTCGAGCGTGGCTTCGGTCACACCCTCGGGAATGCGATGCGCCGCATGCTCCTGTCCTCGCTTAGAGGATCGGCAGTGTGGGGCATTCGCATCGATGGCGTTCTCCACGAGCACCAGACAATTCCTGGCGTCGTCGAAGACGTGCATCAGATCATCGGCAACCTCAAGAACCTCACTCTCTCACTCGACGAGGGTAAGGAAGACGCGGTGCTCCGCATCTCGCGCAGCCAGTCGGGTGCAGTGACTTCTGCCGATATCGAGTCTGATGCAGGCGTTACGATTCTCGATCGCAATCATCACCTCTTCACGCTGCAGGACGATCGCGACATCAACGTCGAGCTCTACGTGAACAAGGGCCGCGGCTATGTCGAAGCTGATCAGCACGCTGTAGACAAGTCGCTTCCGGTCGATGTCGTTCGCATCGACTCGATCTACAACCCGGTTCGCCGCGCGAACTTCGCAGTTGCAGAGACGCGCGTTGGACAGCGCACTGACTACGATCGGCTTACGCTCAATGTCGAGACCAACGGAACGATCTCTCCCGAGGAGGCAGTTAGCTACGCTGCCGCGCTCGCGCAGACGCACTTCCAGTATTTCGCAGGATTCGGCTCGCACGCGTCAGCCCCGCTGACCAACGGCGCCGAGATGAACGGTGGAGATTCGCAGCGTCTTGCGACGGATCTTCGCACTCCGATCGACGATTTCGAGCTCTCGGTTCGCTCGGTCAACTCGCTCAAGAACTCGGGCATCCGCACCCTTGGCGATCTCGTCAAGATGACGGAAGCGCAGGTTCTCCAGGTCAAGAACTTCGGCAAGAAGTCTCTCAACGAGATCGTCGATCTCCTCGAGAAGCACTCGCTGAATTTTGGAATGAAGTTCGAGGATACCGCTGACGGTGTTCGCATCACCGATGTGGGAACGCCTCCCAACCGCAACGTCGCAACGGCAGCAGCCGATGACGACGAGGATCAATAACAGACAATGCGTCACCGCGTAAAAGGACGGCGCCTCAAGCGCACGAGCGAGCAGAAGCTCGCTCTCATTAGATCTCTCGCACAGGCTCTCATCGAGCGTGGCGCGATCGAGACCACTGAAGCGCGCGCCAAGGAGCTTCGTCCGTTCGTCGAGAAGCTGATCACGAAGGCAAAGTCGGGCACGCTGCATGACCGCCGCCTCGCCGGGCGTCACGTGCAGAAGCGCGAAATCAACGACAAACTCTTCACCGAAGTCGGCCCGAAGTTCGCTTCGCGCGCCGGCGGCTATACCCGCATCCTCAAGACCGGTCACCGCAAGGGTGACGGTGCGGAAATGGCGCGCATCGAGCTGGTAAACTGATCATGGCAATCCAGAGAAACCGCTGCTACGTCTGCGACAAGGGCGTCGCCTACGGCAACAACGTATCGCACGCGAACAATCGCACCCGCCGCACCTGGAAGCCCAATCTTCAGGTCGCTCGCATTCTCATCGATGGCAAAGTCACGAAGGTGAAGGTTTGCACCCGGTGTCTTCACGCTGGAAAAATCCAGCGCGCCCCACGTGGTGTTGCGACTGCGTAGATTGTCTACCGTTGCCGGACGATTTAGAGGGGAGCCCGTTCGGGTCTCCCCTTTTTTCTTACTGAAGCAGCATCTGACGACCTGGACACGGAGTTACGGAGTTACGGAGTCCGCACGGAGAACTGCTTTTTCTTTTTTTTTATTTTGCTGTTAGCAGGTAGCTGGTCGCAGGTAGCTGTTGCTGGAGTCAGGCAGCAGACAGCAGGTAGCGGCAGTTCCGTAGTTCCGTAGTTCCCCAAAAAAAACTCCGTGGGGACTTCGTTACTCCGTTACTCCGTGTCCAGGATATTTAAGATGCCGCTTCAGTAAGTGGACAGATTATTTCAATAGATGCCCAAGAGAACTGACCTCCATAGAATCCTCCTGATCGGCTCCGGCCCGATCGTAATTGGCCAGGGCGCCGAGTTCGACTATTCAGGAACTCAGGCAGCGAAAGCCCTCAAGGAAGAAGGCTACGAGGTCATTCTCGTAAACTCGAATCCCGCGACGATCATGACCGATCCCGAGTTTGCGGATCGGACATATATCGAGCCCGTAACTCCGGAATACGTCGAGCTGGTGATCGAAAAAGAGCGGCCCGATGCGCTGCTCCCGACAATGGGTGGTCAAACCGCGCTCAACGTCGCAATGAAGCTCTATGAGAACGGCGTCCTCGAGAAATATGGCGTTCAACTAATTGGCGCAGATGCGCGCGCAATCGCGATGGCAGAGGACCGCGGTCTCTTCAAGCAGGCGATGGACCGCATCGGACTCGCGTCGCCACAGGGCGGCATCGCAACGAGCTGGGACGAAGGACTCGCCTTGGCCGATCTCGTTGGCTTCCCCGCGATCATTCGTCCCGCGTTCACGCTTGGCGGCACAGGCGGCGGAATCGCGTACAATCGCGAGGAATACGAGGACATCGTTCGTCGCGGGCTGGAGCTCTCACCGGTAAGCCAGGTTCTGATCGAGCGCAGTATCATCGGATGGAAAGAATTCGAGCTCGAGGTGATGCGCGACGGTGCGGACAACGTCGTGATCGTCTGCTCCATCGAGAACATCGATCCGATGGGAGTTCACACCGGCGACTCGATCACTGTCGCGCCCGCGATGACACTTACCGATCGCGAGTATCAAAAGATGCGCGATGCGGCGGTTGCAGTCATTCGCGAGATCGGCGTCGAGGCAGGCGGGTGCAACATCCAGTTCGCGATCAATCCGGCCGATGGCGAGATGCTTGTGATCGAGATGAATCCTCGCGTGTCGCGATCGTCGGCGCTTGCATCGAAGGCCACCGGATTTCCGATTGCGCGAATCGGAACCAAGCTCGCGGTGGGATATCGCCTCGACGAAATTCCAAACGACATCACGAAGACAACACCGGCATCGTTCGAGCCGGTGCTCGATTACGTCGTCGTTAAATGTCCGCGCTTTGCGTTCGAGAAGTTCAGCGCCGCCAATCCGCAGCTGACGACTCAGATGAAATCTGTCGGCGAGTCGATGGCAATCGGGCGCACGTTCAAGGAAGCGCTCCAAAAGGGATTGCGCGCTCTCGAGACCGGACGCCCCGGATGGGCAACCGGCGCGGTTCTCAGTGACGACAGGCTTTCCGATGAATCGGTCGAGTCGCTGCGCGGTGCGCTACGCCAGCCGACGCCGGAGCGCATCTACCAGATCAAGCGCGGATTCGAAGCAGGGATGGATGTCGCCGAGATAAACGAGCTTACCCACATCGATCCGTGGTTCCTCGCGCAGATGCAGGAGATGGTCGAGGCGGAGCGCAGCTTCGCAGACCTAGATGTTGTAGACGAGTACGAAATGCGCAGCATGAAGCGCATGGGTTTCTCCGACCGGCAGCTCGCAGTGATTCGCGGGATCTCCGAAGATGAGATGCGCGCTCTCCGCTGGGAGCTCGGCGTCCGTCCGTGCTACAAGATGGTCGATACATGCGCCGGCGAGTTTCCATCTGCGACGCCGTATCTGTACTCGAGCTACGACGAAGAAGACGAAGCGCCACGCACTGGTCGCGAATCAGTCGTCATTCTCGGTAGCGGTCCCAATAGAATCGGGCAGGGAGTCGAATTCGATTACTGCTGCGTTCGGGCTTCGCTCGCTCTTCGCGATCGCGGCTACGAGACGATCATGATCAATTCGAATCCGGAAACGGTTTCGACTGACTTCGATATCTCCGACAAGCTTTTCTTCGAGCCGCTCACGCTTGAGCATGTGCTCGAGGTCGTTGAGCGCGAGCGACCCATCGGAGTGATCGTACAGCTTGGCGGGCAGACTCCGCTCAAGCTTACACGCGGACTCGAAGCTGCCGGGGTGAAAATTCTCGGAACTTCACCAGACGCCATCGATACAGCCGAAGACCGAAAGCGCTTCGACGAGATTGCACGCCGCCTCGGTGTTGCGCAGCCGCCAAACGGTACGGCTACGAGTCTCAGCGAAGCGATCGGGATCGCCGAGCGAATTGGATATCCGGTTCTCGTGCGGCCTTCATACGTGCTCGGCGGACGCGCGATGGAGATTGTCTACGATGCTCCGTCGCTCGAGGATTATTTCGAGAGAGCTGCGCGTGTATCCGAGGATCGTCCCGTTCTCATCGATCGCTTTCTCGAGGATGCATACGAAGCGGATGTCGATGCAATTTCCGATGGCGATCAGGTCGTGATCGGCGGAATGATGCAGCATATCGAAGACGCCGGAATCCACTCCGGCGATTCCGCATGTGTGCTGCCTCCATATCTGATCAACGAGAAGGATCTCGCGACGATGCGTGAGCACACCGTCGCATTTGCGAAAGCACTTGGCGTCGTCGGACTGATCAACGTTCAGTATGCAGTCAAGAACGGGACAGTTTACGTCCTGGAAGTGAATCCGCGCGGAAGCCGCACGGTGCCGTTCGTTTCAAAAGCAATCGGCGTGTCACTCGCAGCGCTCGCAGCGCGCACGATGCTCGGCGAAAAGCTCGCTGATCTCGATTTCACCGAGGAGATTGTTCCCGGCTACATCTCCGTGAAGGAAGCTGTCTTCCCGTTCACGAAGTTCAGGGAATTCGACCCGATTCTCGGACCGGAGATGCGCTCCACCGGGGAGGTGATGGGAGTTGCTTCCACGTTTGGAACCGCCTTCGGAAAAGCGCAGCTCGCCGCGGACAATCGGCTTCCGGTAAGTGGGACGCTGCTGCTTACGGTGAATGACTTCGACAAGGACGCCGTCACTCCAATTGCGCGCCGCTTCCAGGAAATGGGTTTCACTCTCGTCGGGACAGAAGGAACCGCAAAGCATTTGCGCGGACGCGGAATTCCTGTGTCGCGTGTATTCAAGGTGCACGAAGGCCGCCCGCACGGAATCGATCTGATTCTCAATGGCGAAGTGCAGATGCTGATCAACACGCCATTCGGGAAACACGCGCAGCAGGACGACTACACGCTGCGGCAGGCAGCAATCGCTCACGGCGTTGCCTACACAACCACTCTGTCTGCAGCGAGTGCAGCGTGCGATGCGATTCTCGCGATGAGATCTCGTGCTCCGTCTGTGAGATCGATTCAGGAATGGCACGCCGAGCTAGAGGCGGGAGCGACTGCTTGAGCGAGGTTTTCGTTCATGAGTCTGCCTACGTCGATGATGGCGCACAGATTGGCGCCGGCACAAAGATCTGGCATTTCTGTCACGTCAACAAAGGCGCCGTAATTGGCGAGCGCTGTTCGCTCGGACAGAATGTCGTCGTGATGAACGACGTGAAGATCGGGAACAATGTGAAGATCCAGAACAATGTCTCCGTCTACGATGCTGTCGAGCTCGAAGACGACGTGTTCTGCGGTCCGTCGATGGTCTTCACGAATGTCATCAATCCGAGAAGTCACGTTCCGCGAAAGGATGAGTATCAGCGCACACGCGTGAAGCGCGGCGCATCGATCGGGGCGAACGCAACCATCGTCTGCGGCGTCACACTCGGCGAGTATTCGTTCATCGGGGCAGGAAGCGTCGTCACTGAAGATGTGAAGCCGTACGCGCTGATCGTTGGCGTTCCCGGCAGGCAGATAGGGTGGATCTGTCAGTGCGGCGAGCGGCTTGGGAGGGCGCAGAGCGCCTTCGGCGTGGCAGAGGGCGCAGAGTCGCAAGAGATCTCGTGCGACGCATGTGGCTCTCGATATCAGCAGCGTGGCGATGAGCTCACGAGCGTCGATTGAGCGATAAGAGCTTTCGTATCTCGCTGGTCGGCTGTGGCCGCATTTCGAAGAATCATGTCGCTGCGATTGCCCGTATCGA
>DATEDH010000051.1:0-4437 GCA_035281765.1 Gemmatimonadaceae bacterium
AACAGGCTAAAAGCTAAAGCTGGCTACAGGCTACGAGCCGCCGAGAGGCGCGCGCCGTTGCCTTTCCGTCTCTAGGTCACCCGATGTTGCTCTCTACCGAGAGTAGATCGGAGCAGGTACGGAGAATTGCCCCGCAGTTACGGCATATAACCTTGCACTTGATCTGAAGAAGATTGGTTGATCCGCAGACATCGCAAACCTCGGGATCGGAGCTCACTCGAAGTCCAGCCCAAGATCGAGAGCTTTCGCGGAATGAGTCAACGCACCAACGGATATCCAGTCGACACCCGTCTCGGCAATTGCGCGAACAGTATCGAGTCGAACTCCGCCTGATGCTTCCGTAACCGCTCGTCCATCGACGAGACTGACGGCTTCCCGAAGTTTTGTCGGATTCATGTTGTCGAGCATGATGATCTCCGCCCCGGCTTCGAGTGCTTTCGCGACCTGCTCGATACGGTCGCACTCGACTTCGATCGGCTTGCCCGGCGCGATCTCGCGCGCGCGTTGAACTGCCATGACGACATCGCCATCGAGCGCGGCAAGATGATTGTCCTTGATGAGAACTGCCGCCCCAAGATCCATGCGGTGATTCATCCCGCCGCCGGCACGAACCGCGTACTTCTCGAGAATCCGCCACCCCGGCGTTGTCTTTCGCGTATCGAGAATTCGCGCATTGGTTCCTGCAACCGCATCGACAAACTCGTGCGTAATCGTCGCGATGCCCGAAAGTCGCTGTAAATAATTAAGAGCAACCCGCTCGGCCGAGAGCAGACCTCGCGGCGATGCAGTGACGAACATGACCTCGGCGCCGGCGTCGACGACCTGCCCGTCTTTAACTGTCGCCCGTACAGACGATTTCGAATCACGCTGGCGAAACGCTTCACGCGCCAGTGGGATGCCGGCAATCACGCCACGCTGCCGTGCGACAACGCGGCACCGGGAGCGTCGTTCAGTGACGATCGTCGCAATGCTCGTGATGTCGTTGTCAGCCGCATCTTCCTCCAGCGCCTCGCGAACCATTCTTGCCGTGAGCAGCCGTGCAAACGGGAAGCGCAGCGTACCCGATGGGCCGAGCCCGCGCTGGGCGAGAATCGCGATCCGCCGCGGTCTCATTCGCCGGGATCCTCAGTCGTTTCGGGCTTCGGTGAAAGTGGCCGCTGCCCACCGATCGCGATCATCCGCTCGATTGCCGTTCTCGCCCGCGCGGAAATTTCGGGATCGACTGTGATGTGATGCTCGAGATTCTCGAGCGAGTTCAGCACTTTGGGCAGCGTCGTCACCTTCATGAATGCGCAAACTGCGAGCTCATTTGCCGGCATGAACCGTTTGGTTGGATTCTCGCGGCGCAGTCGATGAAGAATTCCGACTTCAGTCGCAACGATGAATTCGTCGGCAGATGATATTCGCGGCCGGTTGATCATTCCTTCGGTCGAGAGGATCTGCACTCCTTCGGGATCGACATCTCCCGCGGAAACGGCTTCGACTGCGCTCGTCGCGCACCCGCATTCGGGGTGAATCAGGAATTCCGCGCCGGGATGTGCAGCGCGCTGACGATTGATGTGCTCAGGATCGATTCCAGCGTGAACGTGGCATTCTCCCATCCATACATGGATGTTCTCGCGCCCGGTGATACGACGAACATGCGCGCCGAGGAACATGTCAGGGAGGAAGAGAATGTCTTTTTCAGCGGGAATCGAGTTCACGATCTCCACCGCATTGCCTGATGTGCAGCAATAGTCGCTTTCCGCTTTGACATCGGCGGTGGTATTCACATATGAGACCACGACAGCGCCCGGATGCTCTGCCTTCCATGCACGGAGCTGCTCCCCATCAATGGTAGCGGCGAGCGAACATCCCGCGGCAAGATCAGGCAGCAGAACCATTTTCTGCGGCGAAAGCACGGCTGCAGTCTCAGCCATGAAGTGCACACCGCAAAACACGATGATCTCCGCATTTGTTCGTGCCGCTTCGCGACTCAATCCGAGAGAGTCACCAACGAAATCCGCGACATCCTGCACCTCCGGACGCTCGTAATTGTGCGCGAGGATCACTGCATTGCGTTGTTTCGCAAGAAGCTTGATCTCCTGCTGAAGCGCGGTGACTTCGTCCCTCATTGCCGTTGTCGTCATTACCTAAAACTCGATATGCCGTTTAGCCCACTTGCGTACCGCGTGCGGAAAATCACTTCGATAATGCCCGCCGCGTGATTCCTTTCGCATCAGCGCTGCACGCGCAATCAATCGCGCGGTGTCAATCATGTTCGCTTCTTCTGTTGCGCCAACTGGAAGACGAGTCTCGATATCTGCCAGGCGCTCGAGCCCCTCGCGCAGACCTTTCGCGGAGCGGTCGATTCCAACGTAATCCCACATGACGCGTCTCACGGAATCGGCAGCGACCTGCGCAGCGCCTCGATCTTTCAACACCGGTGCTTCCCAATTTTTCTTGCCGGGAGCTCCGGAGAGCTTTGGCTGCGCGATCATGTCGCGCGCTACTCTTTCAGCGAACACGAGCCCTTCGAGTAGCGAATTGGAGGCCAGACGGTTGGCACCGTGAACGCCCGTTCGGGATACCTCGCCGCATGCATACAGTCGATCCATGCTCGACCTGCCGGCGAGATCGGTCACAATGCCGCCCATCATATAGTGTGCAGCAGGAATCACCGGGATCAGATCCCTGGATGGATCGATTCCCCGTGCCTTGCACAAGGCGAAAATTCCGGGAAAGCGGGTTTTAAAGCTTCGCCCCAGCTTGCGCGCATCGAGGTAGACACGACTTCCCTTTTGTCTCTCCCGATAGATCTCACGCGCCACGATATCGCGAGGGGCCAGCTCGGCCAGCCGATGACGCTTCACCATGAAGCGGTTCCCTTTATCGTCGACGAGAATCGCTCCTTCACCGCGAACCGCCTCTGAGATCAGCGCGAGTGGATTCTCCGAAGTCTCCAGCGCGGTCGGGTGAAATTGCACGAATTCCATATCCGCGAGTGTTACTCCCGCGCGATGCGCGATCGCGTAGCCGTCTCCCGTCGCAACCTGGGGATTGGTCGTATAGCGATAGACCTGCCCGCATCCGCCTGTTGCGAGCACCGTTGCATCGGCGACTATCTCGATCGGCTTGCCTGCGCGGGTCGCACGGATTCCATGACAGACGCCTCCGCTCACAATCAAGTCAAGCACGCGGGTTTTCTCGAAAACCTGTATCGATGGCGTTTCCTGAACTCTCTCGATCAGGGTTCGCGCCACCTCCGCACCCGTCTGGTCGCCATGGGCGTGGACGATGCGCCGGCGTGAATGCGCAGCCTCCTTCCCCAGCTTGAATTTTCCGCCCGGCTCGAGGTCGAAGTCGGCTCCCGCAACGTGGAGCTCCTTCACTCTCGCCGGACCTTCTTCAACCAGAACCTCCACGGCTTCGGCGTCGCAAAGGGCTGCGCCCGCGGCGAGTGTATCCTTGCGATGCAGCTCGGGAGAGTCCCCCGCTCCGAGTGCCGCGGCAATGCCGCCCTGCGCATACGCAGTCGCGCTGTCGAAGAGAGACCGCTTGGTGAGGACCACCACATCTCCCTCCGACGAAGCACGCCAGGCTGTGTGAAGCCCGGCAACTCCGCTTCCGATTACGAGAAAGCGGGTTCTGAATCGCTCTGGCATGAATGAAATCAAGAGCGCGAAGACGCGTTTTAAAAGGGGCGCGCCGTCTTGCCTGTGGCCGCTCTGTGGGCGAATATCTTCCCCTCAGATGCGTAAACTTTTTCTCGTAGCAGCGGGGCTTCTTGCAGTTCATGCCGCGCTGCTTTTTGCGGGCGGCAGGTCGACTCTCGATGAGGGGCGCCCCGGCGCGACCAATGTCGGGATTGTCCTCGATGTTGGCGGCCGCGGAGACAAGTCATTCAACGACGGCGCCTATGCAGGTGCTGACAGCGCCATCAAGATTCTTCACCCGAATATCAGGTTCATCGAGCCGGGCGAAGGCTCCGACCGCGAAGCAGGCCTGCGGCTTCTCGCTGCGGAGAACATGGATCTCGTCATCGGAGTCGGATTCATTTTCTCCGATGACCTTACCAAGCTCGCAAAGGAATATCCCAATGTCTCGTTTGCGGGCGTCGATTACGCGCTCTCAGTCGATGACAAAGGCAACGTCATACCGCCACCGCCAAATCTCGCCGCACTCAAGTTCCGCGAAGAAGAGGGATCGTTCCTCGTCGGTGCCCTCGCCGCGCTCGTGGGTAAATCAAAAAAAGTCGGATTCGTTGGCGGGATGGACATTCCGCTCATCCATAAATTCGAGGCAGGCTACCGCGCCGGTGTGAAACAGGTCTGCCCGGACTGCACTGTCATCGCACAGTACGCGGGTGTCACACCCGAAGCATTTAAAAACCCCGGCAAAGGCAAAGAGCTGGCGCTCAGTCAGTATCAATCAGGTGTCGAAGTCATCTTCCACGCA
>DATEDH010000052.1:0-4443 GCA_035281765.1 Gemmatimonadaceae bacterium
GGGCCGGCAGCGATGAGAGTGACAGCCGATGCAGCGACGGCGATCGTAGCGAGTGACTTGAAGAGCATGTCGTACTTCTCCTGTGGGGTGGTGACGTTGTGATGTCCACCGTTGTTCGTGATTGAGTGGAGCTTCAAACGGGAACATCCTTCCCCATCTTCTATTTGTCAACAAATTACTTGACTTATTGAGCGCACGCGCGGTGAGCGTCACTTCTACGGCGGCGAACAGCGCTGGCAGGGTACCTGCTGGCTCGAGTCATCATGACGAACGATGCTGAGCCAGTCGTGATCCGCCGCTGCGAGATCTGCGGCGAAGAAAGAATTCTCGAAGCGCGCTCCCCCGGTTCCGAGGAGCGCGCCAGATGCAGATGTGGAGTGAACCCGCTCGATGCCCGCGATCTCGAGGCGTTATCCGATCGCGGTCCCTAACCACGAACGCTCGGCTACAGCTGGCTTACCGCCTCGCGTACGTCATCGACATGCCCTTCGACCTTCACCTTCCGGAAAATTCTTCGCACGACGCCTTCGGCATCGATGATCACGGTCGATCGCTCGATCCCCATGTACTTCACGCCGTAGAGAGTCTTCTCCTTCCAGAATCCATATTGATCGGCGAGACGATGTTCCTCGTCCACGAGAAGATTATATGGGAGCCCATATTTCTCCCTGAACTTCCTGTGTGACTTCGCCGAATCCGGACTGACTCCGAAAACCACCGCATTCATTTCCCCGAACCGGGGAAAAGCGTCGCGAAACGCGCACGCTTCACGCGTTCAGCCGGAGGTGTTGTCCTTGGGATAGAAAAACAGAACGACGTTCTTTCCCTTGAGTGAGCTCAGGCTCACACGGGTTCCCTCGTCGGTCTCGAGATCGAAATCTGGCGCCTGATCGCCTTCGTTTATCATGCACTCAAAGTAGCGAACTGACCGCCATCGCGAGAGCCTGTTTCCAACAGCGCTAAACCTCGCCACACGAGTTGCGCTCACCGACTGACAACCGCTCTCCACCCGCTGCACGTTGTATTCCGCCTGAGATCGCAACACGGCACAGTGAAAAAGCGAAAAGTTGCGCGCACACTTCTATCACGGACTCGATGCCGAAGCTGCGACTGCTACTTATATCTCTTGCTGTAACGATGGGCTGCGGTGGCGGAGGTGCTGCTATCGACGGGCCGCCCAATACTCCCGTCGAGGAGAATCCGGTCAATCCGCCGGGCACCGGCGCTCCGTCGTCACCGACACCGGGGACACCGGGCTCGACCATCGTGACAACTGCAGGCACCAGCTTTTCTCCTGCGTCTGTAACTGTCGCACCCGGAACGGTGGTGACGTGGCAGATCACGGGCGGCACTCACAACGTCACGTTCGGAAGTGCGAAGCCGACGGGCGGCGACATTCCTGACACAGGTGCAGGACGCTCGGTCGCTCGCACGTTCGCTTCTGCCGGAACGTTCGACTATCAATGCACTCGACATTCAGGAATGACAGGACGTGTTGTCGTCTCAGCGGATGGTACACCGCCCGCTCCGTCGAGTCCGCTTCCCTCTGAAGGAGCACTCGTGCAGGCAACTCCATCGGCTTTCTCTCCCGAGAGAGTCGAAATCGCGCCTGGCGGCACAGTGACGTGGGAATTCTCGCAGGGTGCAGGTGGAATCGCGTGGGACGAAGAAGCACCTCCGGGCGGTGACATACCCGCGGGCGCAGCGGGCACGCGCGTATCGAGAACTTTTCCCGCGCAGGGAGATTATGACTATCATAGCACTGTGAATCGCGACATCAAGGGACGCGTGCGTGTTCGCTAAACGTCTCGCTCTCGCCGTCGCGATCGCGTTTCCAGCGGCCGGCAATGCACAATCGCTGCTCGATCGCACGCCCAACGTTTCGGGAGACTGGGTCGGCGTCCCCGGAACTTTGTACTTCCATTTCATTCATCGATTTGTCGCGAGTGACGCACCGCAACGGAAAGTGTCGAACGTTCCGACTTTCCTTCTCGCTGCCGGATTGCCGAAACATTTTCTCGCCGGATTCAATTATTCAACCAACTCGACGCTCGCGCCGAATTTTCCCAATGAGTGGGAGCTGTTCGCGCGGTGGCAGCCGCTCTCCGAAGATTTTGGAAATCCCGTCAGCGTCGGCGGACAGGTGGGATACAACAACGCTGCCGAGGGAGTCGATGGTGAGTTGTCAGTTGCGAAGCGCATCGGCCCGGCACGGCTGATAGCAGCAGGAAGAGCGCTGTCGGATCCGTTCGAGAAAGGCAATGTGAGATTTGCAGTTGCAGGCGGCGCAACCTTCCGGCTCGGCCAGTATGTCGCGCTTGCAGGCGATGTCGGGACGATGACCGATCGCGATTCTGCTGAGCGTGTTTCGTGGAGCGCGGGAGTTCACATCGCGATTCCTCTTACGCCGCATACACTCTCACTGCATGCGACCAACGCGCCGATCGCAACGTTGCAGGATGCATCGCGCGGGAGCAGCACGATCCGCTACGGATTCGAGTTCACGATACCACTGACACTCAAGAGATATTTCGGCAAGCGCGCGAAGAGCGCGCCGGACACCGTTGTCTCCGCTTTGACTGCGCCCCAGGTGGATACCGCAGACTCGGTTGAGAAGCCCGCGGTGACAACGGCTCCGGCGCCAAATCCCACGGCGATAGTCGAGCCGATCGAGCCGGTATTGACAGTGCCGACTCCGGCTGCTCCGCCCGCCGACACCGTGAAGAAGTCTCCAGCGCCTGCGAAGGTCACACAGCCTGCGCCTTCGAAACCGGTCGCAAAAAAACCTGCTCCGCGTGCCGCGTCTGTTCGCAAGACAACCATCAAGAACATCAGCTACCTGCAGCCAAAGATCACAGTCACCGTTGGAACGACGGTGGAATGGACCAACGCTGATCCGCTTCAGCACACCGTCACCGCTGTCGATAAGAGCTTCAATTCAGGCTTGATCGATCCCGGCAAGACTTTCCGTCACACATTTACAAAAGCGGGAACGTTCAATTTCTATTGCATGCCTCACCCGTTCATGAAGGGTGTAATCGTGGTGACCGACAAATGACATCGAGCCGGGTTGCTGCAATCATGCTGACAGTGCTCACTGGAGGCGGAATCGCCTGCTTCAGTGAAAGAAGCTCTGGCCCGACACAAACTCTCGAGGGATGTAATGCGCAGCTCCCTGCTGAGGCGTTCGGATCGACGATCGTGATCATTCGGGATTTCCAGTTCTCGCCGCAGACAGTTCGCGTGAGACCGGGAACGAAAGTCACCTGGGTGAACTGCGGCCCTCAGGGTGACGAGTCGCATACGAGCACATCGGATGCGAGCGGCTGGGACTCGGGGCTGCTCGCGCCGGGCGCAACGTTTACGCGTGAGTTTCCGCAGGCGGGATCATTCCCGTATCACTGCGTTCCCCATCCGGGGATGACCGGTGCAGTAACGGTCGAATGATCAGGCGGTAACTGGCTCGACATCGCGACCGCAGTGTTTGCAGACGCGCGCCTTTTTCAAGATCATCTCCGCACAATAGGGACACTCGCGCTCATCGCGCGGCGCGAGCGCGGGAATGTCATCGGCCTCCTCGAGCTCGCTCGCTTCCGCCTGAACCTGACGACGAAACTCGAGCGGATTCGAGATGTTGTGAAATGAGTCCTGCGTGCCGCCGGTTCCAACGACGAGAATGGTTCCGAAGTCGAACATTCTCCCAATGAGTCCCTGGTCTACGCCGATGCTTTCGACTTTTGCGAGCATCGTCTCGACTGTGCGTCGCTGTATGAACCCGACTTTGATCACGACGCGCTTGTTGGTGACGCAGAATTCCGAGGTTGCTTTCGCGATGTAGATCCAGAGGAATGCGCCAAGTGCAACCGCGAGCGCACCGCCGCCGAGCCACCAGATTTCCATCGCAAATCCCGCGATGGCAATTGCGAGGAACAGCGCGCCGAGTATGTAGCCGGGAAGAAATGGAAGCCAGTGCAGGTGAGCGCGGTACTTGACGCTTTCGCCGGGCAGAAGGTGCGATTCGGTGTAGGACATGGCGGTGAATATTCGTCGCCATGTGGATTTTGTGAAGAAGATTCTGCGCCGGTCCGGCGCGCGCTCGATATGGAGCGATTATTTTCAGTCTGTTGTGCGCGCCCGTAGCGCAATTGGATAGAGCATCCGACTTCGGATCAGAAGGTTGGGGGTTCGAGCCCCTCCGGGCGCATCAGCACGTAGACTGCGCGTTCATTAACAGGGAGCGCAGTGAGCGCAGTGAGGTTTTGAGGTTGATCTGAGTGGCTATCGCAGTTGGCCCAATCCGACAACCACTGTCGGCGCGAGTGATAAACCTCCAAACCTCGCTGCGCTCACTGCGCTCCCTGTTAATGAACGCGCAGTCTACGTGCGGATGCGCCCGGAGGGGCTCGAACCCCCAACCTTCTGATCCGAAGTCAGATGCTCTAT
>DATEDH010000053.1:0-2303 GCA_035281765.1 Gemmatimonadaceae bacterium
GACTCCAGCAACAGCTACCTGCTACCTGCTACCTGCTAACAGCAGAAAAAAAACAAAAAAAGTAATTCTCCGTGCGGACTCCGTTACTCCGTTACTCCGTGTCTAGGTCGTCAGATGCTACGTGTCCAGGACGTCAGATGCCGCGAAAGCACGACAAGCCTTGATGTAACAAGGGGACCCGGGCACATTTCGCTAAATGGCATGGTTCCGTAAGGAGAAAAAGCCCCGGCAGCCGCGGCGGGAAAAGCACGAGATTCCACCCGATGCATGGGAGAAGTGCGAGAACTGCGGGCACACTGACATTCGCGAGAAGTTCGTGCGCAATCTCAACGTGTGTCCCAACTGCGATTTCCATCGCCGCATTCGCGCTATCGACTACGTCAATATTCTTCTCGACGACGGAACCACCGAGGAGACGGAGACCGACATCAAGTCGACGGACCCCCTCGGGTTTCCCGATTATCCGGGCCGGCTCGCGAAGGCGACCCAGAAATCGGGTGATGGCGACGCGATTCTCACCTTCACGGGGCAGTTGCACGGATTGCCTGCCTGTCTTGGCGTGATGGACTTCCAGTTCATGGGCGGCTCGATGGGATCTGTCGTCGGCGAAAAAATCGCACGACTGGGACAGCGTGCCCTCGAGCGGAAGTTCGCATTCATTCTCGTGTCGTCATCCGGCGGCGCGCGAATGCAGGAAGGGGTATTGAGCCTGATGCAGATGGCAAAAGCCGCAGCGATTCTTTCGCAGCTCGCCGAGCGGCGCATTCCGTACGTGTCTATCCTCACTAATCCAACGACGGGCGGCGTCAGCGCCAGCTACGCGATGCTCGGCGATGCAATTCTCGCTGAGCCGGGAGCGGTTATTGGTTTTGCGGGTCCGCGCGTGATCAAGCAGACAATCGGCCAGGATCTGCCGGAAGGATTTCAGACCTCTGAGTTCCTGCTCGAGCACGGGATGGTCGATTCAGTCGTGCATCGCAAGGATCTCAAGAACACAGTCGGACAGCTTCTGCGTCACATGAGTGGCAAACCCGCCGCCGCGGGGTGGACAGCGGCCTGACCTCCTACAAGGCCGCGGTCGATGCGCTGTTTGCGCGCACCGGCTCCACTGCGAAGTTCGGTCTCGAAAGAACATCCCGCTTTCTCGAGATACTCGACGACCCGCATAAGCGGTTCGATTCCTTTCACGTTGCGGGGACCAACGGAAAGGGAAGCGTCGTCATCACGCTTTATGAATTGCTGCGATCGAAGGGACTGCGTGTCGGGCGATATATGTCGCCGCATCTCATCGACTTCAGGGAGCGCATCGTCGTAGACGGCGAAGCGATCTCCGAAGCGTACGTTGTCGACTTCCTCGAGCGATGTGCCGCTGATGCGGAAGGAATGGGCGCGACGTTCTTCGAGATCACGACGGCGATGGCTTTTCATTACTTCGCAGAAAAAAATGTCGATGTCGCCGTGATCGAAACAGGATTGGGTGGCAGGCTCGATTCGACGAACGTGATTACTCCCGTCGTTGCGGGAATTACGTCGATTGGGCTCGACCATCAGGAATTTCTTGGCGACAGCCTGGCATCGATTGCACGCGAGAAAGCCGGCATCTTCAAGCCGGGAGTTCCGGCTGTCGTCGGACCAGTGCAGGACCCCGCGGCGCGCACCGCTCTCACGGACGCCGCGCTGAAATCGGGTGCGCCATTGATAAGGGCGCATGATCGCTACAACGCCACGTTCGACGAAATCACGTACGACGGAACAACGTTTACTGTGAAGCACGATGGCGAATCCCGAGCGATGACGACCGGCTTGATCGGACCAAAGCAGATTGGGAATACGTGTACCGCGCTGACAATGCTCGAAGCCGCCGGTTCCCGCTATGCAGTATCACTTGATGAGGCGGCGCGCGTTCTTCCGCGGGTTAAGCTGCCCGGTCGCTTTCAACGCGTTGGAAATATCATCTTCGATGTCGCTCACAATCCCGATGGAATCGGCGGAACGTTAAAGACGTTCGACTTCATCGGACATCCGGAGCGACTCACGGTGATTCTTGGTGTCCTCGCAGACAAAGACTGGCGTGGAATGATCTCCGAGCTCTCGCAGGTAGACGAGATCATCACCGTCTTGCCACCCACAGCTCCCCGCACGAGAGCCTGGGATCCGGTAGCAGCAGCGCAATTCGCGGTGGAGAAAGGATTCAAAGCTTCAGCCGAGCCGGATTTCGAAAAGGCCATTCGTAACGCGGCGAACATCCCCGGACTGGTTCTCATCACCGGATCGTTTCACACCGTTGGTGATGCGATGGTGAT
>DATEDH010000054.1:0-9202 GCA_035281765.1 Gemmatimonadaceae bacterium
AGGAACAGCGTGCTGAGCGCGTCCTTTCGCTCGGCAATCCATGCAACGGATTCGACGTGCAGTGGATGCAACGCGAACAACAGTGCGACTGCAGCGCTCGCACCGATGGCTCTCGTCATCTGCGCGAGCGCAAGAAAAAGACTGGCGCTGCTGGAGGCGTGCAGCAGAACATTCATCATGTGATGCGCGCCCGGTGAAGGACCGAAGAGCTCGACATCGAGCATGTGCGAAATCCACGTCAGCGGATGCCAGTAAAAGCTCGTGGCGGTGAAAGCCCACTTGAGTCCGTCGACCGATAACCCTTCGAGAACACGACTGTTCGCGCTGACATACTGAGGATCGTCGAGAGCGATGAATTGAAAATGGCGCGCAGGAGAGAAGACGAGAATCGCCGCTACAGCGATCAGCGCGGCTCCGGCGATTAGTGTCGCCTGAGAAATTGAATTGCTGCCTGACCCGGCAGGCGCTCGCCCGCTATCACGAGCCGGGGCGTCGCGTCGCTTTCGATTTTTCCGGCTCATTGGATGGGTTACGGTAACGCGTTCGTAATTGAATCATCGTTTAAGCGCAGCAGAAAATAAACGGTCCGCGGAAAAAGTACGCCAGCGAGGAGCGACACATGTCCAACCGAAATAAAAGAATAGCCGCAATCACTATGGCGATGGGGCTCGGGGCCTGCTCCGAGAGCACAACCGCCCCGACCCCGGGGAATTCAAATTCAAGCGGAATGCTCTTCACACTCGTGGCAGATCCGACACTCGTCACATTCAATTCCGCATCGTGCTCGCTGTCGAGCGCAGCAACTGGAGCAGTGTCGTGCAGCTGGAACATCGACAATCCGGCGCTCAACCCGCTCAACCTGTGGGCCGAGGCGTTCGTGAACGTCGACTACGAATGCGTGAATCCGAAGAACGGCCGCGTGGCTTCCACTGAGCAGAGGCAGCTTCGAACCCTGAAACAGTACTTCGGCCTGAGCGACGCCTCACTCACGGGCGCCGACGAGTCGCTGCCCGCTCCGCAGCTCATGAACGACTACACGGGAAAAATGAAGAAGATGAACGCGTGCAGCGGCAACACCGTGCCGCAGAATCTCAGCTGGAGTCTCGCGTACTGGGATGTATCTGTCGTCACAACAACAGGTACGCTGCGAATGAGCTGCTTCGCATCTGACAACAGCAACGGCTGCTTCACTAACTGAAGCAGCCGTTGTAGTTACAGCTTGGGGAGTGTCACACCAACCTGTCCCTGATACTTTCCTTTCTTGTCCTTATAGGAAGTCAGCGGCTCTTCTTCTCCCTTGAAAAACAGCACCTGCGCAATGCCTTCGTTCGAATAGATCTTCGCGGGCAGGGGAGTGGTGTTCGAGATCTCAAGAGTCACGTGTCCTTCCCATTCCGGCTCAAACGGCGTGACGTTGGTGATGATACCGCAGCGCGCGTAGGTGGACTTGCCGACCGTAATCGTGACCACATCGCGCGGGATGCGGAAATATTCAACTGATCTCGCAAGCGCGAACGAATTCGGCGGCACGATGCAGATGTCGCCGGTGAACTCCACAAACGATTTCGGGTCGAATTCCTTCGGATCGACGATCGAGTTCAAAACGTTGGTGAATATCCGGTACTCGGTGGCCACGCGCATATCATATCCGTACGAGCTCACACCGTACGATATGACTCCGGAGCGCACCTGACTTGATTCGAACGGCTCGATCATTCCATGCTCGAGCGCCATCTTCGTAATCCACCGATCAGACTGAATCGACATTTTATGGTTGGAATTTTGCGGAGAGGGAGGCGCGCATCGCGCCGATAATATCGGGCGGGTCAATCTATGAAATCATCGCGTGTGACACCACCTCGAAACCCCTTACGCCCGCGATACCAACCACGATAAATTCCTCACGTCAACAGTTAGTGAAATATTTCACGAAGTCGGGAACTCCATGAGTCGCGCGTACTTGCCGGTCCTGATGTTGCTTGGTTTCGTGGTCGTAAATGGCCTCCTCATAGTGGTCCTTTCGGCCCTCCTCAAGCGCTCCCGGCCGACACCTGTAAAGCAGACCCCGTACGAATCCGGAATTCCCGTCATTGGCGACGCGAGAGAGCGCTTCTCAGTCAAGTTCTACCTCGTCGCCATACTATTTATAGTATTCGATATCGAGACCGTCTTCATGATCCCCTGGGGGGTCGCATACCGGCAGCTGTCCTGCAGCTCTGAGCTCGTCAACAACATCTGCCCCGCCGGCGACGTGACTTTCTTCGGTCTCGGTGAGATGCTCGTCTTCATGGTGATCCTGCTCGTCGGGCTCGCCTACGTCTGGAAGAAGGGAGCCCTTCAATGGGATTGACCGCAAAACCGGAGACTCGCACCGTTGCGTACGAGCCTCAAACTCAGGAAGGCTGGGTAACCACCCGCCTCGATTTTCTTGTCAACTGGGGCCGCGCCAACTCGCTGTGGCCAATGCCATTCGGCACCGCGTGCTGCGCCATCGAATTCATGGCGACGGCAGCAAGCCGCTTCGATCTCGCGCGATTCGGAATGGAGCGTATGAGCTTCTCCCCGCGCCAGGCCGATGTTCTCATCTGCGCGGGACGCGTTCCATTCAAGCTCGCACCGGTGATAAGGCGAATCTGGCAGCAGATGCCACAGCCAAAATGGGCGATTTCCATGGGGGCGTGCGCTTCAACCGGCGGCATGTTCGACAACTACGCAGTGGTGCAGGGAATCGACACGATCATTCCCGTCGACGTGTATGTGCCTGGTTGCCCACCGCGACCGGAAGGCCTGCTGTACGGCATCCGCATGCTGCAGCAGAAAGTGATGCTCGAGCGCGCAGGCGACAGGAAGCGGCGCGAGATGGAGATCAATCCTGATCCATCGAGCCAGCTTTACATTCCGCCTTCAGTAATCGACGAGCTCGGCGAGCCGTTCGGTAATTCAGTGCACCAGACGCGGTCGGCGCCGTGACGGACAAATTCACGATCGTCGAAGCGGGAGCCGGATCAGGTGAGACGGTTGCTCCCGCAACGCCGCGCAAGGTCCCGCACCGCGGCGGCGCCGCAAATCCGTCGGCTAACGCTCTCGCGGAGAAATTTCCCGGCGCAGTAGTTCGCAGCGAAGTCGTATGGGGCGAGACCACCGTCTACATCGATCCTTCGCGGGTCACTGAAATTATGAAGTGGCTGCACGACGACCCGTCGCAGCAGTATGACTACCTCAGTGACGTCACGGCTGTTGAATACCGCGACTTCGACACACCCATCGAAGTGGTGTGGCACATTCGCTCGCTTCCTTACCGGCGGTTTCTCCGTGTAAAGGCGGCGCTTCCAAAAAATGCGCCGCTCAGCATCCCGAGCGTATGGGATATCTGGAAGGGCGCCGACTGGCTCGAGCGCGAATGCTTCGACATGTTCGGGATTCAGTTCGAGGGACATCCTGATCTTCGTCGTCTCCTCATGTGGGAGCAGTACAAGGAAGGATTTCCACTCCGAAAGGATTTTCCCCTTCGCGGACGTTTCAGCCGCGCCGAGCAGCTGCGTCAGGCGCTCGCGCAGAACATCGAGAATCGATATTCGATGGAAGAGCTCACGATCGCCGATGCGTTCGAAGATCTGCCGCCGGACATGCGCAAGCGTCTGTCATCCGGCAAACAGGTGGGCGAGTAGATGGCATCAGGCAACCGCACAGTAGAAGTCGAGCTTTCGACAACGGGACTCGACGCGCAGGGAAGACCGCAGCGCGTTCCACTCGTTGTAAACGATGGCGGATCCGCACTCGAGATCGCCCCGCCTCCGACAATGGAGCCGGAGCTCGAAGGGGATCACATGCTCATCAACATCGGCCCGCAGCATCCGGCAACTCACGGAGTGCTGCGCCTGGTGCTCGAGCTAGATGGTGAGACCGTAGTTCGCTGCATTCCGCACATCGGATATCTGCACTGCGGATTCGAGAAGATCGGCGAATATCGCCAGTACAATCAGATAATTCCGTGGACGGATCGCGAAGATTATCTGAACTCGATTGGCAACAATGTCGCCTTTGCAATCGGCGCCGAGCGCTTGTTTGGAATCGACATTACGGAGCGGTGTGAGGTTCTGCGCGTAATCGCGGCAGAGCTCTCGCGCATCATCTCGCATCTCGTGTGGGTCGGCACAACGTGCATCGACATCGGCGCGTACACACCGTTCCTCTGGTCGTTCCAGGAACGCGAGCGCGTCTATGATCTTCTCGAAGCATGGGTAGGCGCGCGTCTCACTACTTCTGCAACGCGCGTCGGTGGAATGGCTGCCGACATCCCCGCGGGCTGGATGGACGGGCTGCGCAATTTCATCAGGACGTTCCCTAATACAATCGATGAAGTCGATCGCATCCTGACGAAGAACGGAATCTGGGTTGGCCGCACGATCGGACTCGGCGTGATGACTCCCGATGAAGCGATCAACTGGGGACTCTCTGGTCCGATGCTCCGCGCATCGGGCGTCGCATACGACGTAAGGAAGGATTTCCCATACCTGGGCTACGAGACCTACGACTTCGACGTTCCTGTTGGAACAAATGGCGATGTATACGATCGGTATCTCGTTCGCATGGAAGAAATGCGTCAGTCGGTTCGCATTCTTCAGCAGGCCGCGGACAGGCTGCCTGATGGTCCGGTGAACGTCGATGATGCGCGCGTCATCCTTCCTCCCAAGTCGAAGGCGACGAGCGAGATGGAATCGATGATCCATCACTTCAAGCAGGTGATGGAAGGACCGCGCCCTCCGGCAGGCGAAGCGTACGTTGCGGTAGAAAGCCCGAAAGGGGAGAAAGGCTATTACATGGTTTCCGATGGAACATCAAAGCCCGTGAGATGGAGAATCCGTCCGCCGTCATTCGTGAATCTGTCCGCGATTCCAAAAATGGTGGAAGGACATCTCCTGTCAGACGTCATCGCCATCAACGCGAGCATCGACATCGTCATGGGAGAAATCGACAGGTGACGGGAATCAAATCGCCCGAGTCGGCTTCGCATGATGCGCACGGTCATGAGCCGTACGAACCCGTCTTCACAACAGGTAAAGCGCGCGACGAGCTCAATGTTCTTCTTGGGCGGTATCCGACAAAGATGGCGGCGCTTCTTCCTGCACTTTGGATCGTGCAGCGCGAGCGGGGATGGATCAGCGAAGGTGCAATGGCTGAAGTCGCTGATGTGCTCGAGCTAACGCCCGCATACGTGAAAGGTGTTGTGACGTTTTACACGATGTATCACCAGCACCCGGTAGGGAAATACTTCATCCAGGTATGTACGACATCACCGTGTGGAATCTGCGGCGCGGAAGACGTTGTGAAGTCCTTCCTGCAGCACACAAAAACCGGTGAGCTGGGAATTACATCTGCCGACGACAAGTACACAGTGATCGAAGTCGAGTGCCTCGGCGCGTGTGGATTTGCCACGCCAGTGATGATCAACGAGGAGTTCATCGAGTCAGTTACTCCGGAGAAGGTTCCGGAGATTCTCGCAAGACTTACATAATGGGTTATCCGCACAAATCGCATCAGCGCGAGACGACGGTTCTGTCACAGCACTTCGGTGATGTAGCGGCGCGCTCGCTCGACGGATGGAAGCAGCGCGGCGGCTACAGGGCGCTCGAGAAAGCGCTTGGAATGGCGCCGGCTGACATCGTCAATGTCGTAAAGGAATCGGGCCTTCGCGGTCGTGGTGGAGCAGGATTCCCGACGGGCATGAAGTGGTCGTTCATGAAGCCCGGGGATGGAAAACCGCACTACCTCTGCTGCAACGCCGACGAGTCAGAGCCAGGCACGTTCAAGGATCGCGAGATCATGCGGTGGACGCCGCATGCGCTCGTTGAGGGCTGCGCCATTGGAGCGTACGCCATCGGAGCGGAGACCTGCTACATCTACATTCGCGGGGAGTTCACTGAGCCGCTGGAGCGAATGGAAGCGGCTGTTCGCGAAGCATACGATGCCGGCATACTTGGCGGAAACGCCATGGGGACAGGCAAGCGCATCGATGTGCACGTGCATAAAGGTGCCGGCGCGTACATCTGCGGCGAAGAAACCGCTCTGATGAATTCGCTCGAGGGCCGTCGCGGAAACCCGCGCATCAAGCCGCCGTTCCCTGCAGTAGCCGGCGTATTCGGTCAGCCGACGACTATCAACAACGTCGAGACGCTTGCTGCTGTTCCTGCGATTCTGATGAATGGCGCGGACTGGTACAAGGGCATGTCGCTCTCCAATACAAAGAGCACGGGCACCAAGCTGTTTTCCGTCTGCGGCAACATCAAGTATCCGGGCACCTACGAGATAGTGATGGGATTCCCGTTCAAGGATTTCCTTTATGACCTGTGCGGCGGTCCGCTTGACGGAAGAAAATTCAAAGCCGTGATTCCCGGCGGCGTCTCGGTTCCGATCCAGACAATGGAAGAGGCCGAAGCGACTCTCATGGATTATGAGGGATTCGTCGAGCATGGCTCTATGCTCGGCTCAGGTGGAGTGATCGTAATCGACGATGCACAGAACATGGTGCGAGTGATTGCGCGCATTGCCCGTTTCTTCGCTCATGAAAGCTGCGCGCAGTGCACGCAGTGCAGGGAAGGCACGGCGTGGACGACGAAGATACTGGAGCGCATTCGCGACGGGCAGGGAACGATGGAGGATCTCGACACTCTCATGAGTCTCGCGCACAACATGACGGGCACGACTATCTGCGTGCTCAGTGATTCCTGCGCGACGCCTGTGATTTCGGGAATCAAGAAGTTCGGACACGAGTTCGAGGCGCTCATACATGGCAAGCGCGTTCACCCCGTGATGGCGGCGGTGGCCTGATGGCAGAGCAGAAAATGGTGAACCTCACAATCGAAGGACGCCAGGTCACAGTGCCTGAAGGCACTTCGATTCTCGAGGCAGCGAAGACTGCGGGAATTCTCATCCCGCATTACTGCTATCACCCGAGTCTTCCGATTCCGGGCGTGTGCCGTATGTGTCTCGTCGAGGTCGAGAAAGCGCCGAAGCTTGCTCCCTCGTGCGCGACATCGGTGGCGGAAGGTCAAATCGTTCACGTTCACAACGAGCGCACTCTGGAAGCGAGAAAGGGCGTGCTCGAGTTTCTTCTCATCAATCATCCGCTCGATTGCCCGATCTGCGATCAGTCAGGCGAGTGCGAGCTTCAGGACTTCACGTACCAGGAAGGTCGCGCTGACTCGCGTTATCGCGAGCCGAAGCGGTTCAATCCCGTTGAAGATTTCGGCGGCGACGTTCTCTACGTTCCAAACCGCTGCATCCTCTGCACGCGATGTGTGCGATTCATGGACGACGTCGCGCACGACACTGTCCTCAACGTAAGCGAGCGCGGCGATCGCGCGCTGATTGGAAAATTCGAAGGAAAGGATCTCACTCATCCGTGGGCAGCGAATGTCATCGACCTCTGCCCGGTTGGCGCTCTTCTCTCGAAAGACTTCCTGAACAAGGCGCGCGCGTGGGAGCTGGATCGCGCTGCATCGATCTGCCCCAACTGCACGCAGGGCTGCAACATCATGATCGAAACGCGCGACGATTCTGTTGTGCGCTTCAAGCCGCGTCCCAATGAAGAAGTCAACAAGCACTTCATGTGCGACTACGGCCGCCTGAACTATCGCTGGGTAAACCGCCAGGATCGCGCCGAGCTTCCAATGGTTCGCGTGAACGGAGTGCTTACCGCGACTGAGTGGGAAACTGCGATCACTTCCGCTGCGCGAATTATCGCGGGGAAGAGCGTTCACGTGATTGCGTCGCCGATGCTCTCGAATGAAGCGCTGTTTCTCCTGTCCGAGCTGCTCGAGCACAATGGTGGAAAGGGCGTGTTCCGCGTTGCGACCGGCGATGAAGCGCCGCTACCCGGCGTCGAAGATCTCGCACTGCGTCGCGATCGCGCCGCCAACGTTGTAGGCGCGGAGATGCTTGGATACCGTCGCACTGAAAACCCGCTGGAAGGTCTCGGCTCAGGCGACGTCCTGATAGTGGCCGGCGACGATCTCGAAGGACTTTCGATAGACGTTGCGACGCTGCCTGCTGACGTTGTCGTGATCGGCACGAGCGTGCCTCGCGCCATTGCGAATCCATCGGCAGTGCTTCCGATTACGAATTTCGCCGAGGAGGAAGGCACGTTCACGAATCTTCGGGGACGAGTTCAGCGTTTCACGCAGGCGAAGGCAGCACCCGGGCTCGCAAGGCCGAGCTGGCTTGTGCTTGGAGATCTGCTCGGTGCAATGGGAGCGCAGACTCAGTTCTTCCTTCCTTCTGAAGTGTTCGCGAACATGGCGGCGGAGAAATCGCATTTCGCAGGCATGTCATACGACACGCTCGGCATGCGCGGCCTTCCAGTCCTTCAAGGCGCGGGGACTGCCTGATGCACGATCTATTCGCGCTGCTTCAGGTAATCGATCCGCAAAAGCCGTCCACCAGCTCCGGCGTGTTCGTTGTGTTCACGGTGATCAAGATGATCATCGTGTTCACCGTTTACATGGTGAGCGCGGCGCTTCTCACGCTCGCGGAAAGAAAGATCTCCGCATGGATTCAGGGACGTTACGGTCCCAATCGAGTTGGCGGCCGCGGCGGATGGCTTCAGCCGGTTGCCGACGGTGTGAAGAACTTCATGAAGGAAGAGACGTATCCTGCCGCAGTGTACAAGCCGCTCTTCATTCTCGCGCCGGTGCTCGCTTTCATTCCGGCGCTCACTACAGTCGCTGTCATTCCATTCGGTGCGCCGCTGCCAACACGATGGGGCCTGATCCCGATGGTCGTTGCGGACCTGCCCGTTGGATTCCTCTTCATTCTCGCAGTGTCATCGCTCGGCATTTACGGAATCGTTCTAGCCGGCTGGGCATCGAACAACAAATACGCTCTGCTCGGCGGACTGCGATCGAGCGCACAGATGATCTCGTACGAGATCTCGATGGGAATGTCGACGATCCCGGTGCTGCTGCTGGCTGGCAACGTCAGTCTGAATTCAATCATTACCCAGCAGGCGTGGGGCGGTTGGAACGTCGTAAATGTCACGGTTGCTTTCTTCATCTTCATGGTCGCTGCGTTCGCTGAGACCAATCGACTTCCATTCGATCTTCCTGAAGCTGAATCAGAGCTGATCGCCGGATATCACACCGAGTACAGCGCGATGAAGTTTTCTTTGTTCTTCATCGCTGAGTACGCCAACATGGTCACCTCG
>DATEDH010000055.1:0-2244 GCA_035281765.1 Gemmatimonadaceae bacterium
TTCGGCGCGAAGTACGCATTGACCGTCGGTGGAGTCATGAACCACTCATTACGATCGACCGGTTTGCCGAGCTTGTCGAGGTCCTTGCGAACGCTGTAGGCACGGGCACTCAGGTAATTCGTCGCCCATGGAGACGGAACGATCTTGAGCGAGGAATAGTCCTCCCAGACATCGGGATATCCGATCTTGCGATTGAGCGTCGACAGCTTCACGAGAGCCTGCTGCCGCGTCGCATCGCTCATCCAGTCGGCGCGGGTGATTCTCTCGCGCATCACTGCACGAAGATTCTCGATCATCTCGAGAGCCTGCGTCTTCGCCTCAGGCGTGAACGCAACCTTCACGTATTCCTTGCCGAGTGCGTCGCCGAGGTAGTTGTCGGCAACCTGGAGACAGCGGCGCCATCTTGGCTGCAGCGTGCGCGCGCCGGTGAGAACCTTGCTGAACGCGAAATCCTCGTTGACGAATGCGCTGCTCAGATACGGACTCGTTCGTCCCGCGACGCGCCACGTGAGATATGCTTTCCAGTCTTCGAGCGGAATGCTGTTGAGCGCAGCAGCTGCCGCCTTGATGTAATCGGGCTGTCCAACATCGATCGACGTGACACCGCGAACACCTAGCGACGACATGAAAGCGTTCCAGTCGAAACCGGGCGTCATCTCATTCAGCGCCTTCACTTCCGTCATGTTGTAGTTCGCAACCGGATCGCGAAGCTGAACAGGCGTACGCGATGCAAGTGCAAGCGTGTTCTCGAGTGCCATCACCTTCTTCGCGCTGTTCTGCGCATCAGTCGCCGACTGACCAACGAGCTCGAGAGTCTTTGCGATGTGATCCACATATGCGGCGCGGATCTTCTCGGAGTTTGCATCGGTCTTCGTGTAATAGTCGCGATTAGGAAGGCCCAGGCCACCTTGACCGGCGGCGACGATCACGACCGTGCTGTTCTTTGGATCCTGCTCCGTGCCGAATGAAAAGACCGGCGACATACCAAGCTGATGCAGGTAAGCGATTTCCTGATTCAGCTGCGAACGATTGGAGATTTTCGCGATGCGGCCGAGGATATCCTGAATCGGCTTGGCGCCCGCTGTCTCTGCTGCTGCGGAATCCATGCAGCTCGCGTAGAACGTCCCGAGCCGTTTGGTGTCGGGATCCTTCGTGGTTGCAGCTGTCTTTGCCGCGTTGTCGAGGATGTCCCGCACAACGAGAAAATTCTTTTCGCGAAGCTCCTGAAACGGGCCCCATGTCGAGAACTGGCTCGGAACAGGGTTGGCCTTGAGCCATCCGCCGCTCGCATACTGATAGAAATTGGTGCACGCACTTACCGTCGTATCGAGATCAGACAGTCTGAGCGGTGCGGCAGGCTTGACCGTCTGCTGCGATTGCGATGGCATCGCAACACCGAGTGCCGCCGCAGTCATGACGGCGAGTGAAAGAACTTTCCTGTGTTTCATACTGAGGACGCTCTAGCGATGGGTTTCGGGGGCCGTTTGGAACTCGAGGATCAGCGCTTTTTTTCCGCTACGGTATAAAGCACACCAACGGATGCAACTGCAAGCCGCCTTTGCCAAAATCAGAACCCCTGCCAGGAATCTGACAGGGGTCGGTTATCTGCTATACGGCCGGAATCCTCACGCTCGTGCTATAGACTGAACCAGTATGACGCCTTGAGCAGGAGAACGTTGTCAGGACGGGCGCGAAAGAGATCCTTGTAGTCGCGCACTGCTTCGAAGTCTCCAATATTCCGATCGTCCTGAAGCCGGCCCTGTGACCATACCAGGAACAATGTCGAGCCGGGACGATACTCCCATCGCACAACCATGTTGGAGTGAAACTCCTTCTGGTTGAATCCGCCCGCGTCCTCACCAAGGTTGTACGGCTTGAATCTCTTGCTGTAGTCAGAGGAGCGCGGCGTATCGAGCTCCCGCACGTTTGAATAACTGCCGGTGGTTACGAACGGCTCGCCATAGAACTGAAGGGAGAGGTTGGGCGTTGCCGTAATGCTGAATCGCGTCTGGAAGCTCAGCAGATCCTGGTTGAGATGTGCAAAGAGGTAATGAGTGTCGGCGGCGCCGACTGGTCCGGTATTCGAGTACCACTGCGTGTTGTCGTGATTCTTCTGATAGCGGGCGCCGATCTCCACACCGATGTTGCTCGCCGCGCGCAGAATGAAGTACGGCCGCACTCTCCACAACTGTGAGCGTCCGCCGTCTGCGGTCGTGTAGATCGCTGCGAACTGCTTCTGAAGCT
>DATEDH010000056.1:0-3977 GCA_035281765.1 Gemmatimonadaceae bacterium
ACAGAATCGGGAAGCTCGATGCGATCGAGATGAGTGCGAATCAATCGCATCCACGCCTTGCGGCTCGCAGTCGATCGCGACGGACGCACGAGATGCTCGAACGATGTTCGATTCGCAAGCGAGAACACGAGCATCATCTCACGCGCACAAAGTCCCTGGCACTCGAGAGTCGTTGACACATTGTCGACGAGAGC
The DNA here is from genome assembly GCA_035281765.1 of Gemmatimonadaceae bacterium. Lineage (GTDB taxonomy): Bacteria > Gemmatimonadota > Gemmatimonadetes > Gemmatimonadales > Gemmatimonadaceae > UBA4720. The sequence continues at coordinate 195 of DATEDH010000056.1, forward strand.
GTTGATCACGAACACGAGCCGCTCCGGATCAGCGAGCGTGTAGTCCACCCAGTCCATCGACGAATGCGGCAGCGTGCGCGGCATCGCTGCGAAAATGAGACGGTTGTCATCCGCGCGAGCGAGTCTCCACAGATGCGCGCCTTCAGCACCGAATCTCACCTCTACCGATTCCTGCTCGAGACACGCGAGATCGCCGCAGCACTCGATTCCCGTTCCGTCGAAGAGATTCATGAGCGGCGGTGAGGGATCGAGAATATCGATCGGCATGCTGCGGATGAACTCGCGCTCGCTGCCGGACTCCACGCGAGTTACCGCAGGAATCGACTTTCCGCTCTCACCTCGATATCGGGCTGCGACATCAGCAGCAATCGGAATCTGCGATACGCCGAGCTGCACTCGTGACGTCGTTACTTCGCCGATGACAGTCTCGAGATCCTGACAGATGGCATTGAGCTCGAGGCTTTTTCCATCGGCCCATATGATTCCCCTCCCCGAATCGACGGCCACTCGCGGAACGATCTTGAGCGCGGCAGACGCCAGCCTCTCGAGGGGCTGAGACTTCCAGTCGGGGCAATAAAGGCAGATGAAGGTCATTGTCCGGGGTCTCCAACGTATACCGAATAAATCCCGAAAGCAAGAAGGAGACCCGTTGATAAAGCAACCGAGCGGCGCACAAATCCGCACGGATCTGGCTACGGATTAGCTACAAGTCATACTTAGGCTTTTTGTCGTTCGTCAGAATCTGCCGGTAGAATCTGGCCGTGGGACCAAAGTGGAGTACAAAACCGAGTTCGAGATCAGTTGCCCGCAGATAATTGGTTAACTGTCGCAACGCGGTAGGAGGCAAGTGGGTGGTCGACTTTATCTCGAGTATGAGTCGATCCTCAACGAGCATATCCAGTCTGTGCTGGCATAGAACCCGTCCCTTGTACTTGATATCTCTGGAGACTTCTCGCTCTACCTGGTGACCACGCTCTTTGAGCTCACGCTCCATTGCCAGGCTATGCGCATTTTCTGAAAAACCGTAACCGAGGTGATTATAAACCTCGTAAAACGCGCCGATTACCGAGCCGGAAAGCTCTTTATCGAGAAGGTCGCTCATAACCCAAAGATTTATGTAAACTTGAGAACGACCCCATCATCATTTGCTTCTTATCCGTAACGAATCGGCGCGGATCTGTGCGCCGCTCGGTTAAGCCCGCCGCCATCACAGATCTGGAACACCGATTGCCATTCCAGAAAAACATGGGGTCCCATGGAATGCAGCGCATCGACCGCACTCTCATCATCATCGGCGGACACGAAGACAAAACCGAGAAGAAACTCATACTACGCGCAGTCGCCGAGCGCGTAGGGAGCGGCAAGCTCGTAATAGCGACAGTCGCGTCAGGAATGCAGAAGGAACAGTACGAAGAGTATGAGCGAATCTTTCGCGGGCTTGGCGTAAGGCACATCTACAAGCTCGAAGTAGAAACGCGCGAGGACGCAATGTCCGACAGGCACGTCCGGATACTCGACGACTGCACTGCGATTTTCTTCACCGGCGGCGACCAGGTGAAAATCACGAGCCAGCTTGGATGTAGTCCCGTCTGCGAAAGAATCCAGGAGATCTACGAGAAAGGCGGATGCATCGCGGGAACATCAGCAGGTGCATCGGTGATGAGCGAAACCATGATGGTGGGCGGCAACGGCGACGAAACCCACAAGATCGGCGGCGCGCTTCGCCTCGCACCCGGACTTGGACTCATTCGAGGCATCATCGTCGATCAGCATTTCGCACAGCGCGGGAGAATCGGCCGTCTGCTTGGAGCAGTAAGCCAGAATCCGCGTGTGCTCGGCATCGGGATCGACGAGAACACCGCCGTTATTGTCGAGCGCGACAAAAAATTCACAGTGCTCGGCGAAGGTGGCGTGACGATACTCGATGCGGGCGCGAGCACTTATTCCAACATCACCGACGAGGAAACCGATCGTTCGCTGTCAGTCTTCGATGTGAAGCTTCACCTGCTGAGCCAGGGCGACGTATACGATTGCGATACTCGACGTCCATCGGCCAGCCCTGCTGAGATCCTCGAGGAAGAGCTGCTCGGCGCTAGTGCCTGAGCTTAGAACACACCTGCATCTGTTACCGTACTCTTCTTTCGCAGCCCTCGACGGTCAGGAAGCCCCACCTCCAGTGAGTGGCGCAGGTCGAACGGAACAACAGGAACCGTGAACTCGGTGCTGCGATTCCATCCAAGTGATTGCGCGCGCACTTTCACTTTCGCTGATCGCACTTCAGCCGGCTCGCCGAATGCGGACCGGCGCCACGAGTAACTGCCAGGAAAAATTTTCGACATCAGCCGGATGCTTGCCATCGACGTGTGCGATGTCAGCGCAACGAACGCCGAGCCTCCTTCGCGCGAGGCTCGTGAGAGACGAACCATCTCGGTTCCCTGCGGCTCTGATCCTGAAAGAACGATCAGAGAAAACCCACCGCATCTCAAAAGCTCCTCGGCCGCGCGAAGAGAATTTTTTCTGCTGGCAGGCCGCACGAGAATCGGACCTTCCTGCCAGAACTCGCCGGCAATTGTGCCAAGTCCGTCGATCCATGCCGAGCGTTCGCCTGATGATGCGACTGTCTGACATGCCGCTCTCAGGATTGCAGTCGCTCCTCCATTTGGAAGCCAGACTGAAAGCCGTCCGCGCGGGAGTCCTCCATTCGGGAGGATGCCGTCAAGAGGAACGATGCCGGTCGCAACCGGCTCCGCCGTCCGGTGTGTGACCGGGGTTGCATCCGGGAAACGCTGCTCGAGCAGTGAGCGAAGGAGGGCGGCAGAGGACACATCATATAGTGTATCCCGAACAAACACCGAAAACAAGAACGGCTAATTTTCTGCCGTCTTTTTAACGGGAGATCCACGCTTTGCCAGTCGTACTTCGCACCGCCGGGCTTCTCATACTCTCGAACATTTTCATGACGTTCGCCTGGTACGGTCATCTTCGCACTCTCAACGATCGCAAATGGTATATCGCGGCTCTCGTAAGCTGGGGCATCGCGCTGTTCGAGTATCTGCTGCAGGTTCCTGCAAATCGCATCGGCTACACTGCACTGACGCTTGGTCAGCTCAAGATCATGCAGGAAGCGATAACGCTTCTCGTGTTCGTGCCGTTCGCAATTGTTTATATGAAAGAGCAGCCGCGACTCGATTTTCTGTGGGCCGGATTGTGCATCGTCGCTGCCGTCTATTTCGTATTTCGATCACATGGAGCAACCGGATGAACAGAAAATTTTCTGCGCTTGCAGCGCTCGCCCTTGTTACAGCATGCACTGAGAAACCTCAGACTGCTGAAGACAGTGCAGTTGCAGCGCGGAGCAGGATGGACAGCATCATAGGGCAGGAGCGTGTGCTGCGGCCGGAGGGAGAGTCAGCTGTTGCTCCGCGTCCTGTCGATACAGCGACAAGCGTTGAAGACCGTGTTGCAGGAGACTGGCAGGTGACTTACGCAGGCATTGGATCGATCAGGGCGGGCATGGGGCTCGACGAGCTCAAGATCGTTTCACGCGACGGCTACACGATTCCCGCAAAGCTCGACGAGTGCGATTACATCCGTCCCAAAATGGGTCACGACGGCGTCGCTCTCATGATTGTGAAAGGCGAAGTTGCGCGAGTCGACATAACGAAAGGAACGACTGCGACACTCGATGGCGCGAAGATCGGTGACACTGAAGCGCGCATCAAGGAGCTGTACGGCGACCGCGTGAAGGTGATGCCCCACAAATACACGTCAGGCCACTATCTC
>DATEDH010000057.1:0-3863 GCA_035281765.1 Gemmatimonadaceae bacterium
TACCGGACTGACATTGAGATGAATTGCGTCGGATATCTGAACAGGAATTCCACCGTCAGCACGCACGACCCATACGGTCGATGGTGCCAGATTCCCAACATTGTCTCCGATGAAAAAATTCCGATTCCCAGTCGAGAAAGTGATTAGTCGGTCATCCTGCGACCATGCAGGCATCATGACTCCGTCACCGCTCGCGGTACCTGGAACGACGTGTCGGTGCTGGCCCTGCGCGTCCGTTATGACCAAGGCAGCTGTGATATCGGTGCACGCAGCCCGGTCGCCAGCGTGTGAGAAGACGCAGCCGCCCAGCTTGTCAAAGCCCGGCACACGCGCAGGCACTCCACCAAGGGCAGGAACGACATATACACCGCCATCGCGCCTGGTGAAATAGATCTTTGATCCATCAGAGCTCCATGTCGCGAACGCACCGCTGTCAGCGACGGGCACTGGGCGGCCACCACCGAGCTGTCGAACAACCAACCGATACGTGGCCTCGAATGCGACGTTGTACGCGACAAAATTTCCATCAGGTGAAACACTCGGCAGGATTTCAAGCTCGGGAGCGTTAGCAAGCTGCTTCGTATTCGAGACAATCAACGCCGGACTCTCATGGCGGAATGCGAATGTGCTCGCAATGAACCCGGCGGCTACAACGCCGACAATTCCCGCTGCAACTGCAATTCGCTGCGGCGTCCAGCGGAAAGGCTTCTTCACACTTACCGGCGACATCGGTGCACTCGCACCACTGGTCACCGAGTAGGGCTCGAGGGCGTTGTGGAGATCATCAGCGCTCTGCCAACGATCGGAAGGATGCTTCTCGATACAGCGCATTATCACAGCTGCCAGTCCCGGTGGGATCTGGGGACGATGCTGCGTAACCGGCATCGGCGCTGTTGTTATGTGCGCTGAAAGTGTCTGCTGCTGATTCAAGCCCGCGAAGGGAGTTCTACCTGACAACAACTCGTAACCGACAATACCAAGGGCGTAGATATCAGCTCGCGCATCGACATGCGGATCGGCTGCCGCTTGCTCCGGTGCCATATACGCCGGTGTGCCGAGTGCAATTCCTAAAGAAGTGAGAGTTGGACCTTCGGTTGGAGTTTCAGAAGTTGCACTGCTCAGCGCTTTCGATACGCCAAAGTCGAGTACGAGAGCGTGACTGCCGGACATGATGATGTTTTCCGGCTTGATATCGCGATGTACAACGCCCTGCTCGTGAGCGTAGCTCAGCGCATCGGCGACTTCTCTCAGGATCTTCGTTGCTTCCTGTACCGGGAGCTCACCCTTCTTCGTCAGGCGAGTTCGAAGATTCTCGCCGGTGATCAGCGGCATCGTGTAGTACAAGAGCGAACCTTTCGCTCCAGCGGCAAGGAGTGGAACGATGTGCGGATGCTGAAGTCGCGCCGCTAACTGAATCTCGCGGCGGAATCGATCGACATTGAGTCCAGCTGCAAGATCAGGCGGTAGAACTTTGATGACGACCTGCCGGTCGAGCTCCGTCTCGGTTGCGACGAATACGCGTGACATCCCAGCGCCACCGAGCTCACGATCGATCCTGTAAGCTGTGCCGAGGACTTCTTGAAGTTGAGCCTGAAGGTCAGATGTCACGGACCGAATATGGGCCAGTGTGGTGCGATAGCAACAGGCGTAACTGCGGGTTTTTGCAGGAGGATGAGGAAGAATTGGAAGGCGAGGAAGAGAACCAGAAACTGCTTTTATGTTTTATAAAAAACAAACTGCGCGTAGCTCTTCCTGTCCAACCCGTAGTTCGATTTAACCACGAGCACGAAACTCCGGCGGTAATTCAGTCCATCGTTCTCGCCCCTTGAAATACTTCCACGGCTTGTAGCCGTTCTTTCGAATGAACTCGCGGTAACGCTTGTGTCGAATACGAAACAGGCGATCGGATGATTTGATTGGACGATGTGGCGTGTCCTGAAGAAGCCTTTCCACCTTCCAGAGATTTCCGTCGGATAACCGCCAGTTGTACGGGTCGAGAACTCGCAGGTCGAGAACGCAGTAACCCTTGATGCGACCCGAATGATCGACATACCCCTCTGAATAACTCAGTGCCAGCGCACGAGGAGTTGCGAACAACGGCTTGCGGCCATGCAGACCCGGATCACGTGAGCGCGCAACCGACCCCCAGCCTGTGCTAGTTCGATAGATCCACAACACATGATCGAGAAGATCGATCGACTCGAATCCAAGAATCAGCGGAGGATAACCGTGCTGCTCGAGAGTTGTTGCCGTGAACAGGACAGCCTCGAGACAATGCGCTGTGCGCGTTCGTACGACGCCGCGAAATCCGCGCATCGTATCACCGGCCGGCTCACGATTGTACGGAAGATCGTTGAGCCACCGCTGCAGCTTGAGCGGTGTATTCAGCTCACGTACCAGGCGCCGCTCGCGTGGTGTGAAATCGAGTGGCGGGCCCTTCACTATTGTTTGTTGAGCTCCATCGTCCAGATGTCGCTCTGCCTGTCACCGATAGTGAAGTAGAACTTTCCCTTGAACACGTCGAACGTCGATCGGTACAGCTGACGAAGCGGATCGGTGAAATGAAGAATTCTTCTTTCTTCATCGCCGTTGATTGGAATCTGCCAGATTGCCGAGGTTCCATCAGCTTCGCGAACAGCACTGTAGAAATGCTTCGAGTCTCTGCTCCATGGACCTGCCCCGGCAGAGCTCGAGAGGATCTGTGGATTCCTCAGCTGAATGAATCGTGAGCCGGTTCCATCAGCGTTTGCGATATAAGCCCCTGCAGGGCAGTTGTCACACACGATGCCCGCCTGCGCGACATGCACCATCCATTTTCCATCGGGAGAATACATGGATGGTGAAACGCCGCCGCGAAATGCGAGAACCGGCGCGCCCCACGTATTTCCCTGCCGTTTCACCTCGAACACGGAATCAGGGAATACCATATAGAGAATGGCATCCTTGCCGTGCCACACCGGCAGCCTCTGCTCCCCCGGCCCCTGCACAACAGGGCGAAGGTTCGTGCCGTCAGCGTTCATGACGAAAATGTCGCGCGTTCCATTCTGAATACTGTAGAACGCAATCTCACTTCCGTCAGGCGACCACGCCGGATGAAAATCATCGAACGCATTCCTGGTAAGCTGGTCTGGGTCGCCGCCAGCAAGCGGTATCCTGTAAATGTCCTGATTGCCGTTCACGTTCGAGTCATACGTGAGCCACTTACCATCCGGCGAAACCGAGCCGTACTCGACTGTCTGATTGCCAGTCGTTACAGGCTTTGCAGCGGCGGCGTTGGCGATGTCCCCTCCTCCCCCGGATGCGGTCCAGACATTGGCTACGGTCGTGAACGCACTGTAGGCGAGAAGCTTTCCGTCCTTACTGATAGAGATCGTGTGCGGATTGAGACCGGTAGTAAGTCGAACAGGCGAACCGCGCGCTGTTAAATCTCCATTGATTTGCTGAACGTACACATCGCGAGATCCGCCAAGAGACGAGATGTACAGGAGGGATCCATCCGGAGTCCAGACGGGTGCCGTGTTGAGATGACTTTCGTCCGACACCTTTACCGGAGTGCTGCCAGCTGCCTTTATCAGCCAGATCGATGACGGCGCGATGTTGCCGATATCTGCACCACTCAGAAACCCGCTGTTACCGCGCGCGAATGCGATGAGCTTGTCGTCGTACGACCACGATGGCGCAAATGCTCCTGCCCGGTCCGGACCAGTGATGTCATGCCGCTCACTTCCGTCAGAGCTGACAATCACAATGCCGCCGTTCGCCGTGTTCCCGCAGACGAGACGATCACCCGCGTGTGACCAGCTGCATTGATACAGCCCCTGGAATTCGGGAGCAGGTGATGGCGATCCACCAAGCGCGGGGAC
>DATEDH010000058.1:0-8781 GCA_035281765.1 Gemmatimonadaceae bacterium
CGTCGCTCGTGGTATTCGTGGCATCTGTGATGTCGAGCTGTTCGGACAGCCCGATGAAACCAGGCGAGAGCTTTTCGACTCGCGCGCCACTCTCGACTATTTCGCCTGCATTCAACGGGATGGAGTTCCTCGGCCCGGTCCTGGATGCCCAGCTCGCCAACGATGTGCCCGCGCAGTCTGACCTCAACGCCTTCACCCGCGCCGACAACGTATCCGGCAAGATCGGCGTGAAATGGTACTGGGACGATATCAATTCGTGGACGGGATCCGGACAGACGGGTGATGCATGCGCGCTGTTCGATACGGACAACGATACGAAGGCGAATGCCGCCGTATGTGTTCGCATCACGAATCCGGATGGAAATCCGGCCATCATTCAGCAGCTGGATCCGGGGTCGCCGCTCAACTATACGTGCGGTGACAGCAAGGCTGATCGGTGCGCATCGCCTGTCAGATCGCAGGCACTCGCTGGAATCGTCTGCGAGGTAACGAAGGTCGACGGTGAAAACTTCTTCCCGACAGGCGAGGACGGCGCCGATGTCGAAGCGGCATGCTCGATCCCGCTGAGCGCAATCGGGACAAACACGGTTCCGAATCTGCTCAACGTGTGTTCATTCCCGTCAGGATCCCCCAACAGCAATCCATTCGATTGCGTCGTCACTCCCGGCGCAGGGTTTATCGTCATCAAGAAGGCGACGAGCCCGCAGTCGAGCAACCAGACATTCAATTTCAAAATTCTTCCCAAGCCCGTTGGCGACTCACTGCAGAGCATCACTGACAACTCGAGTGGTGATGAGCAGACATCTCTGCTGTCCGCGACACCCGGGAGCTACAGCGTGAGCGAGCTCGCGCTGCCAGGCGGATGGCAGCTGGCGTCCGCTGCCTGCGCACGCCAGACGACACCTAATCCGACTGCAACAGGTACTAAGTCAGGCAGCACGATGAGTGGAGTATCAGTTACATCCGGCGAAACGACGATTTGCACATTTACGAATCAAGTCACTGCGCCGACGATTACTCTCGTAAAAACAGCGACGCCGGATTCAATTCCCGAAACCGGTGGCAGCGTGTCTTACAGCCTCGTTGTGACAAACACTGCGACGATCCCGGTCACGCTCGACAGCATCGCGGACAACGTCTTCTCGACACTGGGCGGAACCTGCAACAGCGGTGGAAACCCGTACGGTACTATCGCTGTCGGAGGCAGCTACAGCTGCTCGTTCTCGAAGACGCTTGCTGCATCGAACGCCGGCCAGTATCACATCAACATGGCAACGAGCTATGTGTCCAGCGATGGCGGGCCAGCATCGGCAAGTGACACTGCGCGAGTGAAGTACTACGACGTCAAGCCAAACATCACTGTCACGAAGTCGGCTGACGTCGACAGTATAGTAGCGGCCGGCGGCACATCAGTCGCAGGATTCAACCCCGATGACACGTTCTCTACATCATCGAGTGGCGGCGGATCGGACCCGGTTTACCTGAGCAGCATCTGCGACGACAAAGGCGCGAACGATGAGCCGGCACAGTCGGACATGAACTGCTTCAGCCGCGCTGACAACATTGCCGGAAGGTTGTGGGTCAAATGGACGTGGGACGATGTGAATTCCTGGACTGGCTCAGGTCAGACCGGAGATGCGTGCGCGCTCATCGATACCGACAACAACGGATTCGCAAATTTTGCCTTCTGCGATCGAATTTCGAATCCAAATGGCGATCCGACCATCGTCTCGCAGGTAGCAACGATTCTTTACCGCTGCAAGGATTCAGCAGCCGATCGCTGCGCGTCGAAAGTTTTTGTTGCGGCCCTCGACGCGAGCTCCATTTGCAATGTGCAGAAAGTACCTGACCAGATAGCTGGAGGAGAGGACGGGTTCGATGCAGAAGCAGAGTGCAATCTCAAACTGACCGACCTGGGTCAGAACGTCACTCTCGCGAATATCGATCTCCTGAACGTCTGCTCGTTCCCGTCAGGATCACCCAACAGCAATCCGTTCGATTGTGTAGTGTCTCCAACGGTGGGATTCCTCGTCATCATCGAGAATACAACTCCCGCAAATGCGAACTCCTACTTCGCATTCACGCTGCGAAACGGCGCAAACACTGCCAACGATACGACAACAAGCGGACAGGATCAGTGGGCGGTAAAAGGAGGAGTAACATCTGCACTGCTACCGCTTCTACCTGGCACGTATGCGCTGCGGCAGCAAATGCCCACAAACTGGTCACTGACGTCGATTTCATGTTTGCGGGACGGGATTTCTGTTGGAACCACGAGCGGTGACCTTCGCTCAGGTCTCACCATAGTGTCTGGAGCGACTACGGTTTGCACCTTCACCAACACCCTCGCTGCCTCGGCCACAGTAACCTTCACGGTGACTGTCACCAACAACAGTCTGGAAGATGTGACACTGTCGTCACTTCAAGACAGCGAGAATCCGGACGCGGCAACGCCTGCGTACAGCACACTGAACTCTGTCGGTACGTGTGCAACGGGCGGTACGATCGTAAACGGCACGCCGTACAGCTGCACATTTAGCCGCACGGTTTCAGGCTCGCCGGGCACGACTCACAAGGACAAGATCAAGGCAGTCGGCCAGGACAACGACGGTAACTCGGATACGAAGTCTTCGGCCGTTGTGTCAGTGCCGATCAAATAATCTCAGTTTCACTGCCTGAAAAAACCGGTCCGCGCATTCAGCGGGCCGGGTTTTTTCTGGATCGAGTCAACCGCGTTTTCTGAACTCTGGAGGAAGCTCAGTCCAACGCTCGCGGCCCTTGAAGTACTTCCATGGCTTGTAACCGTTCTTTCTCACAAACTCGCGATAACGTTTGTGCCTGATTCGAAAGAGACGATCCGACGAAACGATCGGACGATGCGGCCACTCCTGCAATAACCGCTCGACCTTCCAGAGATTTCCATTCGACAATCTCCAGTCATACGGATCGAGCACTCGCAGGTCGAGCACGCAATATCCCTTGATCCTTCCCGAGTGATCGACGTAACCCTCTGAATAACTCAACGCGAGATGACGCGGCGTCCTGAACAACGGCTTGCGTCCATGCAATCCAGGATCACGCGAGCGCGCGACTGATCCCCATCCTGTCTTGCCGCGATACACGAAGATCACGTGATCGAGAAGATCAATCGACTCGAACCCGAGTATCAGCGGCGGATATCCATGCTGCTCGAGGGCGACAGCAGCAAACAGCGCTGCCTCGAGACAATGCGCAGTGCGAGTGCGCACGACACCGCGGAACCCGCGCATCGTGTCGCCAGCCGGCTCGCGGTTGTACGGAAGATTGTTGAGCCACCGCTGAACAGCGAGCGGAGTGCGAAGCGAGTTTATCAGGCGGCGCTCGACCGGCGTGAACGGCAGTGCGGGAGGATCGATCCTGGAAGCATCCGGGAGTCGATCAGTCACTATTGCTTCTTCAGCTCCATGGTCCAGACATCGCTCTGTCTGTCGCCGATAGTGAAATAGAAATTGCGACCGAACACGTCGAACGTCGAACGATAGAGCTGCCTGTTGGGGTCGGAGAAGTGAAGCACCCGCCGCTCAGGATCGCCGTTGATCGGTATCTGCCAGATCGATGACGTTCCGTCGGCTTCGCGCACTGCGCTATAAAAGTGCTTCGAGTCACGACTCCACGGGCCGGCGCCTGCAGAGCTCGTGAGTATCTGCGGATTTTGAAGAGGAACGAATTTCGATTGCGATCCGTCAGTCGCGCCGAGGTAAACGCCAGCCGGACAGTTGTCGCAGACGATTCCCGCTTCTTCGATATGAATCAGCCACTTGCCATCAGGTGAATACATGGCGGGCGCAGCTCCACCATGCGCGAGAAGCTGCGGCTTCCCCCATACTCCACCAGCCCGCTTCACCTCGAACACGGAATCCGGAAAAACCATGTAAAGAATCGCGTCAGGGCCATGCCATGCTGGAAGCCTCTGCTCACCAGGACCTTCGAACACCGGCCGCACGTTTGTCCCGTCCGCATTCATGACGAAGATGTCGCGCGTTCCATTCTTGAGGCTGTAAAAGGCAATCTCTTTTCCATCCGGCGACCACGCCGGATGGAAATCGTCGAAATCGTTCTTCGTCAGCTGCTGCGGATCGCCTCCGGCGAGCGGCATCGAATAGATGTCCTGATTGCCATTCACGTTGGAATCGAACGCCAGCGTATTACCATCAGGCGAAAGGGTCCCGTACTCAACTGTCTGGTTGCCTGTCGTCACCGGCTTTGCTGCAGCAGCATTGGCGATGTCAGACGCTCCGTCGGTTGCACGCCATACGTTCGCAACGGTTGTGAACGAGCTGTAGGCGAGAGTCCTTCCGTCGCGGCTGATCGAAATGGTGTGCGGATTGAGTCCTGTCGTCAGTCTTATCGGAGCGCCACGCGGTGACAGATCACCCTTGAGACGCTGGATGTACACGTCGCGCGACCCTCCAAGATTCGACACGTAGAGCAGGTTGCCATCAGCAGTCCAAACCGGTGCAGTGTTGAGATGCGTATTGCTCGAAACCTGCACCGGCTTTCCGCCAGACACCTTCACTGCCCACACCGATGACGGTGCGATGTTGCCGATATCGGATCCGCTCAGGAATCCGCTCGAGCCGCGGGCGTATGCAATGACCTTATCATCTGCGGACCACGCAGGCGCAAACACGCCCGCTGCATCCGGACCAGTGAGATTCTGTGGATTTTCCCCGTTCGGCCCGGAAACTATGAGACCATTGCCCAGCTGCCCGCATGCAACACGATCACCCTTGTGCGACCAGCTGCACTGATTCAATCCGTCGAGACCGGGAACAGGCCGAACACCACCGCCAAGCGCAGCGACGGCCATTGCTTTTCCGCGACTCGAGAAAAGAATCTCTGTTCCGTCGGCGTTCCATTGTGGCCACTGCGGATCGACACTTACATCAGTGAGCGCTATCGCGCGACCACCTGCGATCTGCCTGACGAAGAGCTGGTTTCTGCCGGCACCGCCCGCGATGTACGCGATCATTCTGCCGTCAGGCGAAATACTCGGATGGAATTCCATTCCCGACGCATTCGTGATCTGGCGATTGTTGCCGACGACGAACGACTCGTTCCGTTTACTGAACGCGATCGTGCTTGCAATAAGTGCCGTGGCAACAATGCCGAACACGCCTGCAGCAACAGCAATGCGCTTCGGAGTCCAACTCGATCCTGCAGACGACGGATCGAACGGCGTGCTCGCTCCACTCGTGATCGAATACGGCTCCAGAGCTGCGTGCAGCTCGCCCGCCGATTGCCACCTGTCTGCGGGACTCTTTGCGAGACATCGCATGATGATCGACGCGAGGCCGGGCGCAACTTGCGGACGATGCTCTGTAAGTGGCGCGGGCTTGCTCGTCACCTGCGCCGATAACGTTCGCTCCGGAGTGAGCCCGTGAAACGGGGTGATACCGGCGAGCATCTCATACGCAACGATGCCGAGCGCGTATATATCTGCGCGCGCATCGACGTTAGGATCTGCGAGCGCCTGCTCCGGCGCCATATACGCAGGAGTGCCGAGTGCAACGCCGAGCGATGTGAGTGCAGAAATCGCAACATCGTCAGTCTCGCCGCGATCCTTGTGCGCAACACTGCTCGTGAGCGCCTTGGACACACCGAAGTCGAGAACGACAGCATGACCTTCGGAGATGAGGATGTTCTCGGGCTTGATGTCGCGATGAACAACCCCTTTTGCATGTGCATAACGAAGGGCTTCGCAGACATCGCGCAGAATTCTCGTCGCGTCAGTTACGGGAAGCTGTCGCAGCCGACTCAGGTGCGTGCGCAGGTTTTCACCTGCGATGAAGGGCATCGTATAGTAGAGCAGCGACTCTTTCGCGCCCGCGGTGAGAAGCGGGACGATATGAGGATGCTGCAGCCGCGCGGCGAGCTGGATCTCGCGGCGGAATCTCTCGACGTTGAGACCTGCGGATAATTCGGGCGGGAGGATCTTTACGACGATCTGCCGCTCGAACTCGAGCTCCGTCGCAACGAACACGCGCGACATGCCCGCCCCTCCAAGCTCGCGATCGATGCGATAGCCTGGTCCCAGTATTTCCTGGATTTGGGGAGAGAAATCCGTCGTCAGGGGAGAGTCAGGGCGAGTAGGAATCCACGAATATGTGGGTTGGCCCTCAGTGTAGCTACAAGCAATACAAAACCAGAACAGGCTAAAAAAAAGCGCGTCGCCCGTCGTCCGTCTGCCGACGCCCGTGAGAGATGCTGCACGGGTGACGGGCGTCGGACGCCGGGGCGACGCCCTTTTACTTGTTGTTCTAGCCCTTCTTGCCCTTTCCGGGATTGGTGGGCCTTGCTCCTTTCCCGCCATTTGCGGGAACCCCTGCAGGCCGTCCGCTGGCGGCCTTTGCTGCTCCGAGGGCCTTGCCCGGGTTATCGGGCCGACCAGCGGATGCGGGTCGGTTGCTGTTGGAAGCACCAAGACCCTCGGGAATTTTCTCGAGATCAGCATCAGACGCACGCGCCTGAAGTCTCGCGAGAACACGTGACAATGCCTCGTCGGAGGGAAGACCTCGATCGACAAGTGATCCGATTACAAAAAGAGGCACCGCGAGTGAGCGGCCGGACGGAGCGTTCTTAGCAAGCTCGCTCACTGCGGTACCATCGACGCCCTGCCGAATTGCCTCGGCGCCGGCTTCGACTTCATCGTCCGAAGGCTTACGCGAATTGTCGAGCGCATCCTTCGCTTTCTCCATCCGCGTTTTCTGCTGGTCGATGGATTGTGCTATGAGCTTCGGCTCGACTCCCTTCGCCGCGAACTTCAGAGCGCGCTGCTCGAGGGCACGTGCGGGAAGCTCGTGTGCCCGAGCGTCCGCAATCGTGGCAAGCACCTTTTGTGCGACATCCGCAGGGAGAACTTCGCGAAGCCGCGCCGAAGGATCGTAGGCAGGCGTCTGCGCCCCGGCCACGCCGGATGCGATTACAACGCTCAAGCCAATTATTCGTATGTTCGTGAAAATCTTCATTCCATGTACCTCACAATAGAGACTGCACCACAACACCATCCGGTCACATCGAAATCAGAAAAACGCCAACAGTCCCACCGAACTCATCCCGTTTCCGGGCCATTCCCGCAGGCACGACCCACCGCCCGCCGTCGATCCGCATGTTCATCTCGTGAAGGCCAGGGGTTACGGGAAGCGTCACTGACCACCAGCCCGATCCGTCGCTGTCGAGCTTTACCGGCGCCCAGTCGGTGAAGTCTCCCATCACCTCGACAGTCGCTGCGCTTTGAGACCTGATTCGAATCGTCTGCAGCGTGCGGCTTACTGACTTCACCTCGAACATCTTCGTCGCACGCACATCGAGAGCAGGCTCGCTCGATGGCGAAAATCTTCTCGATCCAACGCGAATGCTCAGCGATGCGAATCGGCCTCCCGGAAATCCCTGCGTCAGGTCGACAGGATAAGTGCCTGCGCTCGCGACAACAGCAATCCTCGGCCAGATCCATCCGGTTGCACTTACGCTGCCCCACGATGTTGCAGTGCCGCCCAGCGTTGGAAGATTCGACCCGCCTCTAATTCCACCGGATATTGTCAGGTCGACTTTGCGAAGATTGACGCCGGCGCTGAGCTCCGTGTCGAAATACCTGATCGTATCGTCGACGGATGTCGGAGTGATGGACAGGAGCGCACTCGCATTCCCCGTTCGCGCCCATGCTGCGGCCTCGGCCTCTTTTACATCACGCCACTCGACGCCGTCCCATGTCGAGCCAAGTCCCGCGCCAATCCATGCGCCGCGATTATCGGATGAGATGTGACCTCGCGCAATTGCGATGAACTGCGCTGTACGCGATCCGTCATCGCGCGAGCTTCCGCCCGCTGTGCCTTGCAGCTCTCCCATCGCAATGCCCAGCCGACGTGTGAAAAGAGATGCGTCTCCCGAGCCCTGAAGTGACCAGCCGCCTCCCCTGAATTGCGACAGCGTGCCGGTAGCGCTGAGCGAAGCAAGTCGCGAGTCGATCCAGAAGGCGGGCGTTACCGCGATTGCATTGGAGTCGATCGAATCAGCGTACTGCATCTTGAGCGCGCCGGCATCGATCGATGCGCGCTGGCCCTGCGCGACAGCGGGCGCGGCAAACGCCAGCGCCATTACGAGAGCAGCTGCGCGCATTCGATCTGGTCTATGGACCAGCTGATCCTACACGAACGATCGAGCTCTCCGTTCCAAACTCATCCTCGACAGCAGGCAACAGAGGATCGGCGACCCAGTGCTCTCCTGCATCATCCTTCACGACGAACGCGTACTCGTGACGTCCCTGCGTAAGCGGAACGGACACTGTCCACGAGTTGTTGTTTGCCGTTTTCACCAGCGGTGTCTGTGTCTTCGACCAGCCGTTGAAGTCGCCGACGAGATAAACCTGATCTGCGCGGTCGTTCACGAGAATGAAGTGAACATTCTGAATGCCCGCCGCGCGCTTCGGCGCGAGATCGTCGATTGTTTTCGTCAGCATTGCAGAGCTCAGTAACAGGATTCCTGCTACTGAAGCAGCCATCGCAATTGCGCCGACTGCCGTGAACCGCACGGTGAACCGGCGATTCCACCAGTGCTTTGCGTCCGGCTCGACCGAAGCACGCTCATCGATCGTTGCAAGTGCAGCTGCGTGCACCGCGGACATAACGCGTACGTCGAAAGTTTCATCCAGAGTCACAGGTGCCTGAAGTCGCGTGATGACTTTGTCCATCGAAGCGCGGTCAGGCTCGTCGTTCCAATCCATCATGTAACTACTCCTTCGAGGAG
>DATEDH010000059.1:0-3305 GCA_035281765.1 Gemmatimonadaceae bacterium
GATCACCACGCACCTGGGGAAGCTCGGTCGACAGATAACGCTCGAGCGTGAGTCCCTTTCGCGCGACAAGCGATTCGTTCAGCGATGTAACCTGCTCGACGACTTCGTGAATGGTGAATTCGGATTCGACGAGTGTCAGCGGCTCGCTCGAATCGCGAGCGTGCATCAGGATCTCGGCGATCATGTCGAGCAGCTGGCGTCCGCCGGTGATGATGGTATTGATGCTCTCACGCTGCTTCGACGAAACATCGCCAAGGATTCCGTCTCTCAGGATTTCAGCGTGAGTGATGATTGCAGTCAGCGGCGTCCGCAGGTCATGCGAAATGTTCGACAGAAACTGCGTCTTCAGGGCATCGCGCTCTTCCAGATTTCTGATCAGCCGCTGTGCTTCGACGAGCTGCGACTCCAGCGCGGCGATGCGCTCAGTGGTGAGGTCGAGCCCCGGCCGGAAATCAGCGGTCGTCGGCTCAGTCACCGCCTGTCCCCTCGAGAATGAGTCCCGTTTCCTCCGCGGACTCGATCGATTCCACAAGCTGCTGTCTTCTCAAAAGCGTCCAATAGCGTCCCTCGGCCATCATCAGTTGGTCGTGAAGTCCCTGTTCTACTATCTGACCTTCGTCCAGCACAATGATCCACGTTGCATCGCGTATCGCGCTTACACGATGCGACGCAATCACTGCCGTACGCCTGGTCAGTGCGTGACCCAGAGCGCCAAGTATCTCCGCTTCAGTATGTGTGTCAACTGCGCTCAGCGCATCATCCAGCAGAACAATTCTGGGGCTGCGCGCCAGCGCGCGGGCAAGTGACGCCCGTTGTTTCTGTCCGCCCGAGAGGTTGATACCACGTTCGCCCAACATCGTTTCATGCTTTCCGGGAAAACTTTCAATCGTTTCTGCGAGCTGTGCTGTCTGCGCCGCCCACTCGACTGCACTCGAGTCGGCTGCTCCATATCCAAGGTTTGCCGCAATGGTATCGCTGAAGAGGAGACTTTCCTGGGGAACGAATCCGATCTCACGACGAAGCTCATGAACAGGAACATTCCGGATCGGAACTCCGTCGATGAGTATCTCGCCTTCCTGCGGATCATGAAGACGGGGAATGAGATCCATGAGCGCAGACTTTCCACTGCCCGTCGCACCGACAACGCCGAGCGTTGAGCCGGCGGAAATGGTAAAGCTCACGTTGCGAAGGACCCATCGGGGTTGATTGTGTCCCGATGTGGGATAATGAAATCCAACGTTTCGGAATTCGATCGATCTGCCGCCTTCGGCCGGAGGAAGATGCGTCGGCGCGCTGGGGTCGATGATCGTCGAGCGTGCGTCGAGAATCTCGGTGAGACGAAGGAGCGATGCATTTCCGCGCTGGAAGAGATTGATGACCCATCCCAGCGCGATCAACGGCCATGTCAGCAAGCCGAGATAAAGTCCGAACGCGACGAACGATCCGACGCTGATAGTTCCGCGAAGCACAAGCAAGCCACCGAGACCGAGGACGATAACGCCGGCGACACCGGCCAGAAGCGCGAACATCGGGTGCATCGTGCCGTACAGTCGGGCGAGCGACATGTTGCGCTTCATGTACTCGTCATTGAGCTCACCGAAACGTGCAATCTCCGCACGTTCCTGTCGGTACGCGCGCACAATGCGCGTCCCGGTGAGATTCTCCTGAGCGTGCGTTGTCAACGTCGAGAAATGCTCCTGGACTGCCTCGAATCGACGATGAATCGCACCGCCGAGATATGCAGTGATCGCGGGCAGAACGATCATCGGCAGAAGTGCGAGCACCGTGAGCAGGACATCGATGCGAAGCATGAACACGAGCGCGAACAAAGCGCCGGCAATCGTATTCACGAGATACATGATCGCTGGCCCCGCAGCCATTCTCACGGCGCCCAGATCATTCGTGAGCCGCGCCATGATGTCGCCGGTGCGGTTACGCGCGTACCAGCTCGCATCGAGCGTCGTGAGGTGCGCGAAAAGATCGTTTCTCAGATCGTATTCGATATTTCTGCTCACGCGATTGAGAATCTCGCGCATCGCATAGCGAAGGAATCCCGCAAACACGGCGACTGCCACGATTTCAGCCGCCAGAACGACTGTGGATTTCAGGGCTGATCCATTTCGCACTCCGTCGATCGCAACTCTCAGGATCCAGGGAATTACGCTCGTCATCGCAGTCGAAATGACTACGAGAAGAAGCCCCGCGAAGAGATCACCCCGGTATGGGGTATAGTAGGGTAAGAGTCGTGTGAGATGTTTCATGAATGGCACGACGATTGCCCCCTTTCAGACGTCTAAACAATTGTGCCACAACAGCTTCGGGCAATCGTCTCAATTGGAGGCCGAACCGGATGTCAAAATATATCGCTCGCATAGCAGGGCCGCTCGCTCTTTCCGCAGCGCTGTTTCTTGGAGCATGCGTCGATAAAAAGAGCGACACACTTGCTGAAGACACTTCACTGAATCGCGATCTGCAGATGGCGAATCAGGACACCACTGCTCAGCCTGCACTACAGGACGTTCCCACCACCGGTACGCCGAGCACAACTGCACCGGTTACGAGCTCGCCGTCACGGACAACGAGTCGTCCGCGCTCGACGGGAACAGTCGTGAGAACACCGCCGCGCACAACTCCGCGAACCACTACGCCGAGTGCGCCGACAACGACGACGACAGCAAGCGGCAACACAGTTACGAAAGGATCCAGCGGATCGGAAGGCCGAATCGGAAGCATTGCCGCGGGAACAGAGATCAATCTCAGCTCGAACTCACGCGTCTGCACCAACACTCACAAGGTTGGCCAGCGCTTCAGCGCAACGGTCAGCAACACCGTGACCGGATCGAACGGCGCGACTATCCCTGCAGGTGCAACCGCGACCGTCGAGATCACTGAGCTCAGCCGCAGCGAGAATGCGAACGACCGCATACAGATGGGCTTCCGTGTTGTATCGGTCACGTTTGGCGGTCGCACTTACCCGATCGACGCGACCACAACGTACGCGAACGTCGATCGCGTGCGTAATCAGCCCAAGAGCAAGGACGTTCAGAAGGTCGTTGGAGGCGCAGCAGTTGGCGCGATCATCGGCCAGGTACTCGGCAAGGATACCAAATCAACTGTCATTGGCGCAGCGACTGGCGCAGCAGCAGGAACTGCAGCAGCGGCAGCGACTGCGAATTATGAAGGATGCGTACCAGCTGGCGGGCGTTTGACGATCACGTTGGACAACGCAGCGACAGTTCAAGCAGAGTGACGCGTACAACGGAAATTAGACACAGAGACCACAGCGACCACAGAAAAGGCGGCAG
>DATEDH010000060.1:0-22588 GCA_035281765.1 Gemmatimonadaceae bacterium
CGCCGGCTTTCTCGAACGCTTCGACCGCATGGCGCCGCACGCGCGCTCCGCGACGCGAAGCTGGATTCACGATGAGAAGAACTTTCTGAAATCTCACATTAAGAAAATAGGCGCTCGGTCGTGCTTCTGGTTTCTGCGGATTCGTACAACAGCATTAACAGGGAGCGCAGTGAGCACAGTGAGGTTTTGAGGTTTTTGTCATCAGCTATGACAGTGGCCGTCGGTTGGCCGGCCACGCTAGCCACTCAGATCAACCCCTCAAAACCTCACTGTGCTCACTGTGCTCCCTGTTCAACTGGTCAGATCCCGTTTGCCAGTATTCGTTCCGGTTTTGAAAAGATTGCGCGATAATGTTCCGCCGTTCATCTTGGATAGATGCTGCTCAAGATCCTTGGTTTGGCTGGACTCCTTTTAGTACCACCCCCCCCCGCGGTACCGACCGGACTTTATTCGGGTACGCTTCTCAATGCGCATCCGCTCCCGCGGATCGAGCGCGTTCCATCAGAAGATGGCTGGGAGCACTGGTTCAAGCTCGAGAAGGCCAACGTGACCTTGAGACCGGACGGGCGATTCATCGCATCGTTCAAGTACTACCGTCAGCACGTACGGCCAAAGGCAGCCGTGAGACCGGGCCCGATGCTGAGCGAGACTTACAAGGGAAAGTTCAGTGTGAAGGGAACCCAGATCACCTTCCTTCCGGACCCCACCAAACAAAAACGCAAGCCGCCGCCGATTGTCGGGACAATCAACGGCGACCGGATGAACATTCCCTACATCGTCGCGGAAGGGCAGAGCAAGCATCCCCTCCGGCTCGACATGAAAAAGACAGGGGCCTGGTAAGGCCACCGTCAACTGCCTGTTCAGGCGCGTGAAGTTGTTCCGCCTCTGACTTCCCAGCGTGATCTCGAACAGCTGAACACACTCTGGTTCGCCCGGGCTGCCTGATCAACATGAAAACGGCGCCCACCGCGCCTGATCAGCCCACCAGCACCACAGCGAGGAAAGCCAACCGGCGGAACTACTTCGTCGCCGGATTGCTCGTACTTCCAGGTGATGGGAGGGGTGGGCTTGGAGAGACCGCACCCCTCACCATCTGGATGAAGGCCCCCTTCATCATTGCGCCAGTTTACAAAGGCGTTATCTGATAGATATCAGAAGAAAATCAAAAACCTTCAGACCTTCTAAATTTCTTTTAGAAATCCCGGAAGAACTTCCTGAAATGACCCGCAACATCGAGCTGGCGACATTCGGAAGGCTTGTCCTGCTGCGCGATGGCTCAGTCCCCGGAAGCACTGCGGGGCAGCGCCGTCCGCTTGCCGTGCTCGCTATTCTCGCCGATGCAGGGGATACAGGAATTTCAAGGGACAAAATCACCGCGCTCCTCTGGCCCGATGCCGAGCCGGAGAAAGCGCGAAGGGCGCTGGCCCAGACTCTCTACGCCCTCCGAAAAGTCGTCGACAACGAAGACCTTTTCCTCGGCGTAGCCGACATCAGGCTGAACCGTGAGGTCGTCACTGTGGACGCCGCGGACCTCGCCGATGCAATTCGAAGAGGCGAGCTCGAACGGGCAGCTGAGTTATATCGCGGACCCTTCTGCGAAGGCTTCGTTGTTTCGGGTGCATCTGAATTCGAACGATGGCTCGATTCGAAACGAGCGCATTATGCGTCACAGGCGCAGTCGGTTCTGCGGCGCCTCGCGGAAGGCGCTCGACGCGAAGGGGTGCTCGATGTCGAAATCGACTGGTGGCGGCGTCTCGCAGCGCTCGATCCGCACGACTCGATTGCGATCACAAATCTGATGGACGCGCTCGAGCGATCGGGGGATATCGCTGGCGCATTGCGGGTCGGCCACGCCCACGAAGATGCGATGCGCGACGAGCTTGGGCTCCCAATTTCAAACGCGGTCGCCGAGCGAATTGAAAAGCTCGAGGCGGCCGGCGTGTCCCGACGTGAGCGCACTCCGCCACGAGGAACTGTCCAGGTTCCACCTCGAGACGCGAGACCAGAGCAAAATGCCGAGTCGATAAGAAACGCGACGGTGCGATCGAAGGTGAAAAAAATCGTCGGGGCGTCGCTGGCCGGTGCTGCAGCGATCGCGGTGATCATCGTGCTTCTTCTGCTTCGACGTGATGAGCCGAAGTCAGCCGTCGCAGCATCGGCACCAGGGCGTCCCGATGTGGTCGCGATTCTGCCATTCGGAGTCGATGGAACCGATAAGACGATTTCTTTTCTTGGCGAGGGCGTTGCCGATTTGATGGCGCGCTGGCTGAGTGTCTCTGATAAACCACGCGCCGTAGATCCAGGAATGGTGCTCGCGATTCTGGATACACTCGACATTCCGCGCGGAGCGACACTCGCAGCCACTGTGGATCACGCTCGCAAAGTTGCGCGTACCGCGGGCGCAGGCGAAGTGATGATCGGTCGAATTGCCGGAACGCAGGCAATGGTTTCGATCTCCGCCACTATATATGACGTCGCGAGCGGTGATGAACGCGCGTCGACGCAGGTTGCAGGCAAGGTCGACAGTCTTTCATCTCTCGTTGAAACGCTTGCGACGAGACTCATCGCGCAGGCAGCGATAGGCGCGGACCGCGCGAATGCATTTGCCGATGCGCGCTTTCCCGTGCTGCGGTCATATCTTCGCGCAGAAGCAGCGTTTCACGACGACAACTTCAAGGGTGCAGTTCAGCTTTACGAGCAGGCACTTGCTGCTGACTCGACCTTTGCACCTGCGGCACTCGGTCTTGCGATTACCGCCGATCGCCGCAATTCCGCCGAACAACACGAACGCGGACTATCACTCGCATGGGCAGCGCGCGAAAAACTTGGCGGACGTGACGAGGCGTACCTGATCGCACTCGCGGGACCGAGATTCCCCGAGCCGTCGAATGTGGGAGAGCAGATCGCCGCGTGGGAAAAAGTTGTCACACTCAACCCCGATCGCGCGACAGCATGGACCGAGCTCGGCGAGCGATTTCTATATGATGGCGGATTTCTCGGAATTCGAAATGCGTCCGAGCGCTCCGAAGCCGCGTTCAGGAAATCGCTCGAGCTCGATCGCGATAATCCCCGCGCCGTACGCGGTCTTCTTCAGCTCGCCGCGCGTGATGGAAATATTCGCGCGATCAACAACATTCTTTCACGCTACGATATCGGGAAAATCGGCGGTGAGCTTGGCGGATTCATTCGCTGGCGCGTGGCGGTTGCGAGAGACGACACGGCTGAGCTGCGCAGGATTCGATCGCGATTCCGGTCGTTGCCTGAGCCGAGCCTGCGCGCAATTGCGATGGCGTCACAGCATGAGGCTGTCGCACGCGCGGATGGCGAGCGCGCTCTCGCAATGCTTGCATCTGGCGCAGTGCTCGCGCCGGACCGGCTCGATGTCCTGCTCGCGCAGCATAGCGCGGCGATGAATGCGGGGAAGTCCCTCGAAGCGCTCAACATCACGGAACGGCTAAAGGACATTCAGCCGGGATCGCGCGCGCACCTGCGGCTTCGTGTGCTCGATGCGCTGTATGGCGAGGGTGATGCGGCTGCGGCTGATCGTTCAGCTGCAGAGCTGAAAAATGCAATCGCTCAGCCGACGGCAGATGAAACAGGACGCGCACTGAATGCCGCTGACATGTGCGTGCTCGCGCAATGGCGCGCAGCACCGTGGAGGCGGCAGTCGATCGATCGACATGAGGCAAATGAGATACGCGCGATGATTCAATCGCTCCGTTCGGCGCAGGCATCGTCAAGCACGATTCCGGTTGCTGCTGCACCTCGATCATGCGCGGATATCGTCGATGCAATGCTCGACGTATCCCGTAACAGCCGCGGCGCGCGCTCAAAAGTCGAGAGGCTCGACAACCTGATGCTCGCAGGTCCTGCGCTCGGCGACGGGACAGTGTGGGCGACACTCGCAACTGCGCGACTTTATTTCGCACTCGGCCACGCCGATCGCGCGCTTGTCGTTGTTCAGCAGCGTCCACACATGAAAGGCTGGCCGCGTTATCTGGCCGCTTCGCTTGCCGATGAGGTGAAATACGCGAATGCTGCGGGCGATCATGACGCTGCCCGGCGCGCGGCGTCGAAGCTCTCGCTGCTCAGGGATTCGATATAGTCCCGAACGACCTTTCGAATCGCGTTTGGTGGCCTGTTTTCTGCCTCTCTCAAGAGGTACGGAGCACCAAAATTCGGGAGGCAGTACATCATGAAAAGACACTTTGGAGCGCTTGCGGCGCTCGCCATTGCGGGAACCCTCGGGCTGGCCGCATGCGATGACGCAAACGGACCTACTCTCACCAATTCGGGAAAGGTCAACGTTCTTCTAACCGACGCGCCCTTTCCACTCAGTGAAGTAAAAAGCGTCAACATTTTCGTCACGCGAATCGATGCAAAGCTTGCCGATACAGATTCGGCGGAAGCCGCTGACACTGACAACTCCGGCTGGACAACGCTGGTTTCACCAAACCAGAGCATCAATCTTCTGACGTTAACGAACGGTCAGACATCGAATCTCGGTGTGGCGACAATTCCGGTGGGTACGTACAAGTCGTTCAGGATGATCATCGATGCTGATCAATCAAATATCACGCTCAACGACGACACGAAGCCCGAGATCAAGTGGCCGTCCGCAGGAAAGAACGGAATCAAGATCATGCTCGACGAGCCGTTCGACGTGATTGACGGGACAACAACTCTTCTCGTCGATTTCGACGTGGGGCGCAGCTTCGTGATGCGCGGCAACTCCATCTCGCAGAATGGACTGCTCTTCAAACCGGTGATTCACGCAACGACGCAGCAGAACACGGGAACAATCACCGGTTCAGTGCGCGCTGATAACGCGAGTGGTGCTGGAATCGCCGGCGCAACTGTCGAAGTACTCAAAGCCGGTACACCACTGAATGACACTCAAAGCAACAGCGTCGTGCGCACTGGTGTGACTGATGCCAGCGGCAACTTTACGCTCGCATTCGTTCCGGCCGGCACGTACGCCGTGAGAGCGACACCGACAGTCGCATCGGGTTACAAGCCCGCGCTTCTCACAGGCGGAGCGGTTGTCACGACTGGCACTACACTGAGCAATCAGGTCATTATTGTGACTAAATGACCCTGAAGAAAATTCCAATCGCCGCCCTCCTGGCGGCGATCGCGAGCGGGTGCACTACCGCACCCGCTCCTGTGACAACGGCCCCCACGCCAGCCACGATTCCCGCAGTAGAGGGACCTTCGCTCAGGTTCCTTTCGATCAACGATGTCTACTTCGGCGATACGCTTCGCAGCGGACTCGGCGGCCTTGCACGCGTTGCGTATCTGCGCGATTCGCTCGCGAAGCAAGGGCCAATAACATTTGTGCTTGCCGGCGATTTCATGTCGCCGAGTTTGCTGAGCAAATGGTATCGCGGTGAGCAGATGCGGGAGCAGCTCAATGCCGCGCAGCTCGATCTCGTAACGTTCGGCAATCATGAGTTCGAGCTGGATCGTGACACGCTGATTTCACGAATCGCGAACTCGAAATTCAAGTGGACATCGGCAAACTGCATGCAGGCGAGCGGCGAGCCATTCCCTGGCGTGTCGAAGTGGGATACGACGACAATCAGCGGCGTAAAAGTTGGAGTCTTTGGCGTGACGATCGTCAGCGATTATCGCCGATACGTGAAATGCTTCAACGCCGACAGTGCCGCGCACGCTGCAATCGCAGCTCTCAAGGTTGCGGGTGCGCAGGTCGTATACGGTCTCACGCATCAATCGCTCGAGGCGGACAGCGCCTTGCTCGCACGTGAATCGAATCTCGACTTCATACTCGGCGGTCATGAGCACGAGCGTCACCGCATTCTGATCGGACAGAAGCGCCTGCTCAAAGCCGATGCGAATTCGCGGAGTGCGCAGCTCTTTACGATCACGCAGACTCCGAATGGATGGATGCAGGCGGATCGTATCATCGAGATAGATCATACGATTCCATTGGATCCTGCCACTCAAACGGTCGTAAAAGCGTGGAGTGACAGCGTCGTGAAGCGGCTCGGGCCTGAGCGCACGATTGCGACGATTGCATTTCCGCTCGACGGTCGTGATGAAGTGAATCGCGCGCGCGAGTCGCCGCTTGGCGATCTCGTTACCGATGCGATGAGATTTGGAACAGGCGCCGACGTTGCGCTCATGAATTCGGGCACGATGCGAATCGACGATGTTCTGCCCGTAGGTCCGATCACGAATTACCAGCTCGAGTCGATTTTCCTTTTTGCTGACGAGACTCGAATCATGACGTTCCCGATCACGGGTGCACGGCTGCGCGAGCTGCTGGAGCATGGCGTTGCACCGACGTCGGTTGGGAAGGGCGCGTACATCCAGGTTTCCGGGGTGAAATTCTCGTGGGATCCGTCGAAGCCGTCCGGGTCGCGGATTGTGGGAGATCTTCGCCGTGCTGATGGGTCGGTGATAAAGCCGACCGATACGTTGAAGCTCGCGCTGAATGTGTATCCGGCGTGCGAGGGCGGGGATGGGTACATCGTTCCTGAGGCAAAGACGGCGTGTGCGAATCAGGCAGCCGGACCGCGGGCGGCCGATCTCGTCGTGAAACACATCACCGAGCGGCTCGGTGGAAAGGTCGAGGCTCCAGCTGCGGGTCGTGTGACTCGACTCTAAGCTTTTCGACTGTGGCCAAATCGTATAAAGGCAGTTGAACAGGGAGCGCAGTGAGCACAGTGAGGTTTTGAGGGTTGTCTGAGTGGCGCGATTTGTTGGCCCAATGGGACGGCCACTGTCATCGCGAGTGATAAACCTCAGAACCTCACCGTGCTCACCGTGCTCCCTGTTAATTAACGCCCAGTCTATGGTCGGGAGGTGCGCCGATCATGTGTGCGTTCGCCGCAAGAAAAATGACCTTCACCTCAATAAATCAAGGTTAAAGTTGACTTTTTAGTGCAAAGGGATGAGGCTCCCGTCTGAGGACAGGAGTGTCATCCCTTTCACGCGAGGATGGTCAGATGTGGCAGCGAAGCGGCGAGTCAGCGACGAAGTCCGGGGGCGCGACGCCCGCACGACGGTGGAGCATGGCGTACTCGGTCTTGAGCTCACTCGCCGGACTCGTTGTGATGAGTACGCTGCTCCTTGCATCGTGCAGTGACGACGGCCCAAATGCTCCTGACCCCGAGTCGATTGCAACCGGAAAGGAAATTTTCCGGTTCGACACGTTCGGCGACGAAAAGTTCTGGACCGACACGCTGAGAATGCATGAGGTCATTCAGAAAGCGGTGACTCCTGTGGTGGCGCTTTCCGTTGGGCTCAAGGTGGATGTGGACGCGCTGCCGGAGGCGGTAAAGACCGCGATCGCAGCCGGTCAGGTGGATCTCAACAGCACAGCAACGACACTCGCGCTGCTCAAGCTCAACGCGGTGGTCGGCGTAAAGGGCGACGTTCAGAACGTGAACGGGAAGGACACTTTGATGAGAGTGGGCATCACGTGCGCACTCTGTCATTCGAGCGTAGACAATTCATTTGCGCCGGGGATTGGATCGCGACGTGATGGCTGGGCGAACATCGACTTGAATCCCGGCGCGATTGTTGGACTTTCGCCTGCGCTCACTCCCGGTCAGAAGGCTGTGTACAACTCCTGGGGGAAGGGGCATTACGATCCGCGGTTCAATATCGATGGAAAGAATACGCCGATCGTGATTCCTCCCGCATACGGATTGAATGGCGTGAGCAAGGAGACATTCACCGCGGAAGGTCCGGTCTCATACTGGAATGCGTACGTCGCAGTGACGCAAATGCATGGTCAGGGAACGTTTCGCGACCCGCGGCTCAACATCAACGTCGTGCAGGAGCCTGATCTCGTGACGCCAAAGCTCGCCGCACTTCGCGATTACCAGCTGAGCTTATCCGCACCTGCCCCTGCAGTCGCGCTCGATGCGAATGCCGTTGCGCGCGGCCGGGAAGTCTTCACCGGCGCAGCCAATTGTTCGAGCTGTCATTCGGGCGCGATTCTCAGTGACGTAAATCGCGGGCGACTTCACGCTGCATCTGAAACGGGGATGGATCCGCGATATGCTGAGCGCACTTCACAGAAGGCCTATCGCACGACGCCGCTTCGCGGGCTGTTGCAGCATCCTCCGTATTTCCATGATGGCAGTGCCGCGACTCTTGAAGATGTGGTTGCCCACTATCAACAATATCTCAAGCTCTCGCTCACAACTCAGCAGCGAGCCGATCTCATCGAGTATCTGAAGTCGCTTTGATCCCGGCGATTAACGAAAGAACTATCAAACCAGTTAAACAGGGAGCACAGTGAGCACAGTGAGGTTTTGAGGTTTATCACTCCTGGTGAGAGTGGCTGTTGGATTGGGCCAACTAGCGGCGCCACTCAGACAACCCTCAAAACCTCACTGTACTCACTGCGCTCCCTGTTAATAAAGCGCGCAATGTTGATCGATCGTGCGATGCCGACTGAGAGCAGCGCATCGTCGTTCGAGTCCCAGCCGATTCGCTACCTGGGGCTCCTACAACTTTCTTACAGAAGGCGTACTCACGTCGTGCCGCCGCAGTGTGCATCTTCAATAGCGGCAAACTAGAAGCACGCTCAAACAAAACTCCCCCGGTACGACATGACAAACCGAAGAGATTTCCTCAAGAAGGGAACGCTCGTCGCCGGCGCAATTGCGGCTGAAGCAGCGTTCCGCAAGGCGCACGGACTAGCGCCACTGGCTCCGCCGTTTGCGCCGGAGCCGCCCGCTCCCGAAATGGATGCAGCAACGCGCGACCTGATGATGGAGGCGCTCAACTCTGCGAAAATGGCGGGCGCAAGCTACGCCGACGTTCGAATCGGACGTTATCTCCAGAACTTCGTCTCGACCCGCGAGCAGCAGATCACCAACGTCGTCGACACTGATTCGATCGGCGCCGGTGTTCGCGCGCTTGTAAATGGAACGTGGGGCTTCGCTGCCACACGCATGATGACGAAGGACGGAGTCGCGAGCGCAGCCAAGCGCGCAGTCGCAGTAGCCAAGGCAACTGCAATCGCGCGCGGCAATGCTGTCGAGCTCGCGCCTGCTCCGACGTTCAAGGACGTCTCGTGGAAGAACGACTACAAGATCGATCCATGGACGATTCCCGTCGAGCAGAAAGCAGATCTCCTGTTGAAGGCGAACGCGGCCGCGCTCAAGGCGAAGAACGTCAAGTTCGTTTTCAGCGGACTCTTCTTCAGAAAGAATGAGCGCAACTACGCCGACACCAACGGCTCGATCATCACGCAGACGATCATCCAGAGCTGGGCACCGATGCAGATCACTGCAATCGCTCCCGATCAGTCCGACTTCCAGAATCGCGGATCAGTATCGCCGCCGATGGGTCGTGGATGGGAGTTCGTGCTTTCCGAGGATCTCGTCAAGAACGCGGAGAAGTGGGGAGAGGAGGCGTCGCAGAAACTCTCTGCAAAGCCAGTCGATGTGGGCAGATACGATCTCGTGCTTCACCCGTCGCACCTCTGGCTCACGATTCACGAATCGATCGGACACCCGACGGAGCTCGATCGCGCAAGCGGATACGAGGCGAACTACGCTGGAACATCGTTCGTATCGCCGCCAGACAAGGTGCTCGGCAAGCTCAAGTACGGTCCTGAGTTCATGAACATCCAGGGCGATCGCTCGCAGTCAGGCGGACTCGCGACGATTGGCTACGACGACGAAGGCGTGAAGCCTGACGACTTCCTCATCGTGAAGAAGGGAATGTTCAACGATTATCAGACCACGCGCGAGCAGGCGAACTGGCTCAAGTGGTGGTACGACCAGAAGGGCGAGCCCGTTCGATCACACGGCTGCTCCTACGGCGACTCATGGTCGAGCATTCAGTTCCAGAGAATGCCGAACGTTTCGCTGCTGCCTGGTGAGAAGGAGCAGAGCTTCGAGGATCTGATTGCGGCGACCGACAAGGGAATTGCGATCATCGGCGACGGATCATTCTCGATCGACCAGCAGCGCTACAACGCGCAGTTCGGCGGCCAGGTGTTCTATGAGATCAAGGGTGGAAAGCTCAACGGCATGCTGAAGGACGTCGCGTACCAGATGCGCACACCCGATTTCTGGAACTCGATGGACATGATCGGTGGAAAGAAATCGTACGAGCTCGGCGGAAGCTTCTTCGATGGTAAGGGCCAGCCGCCGCAGATCAACGCAGTAAGTCACGGATCGCCGCCGGCGCGCTTCCGCAACATCAACGTCATCAATACCGGGAGGAAGGCATGAGATCGCCAAAGCGATTGATCCCGATTGCGAGCGCGGACGAAGGCGATATCATCTCGCGTGACGCATCGCAGGCGATCATCGAGAAGGCAGTGAAGATGTCGCAGGCTGATGCAATCAGCGTGAACGTGTCGAGCTCGCTCGCGAACAACATTCGATTCGCGGCGAACCAGGTCTCGACGGCGGGCAGTGTCGCTGATGCGAATGTCGCGATCACAAGCTCGTTCGGTCCGAAGAAAGCGACAGTCGTCACGAACAACCTGAGCGATGAAGCGATACTGAATACGGTTCGCGAATCGGAGCGTCTCGCGAAGCTTGCGCCGGACGATCCGGAAGCGATGCCCGATCTTGGCCCGCAGAACATCAAGACTGTTGACGCGGCATTCGATACGACTGAAAAACTCGATGCAACCGATCTCGCAAAGGCCGCGCTCACCGCGCTCGAGCCGGCGCGCAAGGCGGGTGACTTGAGTGCAGCAGGTTATCTCGTCGTCACGACCTCGACCAACGCACTCGGCAACAAGGAAAAGCTCTTCGCGTATCACAAGAGCACGAATGCGAACTACACACTGACGGTTCGCACGAATGACGGAACCGGATCGGGATGGGCAGGCGCTGAGCATCCTGACTGGAGACAGCTCGATGTGAACACGGTGAGCTCGCGCGCGATCGACAAGGCGAGATTGTCACGCAATCCAGTCGCGATCGAGCCTGGCAAGTACACAGTAATTCTCGAGCCGCAGGCAGTTGGCGATCTCGTTCAGCTGATCGGGTTCTACGCCGATGCCCGCTCGTCTGACGAAGGCCGTTCTCCATTCACCAAACAGGGCGGTGGGAACAAGATCGGCGAAAAGATTGTCGACTCGCGAGTGTCGATTATCGCTGATCCATTCGATCCGATGATTCTCTCGCAGCCGTGGGACGGTGACGGACTGCCGCTCGGCAAGCAGACTTTCATTGATCACGGCGTGTTGAAAGAGCTGTACTATTCGCGCTTCTGGGCGAAGAAGATGGGCAAGCAGCCAACAGGTGCGCCGACGTCATTTATCATGTCAGGCGGAACGACGTCGCTCGACGACATGATCAAGTCGACGCAGCGGGGCATTCTCGTGACACGTCTATGGTATCTGCGCGAAGTGGATCCGCGGACGATTCTCTATACGGGTCTCACGCGCGACGGAACGTTCCTGGTTGAGAACGGGAAAATCACGAAGGCCATCAAGAACTTCCGCTTCAACGATTCGCCGCTGTTCATGCTGAACAATCTCGAGGCGATCGGGCCCGCTGTACGTCTGGCGGGAACAGAAGCTGGTGGGGCTGTTGTGGTTCCGCCGTTGAAAGTGAAGGAATTCACATTCACTTCATTGTCTGACGCGGTATAAATAAGCTCAGGGAAATACGACGCGAGACACGAGACGCGAGTCGCGAGAGGTTTAGCTCGCGACTCGCGTCTCGTGTCTCGCGCCGAATTCAGGCACGCTGATTTCGCGTGGATGCCTCTCGTACTGGGAAGAGAGCGACGAGGGCAAGCAGCCATGTCCATCCAATCCAGCTCAAGCGCTCGGGCATGGTGAGTGTGCCGAGGGTTTGGTATGCGACAACTGGCAGGGTCGCGGCGACGGCGACGCCGTGAAGAGACGGACGCGTTCGATGGACAAGCTTAACGGGGCCTCGATTCACTATGAGTGCGTTCTCGATTCGAGACGCGACAGTATCGGGCGGCATCGATTGCCAGCCAGGCAGAGTCATGAGATTCCATCCCGCGACTGTGCGTCCCCAGCCGTGATTGTTCGATGCTGAGATGAGAGCGAGGTTCAGGCCTGCCGCGATTCTACGCAGCTTTGCTTCCTCGCGATCGAGCTGAGCCAGTCCGCGCGGTGCTGCGTCGATTAACTCGATCGCCCTGAGATTCGGCAAGGCAACCGTGCTGTCGAGAATCGCGCGCGAAAGCGAATCGAGATTTCGATTCGGGATCGCGATGACACTTACATATTGACGCGGCGATTTCTTATCACCGGGAAGAATGTTGCCGCGCTTATCGAGGAGAGCAGTGTCGGCACTCGTGATGCCGAGCACGATCGTCGACATGATCTTGTGATAGCGGCCTTCCATACCTGTGATGATCGACGTTCCGTCACCAGCACGCTTCGGGTTCCGCCGCTCGCCGTCCTCGGCGCCGGCGAATTTCACGTGGTCGGTTACGTACGCGATGTCGAAGCCGCCATCACGATGCCAATCCCGATTGTCTTCGACCGTGAAGCTCTTTCGCACATCGTGCGAAGTGCCCGAATGACTATGAAAATCGATTCTTACCACGTCAGGATCGGATGCACGCAACGCTGCCATCGGGCGGGGAAGAACTACTGCTGCAGCTTCCAATGCTGCGATCACAAGGAGAGTTGCTCCGAGGGACAATAGTCCGCTCTTCCAGCCGCGGTGGGCTTTTACCGCTATTACGATCACTCCGATTGTGACGAACAGTGCGATTGCCTGGGCTGTGCTCAGAAGCGTAAGCGCATCGAGGGTTCTCGAGAACGGGGAAAAAATTACATACGGCGTCGGGAGAAATAACTCGACACCGGCTGCCGCTGCGCCGCCTGGCTCGTCGACGAGAGACGGAACCCGGTTCCATCCCGCGATTACGGCGATCGTGATGATCGTTGGCGTGATAAGTCTTCGCATTGAGTTCAAAACTTAGAACGGTGCGAGCGCGCTCGGAACGGCGCTACCTGCTGTCTGCTGCCTGACTCCAGCGACCGCTACCTGCTGCCGGCTATCTGCTAACAGCAAAACAGACCGAATCGCTGTTTTGCTTTGCTGTAAGCAGGTAGCAGGTAGCAGGTAGCTGTTGCTGGCAGCAGACAGCAGGTAGCAGGTAGCGCCGTTCCCAACCGGTGGCATGTTCTGCAAACGCGAGATACACTTTCTCCTGCACTCAACCCCAGCAAAAAAACCCCCACATCATTATGCGATCTCCTTCCATAATCGCGCTTGCACTATCAGCAATCGCAGCAGTCCCCGCTGCTGATCCCGTGCTAAAAGGCTTCACAGCCGAGTCGTCAAAATCCGAGCTGGCGTGGGAAGCAAAGCTGAAAGCCATCCCCGATCCCGCGCGCATGCGCGACAACATGCGGCTGCTCTCGGCACGACCACATCACGTTGGCTCGCCGTACGACAAGCAGAACGCAGAATGGCTTCGCGATCAGTTCAAGTCGTATGGCTGGCAGGCCGAGATCGAGACATTCGACGTTCTCTTTCCCACTCCGAAGCAGCGCGTTGTCGAGCTCGTTGCTCCAACGAAGTTCGTTGCGAATCTCGACGAGACTCCGGTGGAAGGCGATCCAACATCGAATCAGCAGAGCGAGCAGCTGCCGGCATATAACGCCTACTCCGCCGACGGCGATGTAACCGGCCCGCTCGTCTTCGTTAACTATGGCGTGCCGGCTGATTATGAAGAGCTCGAGCGCCGCGGCATCTCGGTGAAAGGCGCGATCGTAATTGCGAAGTACGGCGGATCGTGGCGCGGCATCAAGCCGAAAGTTGCGGCAGAGCACGGCGCAGTTGGCTGCCTGATTTATTCCGATCCCGGCGACGATGGTTACGGCGGCGGCGATGTGTTTCCCGCGGGACCAATGCGTCCGCCGCAGGGAGTGCAGCGCGGATCGGTCGCAGACATGCCGACATATCCTGGCGATCCACGAACCCCGGGAGTTGGCGCAACGAAAGACGCAAAGCGTCTCGATCTCGACAAGGTCCCGACAATTACGAAGATCCCCGTTCTTCCGATCTCGTACGGAAATGCACAGCCGCTTCTCGCTGCACTTAAAGGTCAGGTCGTCCCCGATTCATGGAAGGGAGGACTGCCTCTCACGTATCGCTTCGGCCCCGGGCCGGCGATGGTGCATCTCGTCGTGAAATCGGACTGGAATACGCGCACACTATATGATGTCATCGCGAAAATTCCCGGGACGACAGAAGCAGATCAGTGGATCATCCGCGGCAATCACCACGATGCATGGGTGAATGGCGCCGAGGATCCGATTTCGGGACTTGTCGCTGAGCTCGAGGAGGCACGCGCGTTCGGCGAGCTGCTCAAGCAGGGATGGAAGCCGAAGCGCACGATCATCTACGCAGCGTGGGACGGCGAAGAGCCGGGACTGCTTGGATCGACTGAATGGGCCGAGGCTCACGACGATGAGCTCAAGCAACACGCCGTCATCTACATCAACAGCGACACCAACGGTCGCGGATTCCTCGGCGCAGCAGGCTCGCATACGCTCGAGAGCTTCGTCAACAGCGTTGCAAGAGACATTCAGGATCCCGAAACGAAGGAGAGCGCATGGAAGCGCATGCAGGCAAGGCGTCTTTCATTCGGGAGTGCGGACGACCGTCGTGATGCTCGCAATCGCGAAGATCTTCACATCGGCGCGCTTGGCTCGGGCTCCGATTACTCACCGTTTCTTCAGCATCTCGGAATCGCATCGCTCAACATGAGCTACGGCGGAGAGGATGATGGGGGGATCTATCATTCCATCTACGACGATTTCTACTGGTTCATGAACTTCAGCGATTCGTCGTTTGCCTACGGCAAGGCTCTCGCGCAGACGATGGGTGTTGCAGTCATGCGGCTTGCAAGCGCGGATCTGCTTCCGTTCACTTTTACAAATCTGGCGGAGACCGCGCGAACCTATGCGACGGAGCTGCAACGACTGCGTGATTCGCGGAACGAGCAGATCAACGACACCAATCGCATGATAGACGACGGCGTGTATCTCGCGCTGAGAGATCCGCGCAATCCTGTCGGTGCCCCGATGCGTCGAACTCAGCCACCGCAATTCAACTTTGCTCCACTTCTCAACGCGCTCGACTCACTCAGCTCGGCGTCGCGGCGATACGATCGCGCAGCGGCAAATCTCGCCGGGAAAAACCCCGCGGCTTTGAAATCGGTGAATGCGAAGCTCGTGCAGGCCGAGCGTGCGCTAACATCGAACGACGGTTTGAAGGGGCGCGGCTGGTACAAGCACCTCATCTACGCGCCGGGTTTCTACACGGGCTATGGTGTGAAGACAATGCCTGCTGTGCGCGAATCGATCGAGCAGGGAGAGTGGGAAAATGTCGACGGTGAGATTTCGCGCGTTGCGGCGGCGCTGACACGCGAGGCAACGCTCGTAAGCTCACTCGCACGGGATCTTGGCGCAAAGTAAGTGACACACCACTCGACGCTCAGGATGCTCGCGATGTCAGCGCGATATTCACCGGCGGGCGCGGCACGGTCCGCGTTCGTCGGTGTCCGTGCTGCGCTGCGGGCTCCACTGTGGGTGTCGGGCGATCGCCTCAAGTCGGCTATCGATTCAAAAGTCGATCCGGAAGTGAAGCGGACGCATACTGATCCGCGTCTCGTTGTCGCGCTGCGCGTTGCAAACGGAACGGTCCGGCAGCTTGCGCGCACTCATACTGCGTGGCGAAATACGTGTCTCTACCGCAGCGCCGCTCAGTATCTCGTGCTCAGGGACTTCGGCCGTCCTGCTGCAATCCGCATCGGGGTGAAGAACGTGAAGCACGAAGACGAGGAGGAAGTAACCGCGCACTCATGGGTGTTGCACGATGGGCCCGAGCTCGTGCAGGACACCGACATGACCTACGAGGAGCTCGTATTCCATCGCAGGTGATTCTCCTGTGAGCTACATCCATCAGTCGCTCGTTCGTGACGGTTCGCTGATCCTGTCGGTGGACGAATCGCTTCGAGATGCCACTGGTGAGTGGATGCCGTCCCTTCCCGAGATCCTTGCGGACGATCATCCTGACGGGCCATCGATACGGGTGGACCGCGGCAATATCGAGCCATTCACTCAGCCGGAGTCCCCCGCACTCATGCTCGGCAGAGTAAAAGCGTGGGTGGATTCAAAGCGCGGCTTCGCAATGCTCGCGGCGTCGTCAGGTCACATGGATGCAATTGCAGATCTAAGGTCGCGCGTCGCAACTGTAGTTGTTCCTGATGACGTCGATCCGTCGCCTGCGGATTTCACGTCCCTTTTGACAATCGTTGCCGCGCTGCTGCTGCTGCGTGACGGGCGGAGTGCGATGCATGCAGCAGCAGTCGTGCATCCCGAATCGGGCGAAGCGTGGCTTCTATGCGGTGACTCGCATTCAGGAAAGTCCACCACGACAGCCAACCTGATAAAGGCCGGCTGGTCGTACCTGTCGGACGACTATGTCGTTCTCGCGCGCGATGGCGAAGAGATATCGATAGAAGGGTGGCCGGACGATTTTCATATCGATGAGGGATGGTCGAGAGGAGAATCAACGGGATCTCGGGGAACTCTGAAGGAGTCTGATCTTCCCGAGGGCCGCCGCCTCGATTCAGCGTACGTTGGCGGGGTGTTGTTCACGCGCGTCGCACCCGATTCACCAACGGTGGCGCTCGACGTACCGCCAGTAATTGCGCTCGAGCGATTGATCAGACAAAGCCCGTGGCTTGTCGCTGATGCCGAGAGCGCGGGAAGGGTATTCGATCTGTTAAAGGAAACCGCTTCGCTGCCGTGCGGTGAGCTCAGCGTGGGACTCGATTCATTTGCGAATCCGCAGGTGCTCGACCGCGCCGTAAGAAATTTTACAGACCGAGCTCGCTCAGAGCCTGAGTCCGTGTAGCGCGAATCGACGGGAGCACTGCGGCGGCAACAGTTCCGTAGTACGCGAGATGAGACGGGCCAAAAATTCCTTTACCGATCGCTGGAAACTTCTCGGCAATTGCGTTGAGATGTTTCTGCCCAGTGCCGCGCCACTTGAGAGCGTTCAGCATTGCATCGGTGCGTGAAATCCGGCCGAGCTCCATTTCGAGTATGAATGCGAGCGCGCCGCTCGATGCAAATGCTTTTGGAAGGAACGGAGCGAGAACGACTCCCGAATAAAAGATCGCGCAGCTTTCGATAAATGGATCCTTTGCGGCGCGGCCTTCGCTCATCGCAAGAGCAAAATCGAGAAGCTGCATCATAGGCTCGTGCTGCTCCTGATTCGCGATTCGCTCACGAACCTGAGCAAGCTCGCCCTCCGTGCATTCGCGCGCTGCATTGCCGACGATGATGACGTCGCGCAGTGACACCGAGCGCTCGCGATGCACGATGATCGCGTGCTCGATGAGGTGCTCCAGATGATCATGCGTCGACAATCGTTTCAGCGGAGGTACTTCAGCAATCGCGCGTACCCTGTTCCAGAGAAGCGGATCAAGCGGTGTCCCATCGTCATGGGTTGTCCAGTGAACTTCAACGGCGAGGCGATCAGTCGCGGGCTTCAATCCCTGGTGGTGATCCAGCTCGCGCGCCGGACGACCGAAGCCGGCTTTCTCGAGGCGACCCACGAGGCTTTTCACGTGTGATCTATCGACAAGGAGATCGATGTCGACGAGCGGGAGCATCGGCCGCCTGCCGGCAACTGCGTTGACTCCGCCTTTCAGCACAACGACAGGGAATCCCGCTTCCTGTGCAATCCTTGCGATCTGGCGGCCTTCCGCCTGCGCGGTGAGCGCGCTTTGCGCTTCGACTGCTGCAGCCGATCGAACGACACCCTGTGCCGGTTCAGGGATCTTGTCGATGCTGACTTTCTCGAGAAGCGGTCCAGCGCATCGCTCGAGAGCGAGAAACCGGAACCATGTCTCCCGCGGAATGATGTCGACGGTGCGAATATCCGGACGCCCCGTCGAGAGTGCTTCGACTGCCCACATGCGCAGCCGAAGCAGATCGGCAACTACCTTGTAAGCGTCAGTCTTCTCCACCAAGACTGTACCATGCCGGCATGTACGAGCAGCCGACATTCTGCGCGCGCACCACCGCGAAAATTCCCGTCGGCAAAAGAATCATACCGGGAATTGTATTCGCCTTGAGCTCGGCTCGCACGTCTTCGACTTTCCCGCCTGACGCTTTCGCGAGCATGTATGCCCAGCCCATTGCCGCGTTATTGCAGCCGAGGAAGATGACTCCTTTCTCGTAGAGCGTCTGGAGTGATTGGGCGGGTCCGACCATGCCGAACTTGTCGTCCTTCGACGCATGCAGGAATGGATTTCTCTTTGCCGGCTCACCGGTCGTCGGATCTTTCATCTTGAGATCGACGCCCGCGTTGTATTTCTCCCAGATGAAATCGTTGAAGGCCATCGGTATGGCGCGGTGACGGATCACGACGACAAGGCCGAGGTCTGTTTCAGGAGTCCCGACGACGTCGCGGTAATTGGAGATGACCGCATCGGCCTGGTGCAGCGCGAGTGCGCTGTTGACCTGCGGCGCGTCGAAAACAGTGCGCAGCTTCTTCCCCTCGAGCTTTGTGGTCCAGCTGTCGTCCCATTGTCCTTTATCGGATTGGGAAATTTTCAGTGATTCGCCCGCGAAAAGCGGCGGTCCGTAGGCAAAGCCTGCGAGCGCTGCGGCTCCGCCTGCGAGCTGGCCGATGAATTGTCTGCGCGGGGATGATTTACTGGAGTTGGACACTTGTGCTCTCCGGGGATTTGGGGATGGCACGCCTAATATCGTGGCGGGCGTCCGGCTGGAGAACAAGCGTGGCGTGAATTTGCAAACTGCTTACTTGAATACGTCGGGTGGCGCCCCCAAATGATTTGAGCGGAAGACTACCTGAATTCATACATTTTGCGCCGAACCCTCCGGAATATCATACATGAGCACGAAGTGGCTGCTTGCGGGATTGATTGCAGGATTGCTGATCGGCGGCTTTCTCCCTCAGGCGGGTGACGGCACGAGTACGGCGCTAATCGGGATTCTCGATCCCGTCGGCGCGTTGTGGGTGAATGCAATCCGCATGACGGTCGTTCCGCTTGTTGTTTCACTTGTGATCGTGACGATTGGCGAAGCCGGTGACGCAAAAGTGATCGGCCGGCTCGGGCTCGACGCATTTATTACATGTCTCGCAATTCTTGTCGGCGCAGCGATCATCTCGGCGGTTGTCGTGCCGCCGCTCATGAAGCTGGTGCCACTCAGCGCGGGCGCAATCGAGGCGATGAAGCTTCAGGTCGAAGCGAATCCGGCGAAGACTGAAGTAACCGGTCTCGCCGAATGGGTGAAGGGATTGATTCCTTCGAATCCGGTCAAAGCTGCAGCTGATGCAACGCTGCTTCCGCTCGTGATCTTCTCGATTTTCTTCGGCGTCGCTCTCACTCGCGTAAACACTACAACGCGATCGCCGGTTATTGGATTCTTTCGCGGTGTGTCCGACGTCATGCTCGTCATCGTGAAGTGGGTGCTTGCTGTTGCGCCGATCGGTGTCTTTGCTCTTGCAGTTCCGCTCGCGGCAAAGATCGGATGGAGCGCGGCTGGCGCGTTTGCGTACTACGTGACAGTTGTGACGGTGATATCGCTCGTGTTGATCGTCTATCTGTTTTTTATCGGGATTGTCATGGGGCGCGCGAATGCGAGAGCATATCTGAAGAATGGCGCTCCTGCGCAGGCTGTTGCGTTCAGCTCGCGCTCATCGCTTGCATCATTGCCTGCACTGGTGCAGGGAGCTGACGCGATGCAGTGGCCCGAGCGAATACGCGCATTCTTTCTGCCCGTTGCAACTGCAACGTTCAGGGTTGGTGCAGTCGCGGCGATGCTCACCGGGACGTTGTTTCTTGCGACGCTTTACGGCGTGCACATCAGCGCTGTGCAGGTGATCTCCGTTGTGATGACTGCAGTGCTGCTGAGCTTCAGCGTGCCTGGCGTGCCGGGTGGATCTGTTCTCGTCATTGCACCTGTGCTCACTTCGGTGGGGATTCCGGTTTCCGGCATCGCGCTTCTTCTCGCGCTCGATGCAGTACCCGACATGTTCCGCACGATGACAAATGTGACGGGGGATTTTGCGGCCGGTTCGATTTTAGCCCGGCGCCCGTAGCGCGATCTCCGGCCTGCAAATTGCCCGCGCAATACCTGCTCTGGGGGACGCAACCTTATCGCAGGAGGAGCGATGGGCATATTCGACGACAAGAGCCCGGATAAGACGAAGGCGGATTTTTCTGACGTATCGTCAGGCGCTTCAACCAACACGCCGCCGCTGGATGTCGGCCCGCAATCGGGACAGACGTACACGGTGAAGAGTGGTGATTCGCTCAGCAAGATTGCGAAGCACTTCTACGGTGACGCGAACGCGTGGCATCGCATTTACGAGGCGAACCGGGACAAGATCAAGAATCCCGATCTCATTCATCCCGGCCAGGAATTCACGATTCCCGAGGCCTCATAATCAACGAACAGGAGAGATTGCGATGCATCGCATGAAGACAGCTGCTGTCGCAGCATTTGCGCTTGCGCTGGTGGCGACGGCCTGCAAGAAAAATGAAACGCCCGCCGCGGATACAACGTCGATGATGCCGGAGCCCGCACCAGCGGCAGCTCTTCGTGTCAGTGGTGTAGAGACGGGCAAGGGAATCAACGCTGACAAGACGGTAAAGGATGACGCGCACGATTTCGGTGTGCGTGACACCGTCTACATCTCAGTAAAGACTGAGGGAGCTGGAAGCGGCACTCTCGGATCCAAAGTCACGTTCCAGGATGGCCAGACGGTCGATGAAACTTCACAGAGCATCGCGCCGACGGCTGATGCCTATCACGAATTCCACATCGCAAAAGCGAGTGCGTGGCCGAAGGGTGACTACAAGGTGAAGATCACGCTCAATGGCGATTCGGTCGGAGCAAAAGATTTTACTGTTAAATAGGTTCGTCCAGCACAGAGTGCGCGTTCAGCGTAATCAGTGACGCGTAACGCGCACTCTGTATTGGAAAGTTTTCTACTCGAGGCGTCCCGCTAATGCTTTTGCCGCGGCCCGCCTGCCCACTGCCTGGCCTTCGGCGATGTCGAACATGTAGTGGATTCCAGCGTACACGCGCGACATTCCCGCTTCAATGACCTGCGATTCGAGCCAGGACGTCGTTGCATCGTCCGGGAATAGCCCCGACAGCGCTGCAGCGAACGCTCCGGAAATGCACGAGTGACCCGAAGGATATGACGGATGATTCGGCGTTGAGAACGCAGCCGTGATCGCGTTGTTCACCTGAGCCGGACGCGCCACCCAGTGCACGTATTTTGTCTGGAAGCAATCGATCTGCGAATCGAAGCCGGCAATATTCGCTATCGTTAGAATGCGCGCTGCTTCGATCTCGGTGCGGCGATGTGCGACGATGAGCGAGTCCGCTTTCTGGTTCCATTCGCCAGCCGTGAACGGACCGTTCGGCGGCACCTTGTTCCAGAGGTTTGCGATGGCGAGCTGCGCTGCAAGCTGATCAGCGGAACCGACGGTTTTTATCGTCTGAACTTCTGCAGCCGCGGCCTGAAGACCCGCGAGATCGGGAGGCGTGGGCGAGAGATATAGATCTTCCGGCTCGAGGAAGAATGGCTTCACTCCCCACAGTGCCCGAACCGCTGAACCGCTCGGCACCCAGTATTGCGCGCCGACCGGGCGAGTCGCCTGAACTGCAGCAAACGCAGTCGATGTAGCCGACGCTGTGTAGCCATCTGCCTGTGCCTGCGCCCACACGGCTTGAGCAACCTGTCTGCCGAGTGCGTCTCCAAGCGCGATGTTGGTGTTGGCTTCGCCCGGCCACGCATCGCCGCTTCGATCTGCGATGAGCATCTGCTCGAGACTCGCTGAGATGGTCGAGGGCGGGGAATACCCGGGCGTCTGCGTGTAGAACAGCGACAGGATGTCAACCGAGGCGCGCGCGATCGCCGCAGTCATCGACGGGCGCTGCGATCTGTTCGCCGGCGCCGTGGCGGCGACCGCTGCGCGATACTGTGCGAGTGAGAGGTAGGTCATTGTCCGGCTCGCCCACGCCTGGCCGTTCGGCGGCGTCGGGGAGGTCTGCTGGAATAATTGGGCAGCTCTCAGGTTCCACCGCGTTGTTGCGAGCGCATCCCAGTAATGCACGGCCGCGTTGAGTGGAGCGTGGACTGTAGCAGAAGGCTCGGTGGGCTGGTCGGAACATCCCCATGCCGCGAGGGCAGCCAAAGGAATGGTCCAGCGCAGTGTACGTCGGTGATTCGTCCGCATGTTTCTCTCCGGGTTGATGGCATTTGCGGACACAGTGCGGGGCAAGAGCAGCACTGTCTCCGCCATAGATACGAGAAACGCGGCTCATCTCACTCACGTCGTCCTTGAGGTGCCGGTGAGCGGGGTGGCGACCGCAGATTCACATGCGGCGAATCTGACTGGCGCTGCTCACATGGCCGCCAGCTTGTGCTCAGGAGAAAATCAGAGTTGAGCAGTGCGTCCTCAGAGACGAAAAAAAAGCCGGTCGTTATCGACCGGCGTTTAGGCACGGGTGTCTTCGCAGGAACGACAAACTGCTAAACAGGGAGCGCAGTGAGCGCAGTGAGGTTTGGAGGTTTATTACTCG
>DATEDH010000061.1:0-2106 GCA_035281765.1 Gemmatimonadaceae bacterium
AAGTCGAGCAGCGAGCCGTCCGCTTCGACGAGCGCGGCGTACTGCTTGGTCAGCGCATTCTCCGGCTCGGTCATGATGCGAACGAAATCAGCTTCTGTAAGAGGCTTCAGCTCGACGCGAATGGGGAATCGTCCCTGAAGCTCGGGAATCAGGTCACTCGGTTTGGCAACATGGAACGCACCTGCCGCGACGAACAGAACGTGATCGGTTTTGACCATTCCGTACTTGGTCTGCACGTTGGACCCCTCGACAATGGGAAGCAGATCACGCTGCACTCCCTCGCGCGATACATCGGGTCCACCCGCAGCGCCACGCTCGCCAGCGATCTTGTCGATCTCGTCGAGGAAGATGATTCCCATCTGCTCGACGCGCTCGAGTGCATCCGCGGTGACGTCTTCGTTGTCGATGAGCTTGTCGAGCTCCTGCTCCAGCAGAATCCGCCGGGCTTCCGAGACTTTTACGGTGCGCTTCTTAGTGCGCTTGGGAAGCATTTCCTGAAGCATGTCGGAGAAATTCTCCATCCCTTCAGGCGCACCCTGCGGAACCATCATGTCGAACATGACAGGTGAATGCTGCGCGACTTCGATCTCGACTTCCCTTCCCTCGAGCTGTCCGTCGATCAGAAGCTGCTTGAGCTTGTCACGCGTTCTCTTGTATCGCTCCTGTTCCACATCCATTTCGGGCGAAACATTTCCGCTCGAGGAGACGAGAAAAATTGGAGTATCTCCGCTGTTTGGAGTTTCGCGAGGCGTCGTGCCTTTTGCTTCCGCAGGAACAGGAAGGAGAAGATC
Organism: Gemmatimonadaceae bacterium; assembly: GCA_035281765.1. Taxonomy (GTDB): domain Bacteria; phylum Gemmatimonadota; class Gemmatimonadetes; order Gemmatimonadales; family Gemmatimonadaceae; genus UBA4720. The sequence continues at coordinate 792 of DATEDH010000061.1, forward strand.
GAGAAGTCGCTCGTCAACGCGATCGTGCGCGAGATCTTCAACTTCCGTCTCTCTTTCGGAGCGCACCATGTTGATCGCGCTCTCGACAAGGTCACGAACCATCGACTCCACATCGCGCCCGACATATCCGACTTCGGTGAACTTCGATGCTTCGACTTTGATGAACGGAGCGCCGGCAAGCTTTGCGAGGCGTCGCGCGATCTCGGTCTTACCCACACCCGTAGGCCCGACGAGAATGATGTTGTTCGGCGAGATCTCCTCGCGAATCGTCTCCGGCGCGCGCTGTCTGCGCCACCGGTTCCTGAGCGCGATTGCAACCGACTTCTTTGCATCCGCCTGCCCGACTATATAGCGATCGAGCTCCGCAACGATGCTCTTCGGCGTGAGATCAGCGAGCCGTGCGAGCGCGTTCTGCGTTCTGAGCGAGGTCAAGCTGTTGGTTCCAGTACCGTGATGTTGGAGTTGGTATATACGCAGATATCAGCGGCGATGGACAATCCGCGCTGAACGATGTCGCGTGGGGAAAGGTCAGTATTTGTGAGCAGGGCCCGCGCAGCGGCGAGCGCGTATGAGCCACCCGACCCAATCGCGAGAATCCCGTCATCTGGCTCGATGATGTCGCCAGTTCCCGAGATAATGAACCCTCGCTCGGAATCTGTAACGGCGAGAAGTGCCTCCAGGCGACGCAGCACTCTGTCGCTCCGCCAGTCCTTAGCCAGCTCTACAGCGGCTTTAGAAAGGTTTCCCGGGTGCCGTTGGAGCTTTTCCTCGAATTTCTCGAATAGCGTGAACGCATCGGCGGCAGCTCCGGCAAATCCGGCCAGCAATTTGCCTCCTGCAAGGGCACGGACCTTTTGCGCATTTGACTTCATGATCGTTTCACCCACCGAAACCTGGCCGTCGCCACCAAGGGCGACTTTACCATCGCGGCGAACGCCGAGGATGGTGGTGGAGCGAACGCGTGGAAGTGTGGTCATTCAGACAATATTAACAGGGGTGACGTTATGAGGTTGGAGTTGATCCCCGTGCTGCTTGGTGTCCTCTTTGTTCTGTTGTCGGCGGGAATTATCTACGACGCCGCAGCACCTTCATCGATACGTCCGTTTCGCGAGCGCCGTCGCCGCCAGCGCGCCGAGATCGATCGCGTGGGCGAGTGGTTTGTCGCGCTCGGCATAGCGTGCCTTGGCGCTTCAATGATCGGCAATGAGCTCTGGCGGTACACTACAATAGTAGTGATTGCCGGAGTCGCCCTGTTGATCACTGGCGCAATTCTCAATCGAGGATACCTGCGCGAGGTGCTTCTATTTCGCGGGGC
>DATEDH010000062.1:0-13870 GCA_035281765.1 Gemmatimonadaceae bacterium
GCCCCGGTGGAAGCTCGCTCGCTGCTGATTCGAGTTACCTGTCCGCCGGACTCGCATCGACAATCGTCTCACTCGGCGGGCTTGGAAATTTCAATCGCATCGATCTCGGAAAGAAGCTCGCCGGCAAGGCAGCTTCTGTGGCGCCGAGAATCGACGAGACTACGGAAGGTTTCGCAGGGCGGAGCTCGCCAAAGGACATCGAGACGATGTTCCAGCTCGCGTACCTGGAATTCACGGCTCCGCGTCTGGATACCGTCGTATTCCAGACGCTGCGCGGACAGGCTGCAACGCAGCTCGCGAATAGACAGCTGTCGCCTGAAGCGGCATTTACTGACACGATTCAGGTCACACTGTCACAGCATCACTTCCGCGCGCGGCCGATCACCCCTGAGATCTTCGACAAGGAAGTGAGCGCGCAGAAAGCGTTCGCGTTCTACAAAGATCGTTTTGCGAACGCCGGCGATTTCACTTTCCTCCTCGTTGGAAACGTCGACACTGCTGCGATCAAGCCGCTTGTCGAGACGTATCTCGCATCGCTTCCCAACACGGGTCGTGTCGAGAGGGCGCGCGATGTTGGAATGACTCCTCCAAAGGGTGTCGTGGAGCGCATCGTGAGGCGAGGAACCGAGCCGAAGGCGAGCACGCGACTCGTGTTCACCGGCCAGTGCACGTATTCGCCACGGGACCGTTTCATTCTGCGCGCTCTCACCACGCTGATGCAGACGCGCCTCAACGAGTCATTGCGCGAGAGACTCGGCGGTACGTACAGCCCGAATGTCGGCGGATCGTGCCAGAGGGAGCCGAGGCAGGAGTACGCAATCTCCGTGGTGTTCGGCTCATCGCCCGAGAACGCGGACGTGCTCACGAAGGCAACGCTTGCACTCGTGGATTCGCTGAAAGCGCAGCCGGTGCCGCAGGCCGATGTCGACAAAGTGAAGGAGGAAATTCTCCGCTCACGCGAGGTCGAAGTAAAAACCAACGCCTACTGGCTCGGCAACATAGCAGCTCGCGACATGGCAGGGGAGGATCTCGCTGGCCTTGGACCACAATACGATGAGATGGTTCGCCAGCTCACTCCGGCAATGATTCAGGCCGCTGCAAAGAAGTATTTCAATACCGCAAATTACGCGAGATTTGTCTTACTGCCGGAAGCTGCGGCGCCAGCGAAGAGCAATTAAACAACGCGTCGCCCGTCGCCCGTCACCCGTCGCCCGAGCAGATATTATCACGGGCGTCGGGCGTCGGACGACGCGTTTTTTTCTCGTGTCTCGCGTCTCGTGTCTCGCGTCAGTAACCCGCGCGAATGTAGATCGGCCATCGAACACTGTGCCGAGCCTGCCCCCACAGAGACCGCAGAACCCCCTCCACAGAATCAACCGGATCGACTCCATTCGCTTCGACGAACGCAGCAGTAGCCGACCACGTTCTCAAGTATCCCGCAAACTCAGCTAATGTCCATGACTGCTCGAGCGTAAACGAAGGCGCCCCCACCTCTCGAAACGGAAATGGAATCGTCTTGAGCTCAGCAAGAATGAGATCGCGCTCCGGCCTCCAGTATTTCTCAATCGTCCCGCGATTGAACGTGTGAACGATATTGTTCAGCTCCGTATCATCTATCACCGGATCGCCGTACCCCCAGATCACGATCGCTGCTCCATCCCGCATCACGCGCTTCGCTTCACGATAAAATCGATCGTGCTCGAGCCAGTGAATCGCCTGCGCAACTGTAACCGCATCGACTGAGCGGTCATCGAGCCCGGAGTCGTACGCCGTCGCGACTCGATACTCGATCGACGGATGCGGCTCGGCCATCGAGATCTGCTTTTCACTTGCATCGGTTGCGATCACGCGCGCGAAATGACTCGTGAGACTGACTGCTGCCTGACCATTTCCCGTAGCGCAGTCCCACACCAGCTCATGCCTCGTGACCAGTGATGCAATCCAATCGAAAAGAGCCTTTGGATAGGCAGGACGATACTGCGCGTAAAGCGCTGCGCGAGCAGAAAAGTGATCCTTGAATTCCACGTTCAGAATATGCGATTCAACATGACCAGCGGTACGGGTGATGCTCCGATATATCCCGTTATCTCAGAATGGAGGCACTAATGCCACGCGGCGACAAATCCAAATACACTGACAAGGAAAAACGGCAGGCCGAACATATCGAAGAAGGTTACGAGTCACACGGCGTTTCACATGAGGAAGCAGAGCGGCGCGCCTGGGCAACAGTCAACAAGGTCCACGGCGGCGGTGAAAAGCCCGGCGGTGGCGGATATGGCAAGCCGGAGAATCACGAGCCGATGCGAAAAGGCGGGCGCAATTCGCACAAGTAAGCCCTACTCGTCGTCGACGAGATCCTGATACTCGCGATGTCTTTTTATGAATGCGGCAATGAACGGGCAGCGGGGGACGACTCTTAGTCCCTCGCTGCGCGCATAGTCGAGCGCCGCTTTCGCGAGGGCGTTGCCGATTCCCTTTCCCTCCGCTTTACGCGGCACTTCGGTGTGAGTGAAGATGATCTTCCCATTTCGGCGATGATACTGGCTCACTCCCAGCTCACCATCAACATCGATTTCGAAACGACTCGCGTCTTCGTTGTTTCTGACTGAATTCACAGGAAATAGTTGAAGTTGTGCATTCCAAACGCATGCTTCGTGCTCGCGGATCATACCAAGAAAATCGCCAGGCACGAGGTTCCCGTGCCTGGCGATAACGTCTGCAGAAAAGAGAAGCTATCGCGCCCGCTTGAGCTCGATGCTTCCGTTCACTGTTTCCATTTCGATCTCGCGTCCGCCACGGCCTATCGTCCCGGAGGCGCGGCGCGGGCCGAAGCGTCCTGAGAGCTGAACTGGATAATCACTCGATATCGAGCCGTGAAGTGTGCTCAGTGAAACGCGCGCATCGAGAGTCGCCGGCGTCTCGACAGTGACGTCGCCATTCACAGTGTGGAATCGCATGTCACCGTCGCCGGTAAGAGTCGACATGCGCACATCGATGCTTCCATTTACAGTGCTTGCTTCGACTGGACCGCTGCGCGTGCTGACATCGACGCCGCCGTTGACTGTCGAAGCGTGCACCTCGCCGCCGACGTTGCGAACTTCCACTGCGCCGTTGACGGTCGACGCACGGACATCGGAAGTGAGATCGCGAACACGCATCTCGCCGTTCACCGTCCCCGCCGATACGCGCACGCCGGCAGGAATGCGCACCGTGAAACGAACCTTCACATCACGACGATCGTCATCATCATCGTCGTCCCGATCCCGATCACGGCGTCGTGTGTGCATGCCATCCTCGTCACACACGTCGCGGCGCCACAGCGCACAGATGCGAACATCCCCTCCCTGCTGAATCACCTGAAACGCGACATCGCTGTAGCTGCCCCTGCGACCAAGCTGCTTCTCCGCCCTCACGTGAATCTGATTGTCGGAGCTTGGCTCGATTGTCACCGGACCATTAACTGAAGACAGCCTGAACCACCGCCCGCTCTCGACGCGGCCATCCCAAGTCCACGTCTCAGAGTTGCGTCCAAGCTCCTGCGCGCGCGCGTGCGGCGCGACGAGAACAAGGGATGCCACGAGAACTGCGATGCGCCTCATGAAATTACTCCTGGTTGGCGCGGCCAGTGCCGCGTTGGATTCTGATGTCGCCGCTGAATGTCTCGAGCACCACTCGCGCTTTGCCGTCGCCAAGAGTGAACTCGAACTTGCTCTCGTTGCTGCGTCTCGTCGTTCGCGATACGAGGGTCATTGGAAAATCACTTTCGACTTCGCCGCTGAACGTCTCGAGACCAACCGTCGCCCCTGTGCTCGCAGGAATTCCCAGAGTGAGCCTCCCTGCATGCGTCTTGAACACATAGTTCCCGAGTGGCTCGATCGTGCCGAAGTACGTGATCGACCCGCCGACTGTTTCAGCGCGCACGGCCTTTGATTTTGCATCGGTGATCGACACGATTCCGCTTACCGATTCGCTCTCGATGTCACCTTCGACTCCGCTCACAGTGACATCTCCGCTCACCGATTCCGCGGTGACAGTGCCTTTCACTTTACTGACTGAGATGTCACCCGACACCGTCTCGAGAGAAACCGAACCGGACGCATCGCTCACCTGGATGCTCCCGCTTAACGCCTCGATGCTCGCTTCACCTTTGACTCCCTTCACGGAAAACGCCGCCGAGAACCCTTCGACAATCACGTTGGTTCCAAAGGGAACCGTGATGTCGAGCTCAGCGCGCGAATGCGACGGGTTCTCGTCCATGTTCACGCTGACTGTGCTGAAGCGCGAGCGGATCTCCATCTCGCCGGTGTTCACTATTCCCTTGATGTTGATCTTCTTGCCGCTGGCACCGGTAACGTTCACTCGCCCGGCATAAACCGAGACGCGGAGTGTCCCCTGCTCTTCAAGAGTTATAGTCGTGTCCACTCGCTGCTGCGCGACGTAGACCTGTGCACCTGCCTTTGTGCCCGCTCCCGCAATCAGTGCCGGAGCTGCGGCGATACACATTGCAATGAATTTCGCTTTCACCTTTTTCCTCACGATCTCGACGGCAACGCTGTCACCGTTCTCAGGAGTTCAATTTTCTTCTGCAGGGCGTTGTCGAGCTGCTCTGTGAGGAAGCCGCTCGCAGGATCGCGCTGAAGTGCATCGCGAGCCTGTTTTACTGCCGCATCGATGAGGGCGAGGTTATCCTCGACGATCTTCACCGTCGAAGGATCCAGCTGACTGCGCCGCTGCCGGAGAACTGCCTGCAGCTCATCGATCTCCGGAGCAAGCGCCGCTTCCGCGGGCGTTCTTGGCGCATTCTTCACAACCGTTACGTTCGCAGCGCCATTGCGAAGCGTCCCGACATTGGGCTGACGCGAAGGCGCCGGCTTTACACGAGCTGGAGCCGCTGGCGTCTCGACGTTCGTTGCCGCAGTACCGGGCTCTGATTCTGCCGGCTCTGCCGGCGCCGTAACAACCGCAGGTCCAATCTCACCAGCGGTGTTCGTCATATCCGGCACTTCTCGCGGATTGTCCGCAATGCGGCGGGGTTCCGGCCGCGTCGCGACGTATGTAACGCTCGACGAAATGACGACCAGTGCCGCTGCTGCAATGCCCAGCATGCGACGGGAGATGTGAATGCCCTCTCGGCGCTGCGTGATGGATACCACTGCCGGCTCGATACGCGACTCTATTCCCGCCCACAGATCGCGTGACGGAACGAGATCCGGCATGCCCGCCGCTGCAGCTCGAATCTCGCTGATGTCGCGAACGAGTCCCTGGCATCGCGCGCATGTCGAGATGTGATTCTCGATTTCGGCGAGCCGCGCGCCGTCAAGCTCTTCCTCGAGAAAATCAGGAAGAAGCTCGTCGACTTCCGCGCAGGTCAGGAGTTTTTCGCTCATCGTGTCAATGCCTCTCTCAAAAGGAGCCGCGCTCTGTGCAGCTGCGCCTTGCTTCCGCCAGCCGTGATTCCGCACATCTCCGCAATCTCCTCATGCTTGTATCCCTCTATGTCGTGCAAAACGAAGATCTGTTTCGCACCCGCCGGCAGCGTTTCCATCGCTGCCGTTATGTCCATCCTGTCACCGTAACCCGGAGTCACTGACGCCCTTTGCAGCGGCGTATCTTCTCTCTCAGGCTCTTCCTCGACCATCCGCTTTCTGTTTCGCGCTTCGTTCTTTCGATCGGTCAGCACGATGTTCACTGCAACTCTATGAATCCACGTCGAGAACTGGGCATCGCCCCTGAACTGCGGAAGTTTTTCCCATGCTCTCACGAATACATCCTGCGTCAGCTCTTCCCCTCTCACTCTGCTCCCACACATCCTGGTGCACAGCGTGAACACTCGATTCACGTGCAAACGGTACAACCGCTCGAATGCCTTGCGGTCACCCTTCGCCGCGAGCATTACATCAGCCGCGTCATCCGGCGACGCTGACTCCCTCGTCAGCATCGCGTCGTCACCGCGTATATCACGCGCCGTACTGGTAATCAGATAGTCCCGGGGGCTCTAAGGTTTGAATCAGCGCCGACGAATAGTCAGCGGACCATTTGTAGTCGTTGCCCTGATCGTCACCCCGCCCGACCCCAGGTCGGTTGAAATGTCCCTCGTGATGCGCCCGACCACCGTGATGGGGAATCCGAGACTGATCGGCCCGTTCGTCGTCCCCGCCTCCAGGTGAGCGTTGTAGCCCTCGGGAACGCTGATGGTAAGCGGCCCGTTGGTCGTTCTCGCCTCGAGCCCCGTTCCATCCCACTTGTTGCCAGTGAGGGAAATCGTCAGCGGGCCATTTGTCGTGCGAGCTCTGACTGAGCCGGCGAGATCGTACAGCCCAAGGGGGCCATTCGACGTAACGGCATCGAGGTCTCCACGAACTTCGCGCACGGTTACCGGTCCATTACGCGTCTCGAGCCGGAGATTGCTGCGCTTTGGAACCATCGCGATCAGCGATGCGGTCCACTGAGCGTCGTCCATCTGGCGCGGACCTTCGACGATTACGTCGCCGCCACGGATGGTAGTGCGAATCTGGCTCGCAATCGAGCGTGCCTCTGATTGGGAGCGCGCCGTCACACGAATACGGGTGCGAATCGCGATGCTGTCGCGATCCCAGCCGGTCACGTCGACGCCGCCGTTGCGAATCCCTTCCATGGTGATGTTCTGCGATGGATTGCGCGCGCCCGTGCTCGTCACCTCGCACGCGACCTCGCGGCGGCCATAGCTGTCACCGTCATCGTTGCGGCAGTCGCTCAGGAAGTCAGAATCAGTGCGCTGTGCAAGGGCTTTTCCCGGAGGAATGAGCACCGCGACAACGACGATCGCTTTCAGGAATGAAGTTGAAATGGACATTTCAGTTGAACAGTTCGGGGGAGTTGAACTTTCTTGTTGCTGGATACGACAACAGCCGGAGCGGGATGGTTTGAACGCTTCCGCAGACGCGCTGAAATCAGTGCTCGGTCACACGCAGGGTAACCGTGTACTCTTCCTGCTTGAGGGGATGATCGGTGCGGCGCGCCGGCATCAGGTCGCGGACAGTGATGAAAAAGTTTTCATACCGCATCGAATGCGGTTCCTGGTTCACGCTCAACACCGTATCTGTAGCGGGACCGTTCGCATGACGAACCGCAAGACGCACAACCGCATTCCCCTGCCAGACGCACTGCACATCGGTTGGACAGCGCGAATCCTCGCGCACACCCGTGAACGTGATGTTCACAAACGAGCCGGACACGCGCGCTGTCTCTCCGGTCATCAGGTCAAAGTCACTGCCTTTCTGTACAAGCACAGCCTGCGGTTCCGAATCACCGGATTGAAACGAGTTACAACCAACCCCGACAGCAACCAGCAGTGCAGCGATTACCATCCTGGGCATTGAGCCTCCTAACGTGCGAGTGCACCTCGTAGACGCGCGACACCGCTCCGAACACCATCCAGATCGTCCGCCGTCACCGTAATGTGGCCAAGCTTTCGCCTCGGCGCTGGCGCCTTGCCATACATATGGATGTGAACGTCTGAAAGTTCCCTCAGGCGCTCGAGATTCGGCTCGGTCCCGATGACATTCACCATACCTGCTGCACCGCCCATGTCTGTCGAGCCAAGCGGAAGACCAACGATCGCGCGCAGATGATTTTCGAATTGACTCGTGTCCGCGCCTTCGATTGTCCAGTGGCCGGTATTGTGAACGCGCGGCGCCATCTCGTTCGCAACCAGACCCTCGGGGGTCTCGAAGAATTCGATCGCGAGCACTCCAACATAATCGAGCTCATTCATCACCCGGGTTGCGTAGTCCTCCGCCTGTGCCTGGATCTCACGCGTGACGTTCGGCGCAGGTGCAAGTGAGAATCTGAGAATTCCTTCGCTGTGATGATTCTCCACGAGAGGATAGAACGCCATCTCGCCGGTTCGCGAACGCACTGCGATGATCGAAAGCTCGCGGCTGAATTTCACGAATGATTCTATTATCGACGGAACCGCACCCACTTTCACCCACGCCGTCCCCATGTCCTGGCGCGACATGAGAATTGCCTGGCCTTTTCCATCGTAGCCAAAGCGACGCGATTTCAAAACTGCAGGAACTCCAACTCGCTCCAGCGCTTCGCGAGTCTCCCGCATGCTGTCGACAGCTGCAAAAGGCGCAGTCGGAATTTTCAGCCGCTCAAAACACGACTTTTCGTTCGCACGGTCCTGTGTAGTCTCCAGTGCCAGTGGCGATGGGAAAGTGGGAACTTTCTCGGCTATGTACCGGACGGATGCGGCAGGAATGCTTTCGAATTCGTACGTCGCAACGTCGAGCCCTTCAGCAAAATGCGCGAGCGCCGCCTCGTTCTCGTAGTCGGCAACTATCAGCTCGGCGAATTTCCCGGCAGGCGCATCTGCATCAGGAGAGAGAAACCGGAATTGCAGTCCAAGTCTGCGCCCGGCGAGCCCGAGCATCTGCCCGAGCTGGCCTGCGCCGAGTATTCCGACGATCACGTCGCTGCTGGATTCGGCTGATCCAGAACAGCCTGAGTCTGAGTCTCTCGGAAAGTCTCGAGTGCGCGGCGCAGCTCTTCGTTGTCCGTCGCGAGTATCGCCGTGGCAAGCAGCGCTGCGTTTATCGCACCTGATTTGCCGATCGCGAGCGTCCCGACAGGAACTCCAGCGGGCATCTGCACAATCGACAGGAGCGAATCAATTCCCTGAAGCGCTTTCGATTCGACGGGAACTCCGAGCACAGGAAGAATCGTCTTTGCCGACACCATTCCCGGCAGATGGGCTGCACCGCCTGCACCTGCGATGATCACTCGCAGTCCACGCGACTGCGCGCTGCTCGCGTATTCGAACAGTAAGTCGGGAGTGCGATGAGCTGAGACGACTTTCGTCTCGTTGGGAACGCCGAGTGCGTCGAGTGTCTCGACTGCGTGACGCATTGTGTCCCAGTCGGACTTTGAGCCCATGATCACTCCAACGAGTGGTGCTGAGCTCATGCCTGTGTGATTTCGGGAATCATCTCACCCGCTGCCATCGACTCCATTTCATTGAGCAGTACGATGTCCACCGGATGCGCATCGAGATCGAGCATGAGCTGACTTACCCGAAAGAAACTTCTACGATGATGAGGAGTGATGCCGCTCGCATCGAGACCGCGGATGTGCGCGCGTGTAGTGTATCCGACATTCCTTTCCCACGTGTACGCGGGATACCGCACCGCGAGGTTCGCCATCAACCGGTCGCGCGTGACCTTCGCGACTATCGATGCGCACGCAATGGAAAAACATCGCGCGTCACCATGCACGATCGCGGTATGCGGGATTGGCAGCGTGCGCATTGCCTTTCCGTCGATGATCACGTGATCGGGCTTGACCTGGAGCCGCTGAAGGGCACGCCGCATGGCGAGCACGCTTGCCTGATAGATATTGAGCCGCTCGATCTCACGAACAGACGCTGCGCCCAGCGACCATGCGATCGCGCGTTCCTGGATGCGGCCAACAAGTTTCTGCCGCTCCTGCGGTGTCAGCGCCTTGGAGTCATCGACTCCGCGAATTGCGCGCATGTCGGGAGGCATGATGACGGCGGCGGCAACGACGGGTCCTGCAATGGGGCCTCGACCGACTTCGTCGACGCCGGCAAGAAGGGGCCCTCGTTCTTTACGAAGGTCCCTTTCAATGTGTGTCCAGCGCTTGATGCGATACGGGGCGCGGCTTTTACCTGCGGGCCCTTTCGAGCCTTCTGCGGCCACGCCCTTCTACCTGCTTAAGCTTACGCCTCGGAGCCCGGCACCTGGACGCGCGCCTTGCGCTCCTTGATGCGTGTGGCCTTTCCAGTGAGGTGGCGGAGGTAGTAAAGCTTCGCGCGGCGAACGCGGCCGCGGCGAACGACGGTGACACCCGCAATCATGGGGCTGTGCACCGGAAAGATGCGCTCGACGCCGATTCCGCTGGAGATCTTGCGGACCGTGAAGGTCTCGCTGATGCCAGCGCCGCGGCGGGCGATGCAAACACCCTCGAAGGCCTGGAGGCGCTCCTTGTCACCTTCCTTGACGCGTACGTTCACGCGAACCGTGTCACCGGCGCGGAAGGGCGGCACATCGCCGCGGAGCCACTCTTTCTGGGTTTCGATAAATGGATGCATATGAAGCTCAGGGCGAAGGTTGAGATCAGCCCGGCAAAGGTCAAAAAATGTTGGGTATAGCTCTCCAAATTAACCGGACAACGGGCGATTTGCCAGTTCCTTAGATTGCCCGAACGCCATGCCCTTCAAATTAACTGCTGCCCTTCTCGTCGTCCTTGCCTGTTCCGACCGGCTCCCGGAGAATTTCCCGTCGCAGGGACGGTCGGCTGCCCAGCGGGACGTCCAGACGCTGCCGGGAGCCCGGATATCCTGCACCATAACACGCATCGCAGACGGCGACACCCTGACCTGCGGAAAAACCGGCCGGATCAGGCTTCTGATGATCGACGCTCCGGAGCTGGCACAGGGCCGGTACGGATATGAAGCGCTCGACAAGCTGAAAGAGATTGCACCCGTTGGGACTCAGGTCACCATCGAGACCGATGTCCGTGCGCGCGATACCTACGACCGCCTTCTCGGTTACGTCTTTCTTCCAGACGGACGCATGGTCAATGAGGAAATGGCAAAATCAGGATACGTGACCGCACTCGTGTATCCTCCGAATGTCAAGTACGTCGAACGGATTCGAAACGCCGTTGCGAAGGCGCGGCGGGAAAAGGCAGGACTCTGGGCTACGAGATTTTTCGACTGTTCACCGCGCGACTATCGCGCGCATCGCTGCAGCTAGTCGGACTTCTCCGATCTCTCGCGCGTGAGCCGCTCGCCCTGCTCCTCTCTCCACTTCGCGATCCTGCCGTGATCTCCTGAGAGGAGAATCTCCGGTACGGTATGACCTCTGAACTCAGGAGGGCGTGTATACGACGGTGCCGAGATTCCTCTGTCGAAAAAGGAATCCGTGCGCGCGGAATCGAGATCCGACATCGCTCCCGGAATCAATCGCACCGTTGCATCGATGATTGCGAGCGCTGCCGCTTCTCCGCCCGACAGAACAAAATCTCCAAGCGAGATTTCTTCGGTCGCGAGATGATCGGCGACGCGCTGGTCTACATCCTTGTAATGACCGCAAAGCAGAGTGAGCTCGCTGCCTTCGGCATATCGAACGGCATCCGAGTGCGAAAACAATCTCCCGCGCGGTGACAGCAGCACGACGGGAGGCTGCGCGTTCAACGATTCCACCGCCTCGAAGAACGGGCCCGGCTTCATCACCATCCCTGCTCCGCCGCCATAGGGATAATCATCGACGGTGCGATGCTTGTCGTGCGTAAAATCACGCAGGTCGATGATGTTGTATTCGACGCCGCCCGCAGCGCGTGCGCGTTCGGGAATGCTCAATCCGAGAGGCCCCGAAAAGAATTCCGGAAAGATCGTGATGACGTTGATGCGAAGCGGCATCAGTCGAACAGGCCGGCTTCTGCCTTCACGACAACAGCGCGCTGTTCCTTATCGACGTGATCGACCATCTCGGGGCGATACGGAACGAGCACCGGTCCCTTTTCCGTTTTCACTTCGAGCGTGAGGCCCTGCGGAAGCTCGTAATACGAGATGACTTCACCCATTTCCTCACCCGTATCGAGCTTGACCCGCATGCCGAGCAGCTCGTGCAGATACACTTCGTCCTGCGCCGGGGGCTCGAGCTCATCGAACGGAGAAAACACGTACGATCCGCGCAGAAGCTCAGCGGCAGTTCGATCGCCGATCTCCTCGAACTTCACGATCATGCCGCCCTTGAAGGGACGAGCGCCTTCAACCGTGAGAGGCCGCTCCTCAGTTGCGGATGTCTCACCTGAGGCACCCGCAAAAACACGACGGCCGGACGCGAATACCGCGTCCGGCGCATCTGTCAGCGGCTCGATGACGACTTCGCCGCGAATCCCCTGAGCATTGCGAACGAGTCCGACGATCGCCAATGCATCAGCAGGCATGCTTACTCCTCGCCGGATTCCGTCGAGGTGACTTCCTCGTCGCCTTCCTTGACCGGAACGGCAGCTGCCTTGAGCTCCATGCCGAGTCTCTGTTCGTGACGGCGCTTGAGAACTCCCGCTCGGCGAAGAAGCGAGCGGACGGTGTCACTAGGCTGCGCGCCGACGTTGAGCCAGTAGTTCGCGCGGCCTTCGTCGACGTTGAGACCACCCTGAGCCTGACGCGGAGCGTACTGGCCAATGATCTCGATGAACTTTCCATCGCGCGGGCTCTGCGAGTCCGCAACGACGATACGATACACGGGTGCTTTTTTCCGTCCAACGCGACGGAGTCGAATTCTTACCATCGGTAATGCTCCTGTTATTACTCAGGGTTTCGTGCTGCTCCGGGCTCCTCGCTTTGCTGGCGTTTCCAGTAAGCACCCGGTCCTTCGAGGTAGCGCCGCTGCCGAAGGCAGCCAGCTACCTCCCAAACATACCCGGCATCGGCGGCATTCCCAACCTTCCAGCTCCGCCGCCTGCCATCTTCTTCATCATCTTCTGCATCTCGCGGAACTGATCGAGCAGACGATTCACATCGCTGATCGTTCGTCCTGCACCCTTAGCGATTCTCGCGCGGCGTGATCCGTTGATGAGCGAAGGATTCTTTCTCTCCTCCGGCGTCATCGAAAGAATGATCGCCTCGATGTGCTTCAATCGCTTCGGATCCATCTTCGCCTGCTTGAGCGCCTTCATGTTGACGCCCGGGAGCATCTTCAGGATACCTTCGATCGGCCCCATCTTCTCGATCTGACGCATCGAGTTGAGGAAATCCGTGAGGTCCATCCCTTCCTTCTTGACCTTCTTCTGCAGCCGCTTCGCCTCTTCCTCGTCGAATGCGGCCTGCGCCTTCTCGACTAGAGAGACAACGTCGCCCATCTGGAGAATGCGTCCTGCCATTCTCTCCGGATGGAATTCCTCGAGGGCGTCCGGCTTCTCACCGACACCGACGTACTTGATCGGCTTCTTGAGAACTCCGTAGATCGAGAGCGCTGCACCACCGCGCGCATCGCCGTCCATCTTCGTGAGAATGACGCCGGTCACACCAAGTGCGCTGTCGAATCCCTGCGCAATTTTTACTGCTTCCTGTCCGGTCATTCCGTCAGCGACGAACAGGATCTCGGTTGGATGCAGCGCGTCTTTGAGATGACGCAGCTCATCCATCATCTCTTCGTCGATCTGAAGACGGCCGGCGGTATCGATAATTACAACGCGATCGCGATCACGCTTGGATTGCTCCACACCCGCTTTTGCGATCTTTACGACATCCTGTGTCGATCGATCGGAATAAACCGGAACTTCGAGCTGCTGTCCCAGTGTCTCGAGCTGGTCGATAGCGGCAGGCCGATAGACGTCAGCAGCAACGAGACGCGTCGGGCGTCCTTCGCTCTTGAGCTTTCGCGCGAGCTTTGCTGCCGTGGTGGTCTTTCCTGATCCCTGCAGTCCGACCATCATCACGACCGTCGGCGGAACTGAGCTGAGCTTGAGTCCCTGCCTCTGCTCGCCAAGCATGTTGGCGAGCTCTTCGTGAACGATCTTGACGAGCTGCTGCGCCGGCGACACTGCGCTGAGCGCCGATACCGTTACTGCTTTCTTCTCGACCCGCTCGAGAAATTCGCGAGTGAGCTGGAAATTGACGTCGGCTTCGAGAAGGACGCGACGCACTTCGCGGAGTCCTTCCTTGATGTCGGATTCCGATAGTGTTCCGCGCCCTCTGAGACGGGCAAATGTCGCTTCGAGCTTTTCGCTCAGGTCTTCGAACATAGCCTTGCAACTTAACGACTTAGCTCCATTTCAAACAACCCTTATTGCTTACTGAAGCAGCATCGTGAAAACCCTGGCCACGGAGTCACGGAGCAGCGGAGTCCCCACGGAGAAC
>DATEDH010000063.1:0-3640 GCA_035281765.1 Gemmatimonadaceae bacterium
CGGTATCACCAAGAATCCGCACCAGGTCATCGTGATCGATGTTCCCGGACGCAGCAACGACAACGTTTCCGGGATGATAGGCGCGATCGTGCAGAGCGCGGAGATCCGCCGTCGTAAGCGACGAGACAGATTCGCGCGTCCCCAGAATCCGGTATCCATAGGGATGACTGCCCCACATCTGCTCGCCGTGCAGCTCGAATACGAGATCGTCGGGCGTATCATCGACAGTGTTGATCTCCTCGAGCACTACTTTGCGCTCAAGATCGAGATCGCTCTGCCTGAGAAGCGGATTGAAAACGAGATCAGCAAGAACATCGGCAGCGATAGTCACATGCTCGTCGAGCACTCTCGCCTGATACGCCGTGTGCTCACGCGAGGTATACGCGTCGAGCGAACCGCCGAGCGTTTCGAGCGCGAGCGCCAGCTCTCGCGCGCTGCGCTTCTCTGTACCCTTGAACACCATGTGCTCGAGCATATGCGAGACACCCATCACTTCCGGTGTCTCGTTGAGAGACGCCGCGCGCACCCACGCCCCCAAAGCAACCGACCGTACTCCCGGCATGTGCTCCGAGAGTACGGTCAGTCCATTGGACAGAACGGTGCGGCGAAGTCCTACTTCATCCTTCGTCGCGAATGCACTCACTCCCGTCCGCGGCCTCCGCCACCGCGCGGCGCGCGGCTGCGAGGACGACGAGGGCGATCATCCCGCTTGCGCGAGCTCTCACCACCCTCTGACTCCTCGCTTCCCTCCGGGGCTGCGTCATCACTGCTCCCGTTGCGGGATTCGCTCGACGGAGCTGCTGCACCACCCTCTGCTGATTCCGGCTTCGGGACGAGCGCCTTCATCGAGAGACGCAGGCGTCCGCGCTCATCGCGCTCGAGGAGCTTGACCTTCACCCGATCGCCCTTGTTGACGACGTCTTCGGTCTTTTCAGTGCGGCCGTGCTTGAGCTCCGAGATGTGAACGAGGCCTTCGGTGCCCGGCATGATCTCGACGAATGCGCCGAACGCAGTCGTGCTCTTGACCGTTCCCTCGTACGTCTCGCCAATGACGGGCTCAGCGGTGAGCGCCTGCACCATCTGGCGCGCACGCTCCATCGCTTCGCCGCCAACTGCCGCGATCGTAACGAGACCGGAATCATCAACCGTAAGCTCGGCGCCTGTCTCTTCCTGAATTCCGCGAATCGTCTTGCCCTTGGGGCCGATGAGCTCGCCGATTTTCTCGGGATTAATGTTGATGGTGACAATTCGCGGTGCGTATGCCGACAGATCCGAGCGCTGCGAAGGCAGCGCCTTCTTCATCTCGCCGAGAATGTGCAGCCGGCCTTCGCGCGCCTGATCGAGCGCTTCCTTCATGAGCTGAAGTGAAAGGCCCTGGATCTTGATGTCCATCTGAATGGACGTGATTCCGTTCTCGGTGCCCGCAACCTTGAAGTCCATGTCGCCGAGGTGATCTTCGGTTCCAAGGATGTCGGTGAGAATCGCGTACTTTTCGCCTTCCTTGATGAGACCCATCGCGACACCTGCAACGGCTCCGCGAATTGGAACACCGGCATCGTAAAGTGCGAGCGATCCGCCGCACACTGACGCCATCGATGAGGATCCATTCGACTCGAGAATGTCGGAGACGATTCGAATCGTGTACGGGAACTCCTCGAACGGCGGCAGCACGCTTTGCAGCGCGCGCTCGGCGAGGTTTCCGTGTCCGATCTCGCGACGGCTCGTGCCGCGCATCGGGCGAACTTCGCCGGTTGAGAACGGCGGGAAGTTGTAGTGCAGCATGAACGACTTCGTCGTCTCGCCCTTCTCGTCGATCGAGTCGAGGCGCTGCACATCGTTCGCTGTTCCGAGCGTCACTGCAACGAGTGCCTGCGTCTGACCACGTGTGAAGAGCGCTGATCCGTGCGCGCGCGGGAGCACAGTCGTATCGATCGTGATCTGACGGACGTCTCTCGGCCCACGGCCATCGACTCGCTTGCCCGAGTCGAGCACCTGCGAGCGAAGAGCGTTGTATTCGGAATCACCGACAAGCGATGAGATTTCCTTGCCGTTCTCGGGATACTCTGCGAGAACCTGCTCCTTCACTGCAGACTTCACCGCTTCGACAGCAGCCATGCGCGTGTGCTTGTCGAGCTGATTGATTGCTTCGACGATTTTCTCGTCGGCAAGCTCCTTTACACGCGCAACGATGTTCTCTGCAGGCTCCGACTTCTTCCAGTCCATCTTGGGCTGGCGCGATTCATTGAGCATCTCATTCTGGAAACCGATGAGCTGCTTGATTCCGCCGTGCGCGACCGTGAGTGCCTGCAGCGCATCGTCTTCGCTCACTTCGATTGCGCCGCCTTCGACCATCATGATGGAGTCCTGCGAGCCCGCGACGACGATGTCCATGTCGCTGTACGGAAGCTGCTGGAACGTCGGATTGAGGATCCAGTTTTCCTGCACGCGCCCGACGCGCACTGCGGCGATCGGGCCCATGAATGGGATCTTCGATGTGTTGATCGCAAACGATGCAGCGAGAAGCGCGATCACATCAGCGTCGTTCTCCTGGTCGGCCGAGATTACATAGATGAAGACCTGGACTTCGTTCTTGAAGCCTTCCGGAAAGAGCGGGCGAATCGAGCGGTCGATGATTCGCGCCTTGAGAATTTCCGGGTCGGAGGGACGTCCTTCCCGCTTGATGAATCCGCCGGGGATTTTTCCTGCGGCGTATGCCTTGTCGCGGTATTCGACGAGGAGGGGGAAGAAGTCGAGGGGGCTTTCCTTGTCGCTGACGGTAACCGCCGCGAGGACCATCGTGTCGCCGTACTGTACGAGTGCAGAACCTGCTGCCTGCTTTGCCATGCGGCCCGTCTCGATGACGAGCTTGCGGCCGGCGAACTCGCGTTCAATGCGTTGCATTTCCTATTGCCTTTTCATGTTTTCGAGAACACAAAACGCGCGCGGGCACGAATGTGCACCCGCGCGCGGGACCAGATCAGAAGAACCGTTTAGTGCCGGAGACCAAGGTCCGCGATGATTTTGCGGTAGCCTTCGAGGTCTGTGCGCTTGAGATAGTCGAGCAGGCGGCGCCTTCTGCCGACCATCTTCAGCAGTCCACGACGGCTGTGATGATCCTTGGCGTGGGTGCGGAAGTGATCGGTGAGGTAGTTGATGTTCTCGGTGAGAATCGCTACCTGGACCTGAGCCGAACCCGTATCGGTGGCGTGCGTGCGGTACTTTTCTACTGTGGCGGTCTTCTGAAATGCCATGTCGCTGTGTTCTCCGCGCGATATGCGCGATGGTTTCTCTTAAAATCGTCGTAAGCCTCTAATAATAGGCGACTTAGACCGCCAGTTCAAGTGCGGCACCCCGGTAATGTCTGCTGCAATAATCAGGCTTTTCGGGGTCTCGACGGCGGGCGCCTCCCGGCGGCTTCTAGCCTGTAGCCAGCTTTAGCGCTTAGCTCTTAGCGTGCTAAAACGGAACTGCGCTGTTAGCTAATAGCAAACAAAAAAACAAGAAAAGGTTCTTCTCCGTGCGTACTCCGGATCTCCGTTACTCCGTGTCGAGGCAGTTCGCTAAAAGCTACTGAGAGCTCTTCGCCCGAATGGTTCCGTCTTTCAGTGTCAGCCGAAAGTCCGTCGGCTGAGCAAAGTCC
>DATEDH010000064.1:0-9342 GCA_035281765.1 Gemmatimonadaceae bacterium
TCGACTTCGTTCCCAACTACGACAACCAGCTCACCCAACCCGAGGTGCTGCCCGCGGCGTATCCGAATCTGCTCGTCAACGGCGCGTCGGGGATCGCGGTCGGCATGGCGACCAACATCCCGCCGCACAATCTGCGCGAGATCATCGCTGCCACCATCGCGCTGATCGACGACCCCGAGACGAGCGTCGCCGACCTGCGGAAGATCGTGAAGGGGCCGGACTTCCCGACCGGCGGCTACATCTACGGCCGGCAGGGGATCAAGGACTACCAGGAGACGGGACGCGGCCGGATCGTGATGCGTGCCCGCGCCGTGATCGAGGAGAAGGAGTCGTCGAGCAAGTCGCAGATCGTCGTCACCGAGCTGCCGTACCAGGTCAACAAGGCGAAGCTCGTCGAGAGCATCGCCGAGCTGGTGCGCGACAAGAAGCTCGAGGGGATCTCGGCGCTGCGGGACGAGTCCGACCGCGACGGCATGCGCGTCGTGATCGAGCTGAAGCGCGACGCGATCCCGCGCGTGGTGCTGAACCAGCTCTACAAGCACACGCAGATGCAGTCGACCTTCGGCGTCATCATGCTCGCCCTCGTCCCCGATCCGGCGTCGAAGCGGCTGGTGCCGAAGATCATGCCGCTGCGCGAGGTCATCCAGCATTACATCGACCACCGGCACGAGGTCATCGTCCGCCGGGCGCAGTTCGAGCTCGACAAGGCGCTCGAGCGTGAGCACATCCTCGAGGGCCTCAAGATCGCCGTCGACAACATCGACGAAGTGATCAAGATCATTCGCAGAGCTGCGGATACGCCGACCGCGAGCGCGCAACTGCAGAAGAAGTTCAAGCTCTCCGAGCGACAGACCGAGGCCATCCTCAACATGCGCCTCGCGAAGCTCACCGGCCTCGAGATCGAGAAGCTGGAAGCTGAGCTCAAGGAAGTGCGCGCATTCGTAAAGGACATGCGTGATATCCTGAGCTCGCGTCCGCGCCGCATGAAGATCATTCGCGACGAGCTCAACGAGACTGTGAAGCGATATGGTGATGAGCGCAGATCGGAGATCACGAGCGATGAAGGCGAGTTCACTATAGAAGATCTGATCGCCGAGGAGGACATGGTGATCACGATCTCGCATGCGGGATATATCAAGCGCACTTCAGTGTCGACGTATCGCAAGCAGCGTCGTGGCGGGCGCGGGCTGAGCGGCGCTGGTCTCAAGGATGAGGACTTCATCGAGAAGCTCTTCATCGGATCGACGCATGATTACATCCTGTGCTTCACCGATGACGGGCGATGCTTCTGGCTCAAGGTGCACGAGATCCCGCAGGCAGGACGCGCATCCAAGGGCAAGCCGATCGTGAACCTCATCAACGTGAATCCAGATACGCAGATCAAGGCGATGGTGCCGGTGCGCGAGTTCAGTGAGACTCAGTTCCTTCTCTTCTGCACGAAGAATGGAACCGTCAAGAAATCGGCGCTCTCGCAGTACTCTAATGTGCGCGCGACCGGCATCAAGGCGATCAAGATCGAATCCGGTGACGAGCTGATCGACGTGCAGGTGACGAGCGGCACCAACGACATCGTGCTTGCGACCAAGCATGGTCTCTCGGTGAGATTCCACGAACAGGATGTTCGCGAGATGGGTCGCGACACGACGGGTGTGAAGGGGATCGAGCTGAGACCTGACGACAGCGTCGTGGGGATGGTCGTAATCAAGCGTGAGGCCACCATTCTGGTCGTAACGGAGCGCGGGCTGGGCAAGTGCTCGCATATCGACGATTATCGCGTCCAGAAGCGCGGCGGAAAGGGAATCATCACGGTGAACCGCACCGAGAAGACAGGTGACGTGGTTGGTGTGATGGAGGTGCTTCCCGAGGATGAGATCATGCTCATCACGAGGCAGGGCGTAATCATCCGTTCATCGGTAGCCCAGATTCGGGTGACTGGCCGTATCGCGCAGGGGGTCAGACTCGTCAATCTGGATGATGGGGATGTGCTGACTGCCGTCGCCCGCGTGATCCCGGAGGATGATGAGGATCAGGCGGGGGACGATTCTGCTGTCCTCACCGGTGAGGAGTCTGCGGTTTCCGACTCCGAATAGTTCTCCCTCGATGGAGGCATTTCAGTTTGGGTCAGGACTCGAGCAACGAGGTGCAAGCGCTCCGCGCTGCGCTCAGAAAGACAGAAGCTGAGCTGCAGCGCTTCCGCGAAGCGGAGGAGTCGCGGAGGCATCTCGTTGAAGTGTTGAGTGAAGTCATGGGAAATCTCCCGACAGAGGAGATTTTCCATCTTCTCGTGCGCCGCCTGGCCCGCGCGCTCCATCTTTCGCATGCCTCGGTAATTCTCGCGAACCCGGGCGACAAATCCGGAATCGTCGCGACCGCATTCGAGCAGCCACAGCTTCACGATCTGGAAATCGAGCTCGACAAGTACCCCGAGGTAGTCTCTGCGCTGAACGGACAGATCCCGGTTCTGATTCCCGATCTCATGTTCTGTCCGCTCTATCAGCCCCTTCGCGAGAAGTGGGAAAGAGAGGGAACGCAGGTCAACATCCGATCGGTGATGGCGCTGCCATTTCCACTCGATGAATCAAGAGGCGGAGTGTTTCTGCTCCGGCGCACGGTCGATACACCCAAGTTCGACGCCGCCGATGTCCAGTTCGCCGAAACGGTTGTGAAGAGCGGCGTTGCAGCGATTCAGCGCGCTCACGCGATCGAGACAACGAGAGCGGACAATCACCGGCTCGAAGCGCTCGCGCAGACCGATCCTCTCACGCAGCTCGTTAATCGTCGCGCGCTTACGATTCGTCTCGTGACGGAGATGGAGCGTGTGCGCCGATATAATGCGCCCCTTGCGATGCTGCTTCTCGATCTCGATCACTTCAAGCTCATCAACGACACGTACGGGCACCTTGCAGGCGACGATGTTCTCGTTGCAATCGCGTCTGTTCTGCAGCGCGCTGTAAGAACGGTCGATACGGTGGCTCGTTACGGCGGTGAGGAATTCGTGATCGTGCTTCCGGAAACGGGCAAGCAGGGCGCGCTCGCATTCGCCGAGCGTATTCGCGATCGCCTTGCATCGCACCGGTTCAGTGTCGGGGGGCGGCAGGATGTTCGAGTCACTGCGAGCATCGGTGTCGCAACGTATCCATCGCCGGGACTGGATTCGGTCGAGGATCTGTTCCGTGCTGCTGATGTGGCTTTGTACCGCGCAAAGGGAAGCGGACGAAACCTCGTAGTCTGTAATTAAGGCGCATTTACAAAGCGCGTCGCCCGGACGCGCCGGAGCTCACGCCCCACGCTGGTTTTGACACATGCGGCAGAGTTGAACCATCTTTCGCCATGCGTCGGTATATCGCCCTCCTCATTGGCTTAGCCGCGTGCACTGAATCGAGTCCGCGCGCATCGAACGACAGCACCGCCGTGTCGCGTGCTGCTCCCGTAATTACATCTGTCCGCGTCAATCAGGCGACGTACGGAATGTCGTCAAAGGTGAAGTGGATCGTATCGAGTGACAGCTCGTCGATTCTTGCGATGGTCGATCCGCGGGGCGTCGAGAGTGATCCACTGCCGAACAGTTTCTTCTATGGGAGCGAGACGAAGAATTTCCAGGCGAGAATGGACAGCGTCTGGGACGTCGCAGTATCGCCAGACTGGAACACAATCGCGTTTTCGCGCGCCTTTATAGTCTCCGCAGGCGGAGAGGACAGCATTCCACCTGCGATGTGGCTCGATGTTGCGCGCCGCACGGGTCTCGATACCGCGACCGTTCGAACGGCATCGTTTGCATCGAGCGGAATGTCGATGTCGCGGGGAATCGCGCAGGCGGGAACCATCACAGTTCCCGCGGATGCGCGCGCAACGAATGCGAGCGACGATGCTGCGCCAAAAATGTATCCGGTTGCAGTTGGATGGCGCGTACGATGGACAGCCGATGGCTCGCTCATCGCGCTTGGAAATTCCCCGGCAGTAACATCGGATGAAACCGAATCGGAGACGTGGGCGTCACTCGATCCAAAAACCGGCGCGTTTCATACGTCGCTTCCGTCGAATTCCAACCCGACTGCTCCGAAATGGAAGACGGGTCCGACACTCGAGATGGCTGTACCGGTTGATCTCGATGGCGCACCTGCGATCAACATCTCACCGCGCGGACGCAGGCTCACTCTCGAGAGTGCGCGCGGAGTGATCAGTGCGCGTGAGGCCGGCATCGTTCCGGATTCATCTGCGCGCACATATACGATCGGTTCAGGAAAGGCGCTCGCCGCGACGAAAGACGGCAGATACATACTGGCTCTCGCTCCGAGAGCGAAAGCAGTTGCGGGCGAGATTCCGGTGGAAGTCGTTGTCTACGTCGTCGGCTGGTGATGCTTGTAAAGCTTGAACGGGGAGCGCAGTGAGCACAGTGAGGTTTGGAGGTTTTGATCTCTCGCATTTCCGCTGGCGTTCATTGGGCAAGCATCGAGAGCCACTCAGACAACCCTCAAAACCTCACCGTGCTCACTGCGCTCCCTGTTAATAAGCACGCACGCTGCGCGGAAGGAGTGATGTACCGGACCTGCACGAACGTGGTTCTACTTTCCCATTCGTCTCAATTCGACAAGCAGACAACGATCCTGAACGACATCGATTCCTTCTTTTGCTAAACGCTCTGCCGCATCGTCGTTCACGATACCGAGCTGGAACCAGACTGCTTTGGGGCGTTTGGAAATGATGTCGTCGAGGTGCGCGGGAATATCTCCGGCTCGGCGGAAAACGTTCACCATGTCTATGGGACCCGGGATCTCCGAGACCGAGCGGTAAACTTTTTCGCCAAGCATTTCGGTTTCGTCGGGATAATACACGGGCACAGGCACAATCTCGTATCCGGCGCGCTGCGCGTATTCAGGGACGAAAAACGCCGGGCGATGGTCGCCGAGCTTGATGCCAAGCACTGCGATTCGCTTTGTCGCCGCGATGACCCGGCGAATGCCTGCGTATGAATCGATCAGGTGCTCACGCCAGTCGATTCCGAGCTCAGCTGCATTCGTCATACAAGAAGCACTACTGCAACGAATGTTCCGGGGTGACGGGTCGTTGCGTGCTCCCGTTAGATTTCCGTCGATACAGTGTACTACGGGAGATTCAAGTAATGCGAATGCTGGTACTCGGGGCGGGGCTGCAGGGCTCCGCCTGTGCTTATGATCTGTTGCAGAACGAAGAAGTCACGGAAGTTCGTCTCGCTGACGTAAATACGGGACATCTGCCGGAGTTTCTTGCCCCATATTCGGGCAAGCGGCTCATTCCCACACCGCTCGACGTTCGCAATGCAGAAGGCGTTCGCGCACTTATGCGTGAAAGCGACGCAGTGATGAGCGCGATCCCTTACTACTTCAACCTCGACCTCGCCCGCCATGCAGCGGAAGTCGGCGTGCACTTCTGCGATCTTGGCGGAAACACCGAGATCGTATTCGAACAGAAAAAGCTCGAAGACAAGGCAAAGGAAAAGGGAATTACGATCGTGCCTGATTGCGGTCTTGCGCCGGGTATGGTCAACATCCTCGCCCAGTATGGAATCGACCAGCTCGATTCAGTCGATGAGCTGAAGATCTTCGTCGGCGGACTTCCGCAGAATCCCGAGCCGCCTCTCAACTATCAGATCGTATACTCACTCGAGGGCGTGCTCGATTACTACACGACTCTCTCGTGGGTCGTGAGAAATGGAAAGCGCGTGCAGGTAAAGGCGCTGTCCGAGATCGAGCCGGTGATGTTCGACTCTCCAGTTGGCGAGCTCGAGGGATTCCACACTGCAGGCGGATTGTCGACGATGGCATTTCGCTACGAAGGAAAGATTCCGACGATGGAGTACAAGACGCTGCGCTATCCCGGCCATGCGAAAATCATGGAAGCGATTCGCGAGCTCGGACTCCTGGATCTCGACCCGGTCGATGTAAAGGGCATGCGAGTTTCACCTCGCGACGTTGCGGTTGCAGCGATGGGTCCGCGTCTTACGAAGCCGGAAGGAAAGGATCTCGTTGCGCTTCGCGTCACCGTTCGCGGGAAGAAAAACGGAAGCGAAAAGACGTTGAAGTTCGAGCTCGTCGACCGCTATGATGAAGAGCGCGGCATCAGCGCAATGATGCGGACCACCGGTTACTCACTTTCGATTACCGGCCAGATGCAGGCGCGCGGCGAAGTTCAGCCGCCGGGTGTGCATACTCCTGATGAATGTATGCCGGCGCAACGTTACATCGACGAGCTGGCCAAGCGCGGCATCGAGATACGTCAAACCTGATGTATCTCGATGCGCGCCCGCAAATGAAACGCCCTCGGGTAAAACCCGAGGGCGTTTTCATTTCTCTGCGTCTCCGCTACCTCTTGTCGGCCGCATCGCGCCCGAAGGGCGCCGATGCTGGCCCTCTGTGCCCTCTACCGTGCGAAGTTGGCCAGCGTCTGACCCATCGCGTCGATCGCAGATTTAGCCGTCCACCGATCGCGGCCATTATAAATGAATGAGAACGCAATCACTTCACCGTTGAGCGACGTGACGTAGCCGCCGAGTCCGATGACGTCGTTCGTGGTTCCGGTTTTTGCGTGAAGATTGCCCTGTGCATTTCCACCACGCATGCGACGCCGCAAAAGCTCCGACTCACCCGCAACCGGCAATGACGCGTGGAAATACGGTCCCCAGTCGGCTCGGTGCGCATAACCGAGCATCTGCGTCATTGCTCGCGGTGTAACCCGGTCGAGTGTCGAAAGTCCACTGCCGTCGGAAATCTCGAGATGCAGCGTATCGGCTTTCACCCTGGTCGCGAAGAACTGTCGCAGTAACGACTGCCCGTTCGCGACAGTTCCCTGTTCACTCCTGTCGCGGCCACGTGCAGCATTGCGGAGCAGAAGCTCAGCGAAGTGATTGATGCTCTCACGGTTCATCGCAGCGATGATTCGATCGAGTGTAGGCGACTGAACGCTCGCGATCTTTACCGCCGATGATGGTGTTGCCCCGAGCTTGATGCCGCCATTGACCTGAATGCCCTTCGCGACGAGCGCCGCGTGCAGCGCACCAGTAGTGAACGGCGCCGGATTCTCGACGACATATACATAGCGCCGCGGATTCGAACGCGAGCCGATTCGGCCTGAAACCGTAATAGTCCCGTCGGTCGATCTTCTGACAGAGATGCTTGCGCCTGATCCCGCGACAGTGCGCACGTTATTTATCAATGGTATTGCAGTCGTCGCCGGCTCGAGAGTGGCTCCTTCACCAGGCCTGACGTTTACCCAGACGAGATTTTCGTTCAATGACAATCCCGAAACTCGCGCTGCGTATCCGGCCTGCAGATATCTCGTGAGCCATCCTTCAGGAATTTTCTGGTCGTCGAATGCACTCGCGTCACCGATCACGCTGCCCGTAATCCGCTTGACTCCGCGCGATACGAGCTGGTCGGCGAGAAAATTCATCGGCGCGGCGGGACCTCCGCGCATGTATCGACCCGAAAGCGACGGATCACCATCGCCGCGCAGATAGACATTCCCGGTGAGAGTTCCATCCGGGCCGAGTGTTCCGTCGTACAACACGTCGGTGCTGAACTGATATCGCGGTCCGAACTGCTCGAATGCGGCGGCGCTCGTCAGCATTTTCATCGTGGATGCCGGCATCAGCGGAGTGCCGGCATTGTGCATGAAGAGCGTGTCGCCGCGCGTGAGCGACACAGCCATCACACCGAACTGCCCGCTGCGAACGCGACCAGCGATTGCGCCCATATCGGCGGCGAGTGCCGCGAGGGTGCGGGGAGATGTTGCAGTGATGGGAGGAGGCGCAGGCGCTGCGCGCCGCACCGGCTTCCGCGCAGCCTTCTTCTTGGTCGCGCGCTTACGCGTTGATGACGACTGCTTCTTTTTTGTTGTCTGAGAGGGCGAGTCGATCGGGGAAATGGCAATCGCAGCGATAAGCAAAACCGCGAGGGCCCTGACTTTGCGATGAATCATGAGTTACCAGAAGGCAGCGCCCGCGGCACCGCCGACGCGTGAATTACAGGGATACAGTTATACAACATTACAACGATGCACAGAGCAGAACATGGACCATTGGCTAGGCAAAGGAGAATGGTTTGCGTAATTTCCCGATAACAACACAATATTCGAGGACGATCGATGGCTGAGCGGCACAATTCCGTACGCGAAGGCATTCTCGCTGGAATCATTGGAGCGACTGCGATTGTCGTATGGTTCGCAGTAATCGATATCGTCTCCGGGCAGCCGTTCCACACCCCCGACATACTTGGCGCGGGATTGCTCAGCATCCTCGGCAAGCCACCGATGATGCCAGATACGACCGCAACGCACGTGCTTATCTACACTGTGTTTCACTATGTGGCGTTCGCGCTCGTCGGCATTCTGATAGCGGTGGTGGTGCATCAGTCGTCGAGAACGCCGGCGGTGCTTGCCGGAGCTCTCGTCGCGTTCGTCGCATTTCAGCTCGGCGCAATCGGGATCACGACTCTCTTTACGGAAACACGTCTTGGCGGGATGGCCTGGTATCAGATCTTCCTCGCGAACCTGCTTGCAACAGCACTGATGTTCTGGTTCATGTGGCGCAGGCACCCGCAGCTCAGGGGCGATCTCGACCGTGCACTCACCGGCACGGACGATCATCACGCCGCGACAATGGGCCAGCGCTAGGCGGCTCGAGGTTTCCAGTCCACCTGCGCGGCGGCCGCGTTGTCTTCGCCCCGCGCAGCCCACCTGAAGAAAATCACGGTCATGATCAGCATGAAGATCACGCCGCCCGGGACCCACATTATCAGTCCGCCAAGAAGCTGATCGTCCATCGGCGACAGCGATGAAATTCGCGGTGCAGCCGAATATGCGGGATAAAGAATTTCTTCGGCCATCGAGATGTAGATCGCAATGATCGACATCGGGAAAATCATCAGGAAGCAGTAGAGCATCTGCCCCGGATATGCGAGCCGCGGCAGCTCAGGCAGCTGGCTGGCAAGCGGCCACCACATCAGCACCGCTCCCCCCATGAACATGAGGTGCTCGAGAATGTGGATGTTGTGGTTGTCCATCGCCGCATTATAGAAAACCGGCAGGTGCCAGCCCGCGATGATCAGATTGAAAATCGCGAAGCATGCAAAGGGACGCGTGATCCTGCGCGCAATCGCCGCAACGATGCGGTTCGACAACATCGGACGCAGCATCCATCCGGGAATGCCGACGATGAGCAGTGGCGGGAACAGCATCGTTATCAGGAGATGCTGCACCATGTGCGCGCTGAAGAGATATGTATCGCTCAGGTCATGGATGGGACCGTTGAGCGACACGAACACTACTAACAGTGCGGAAAAGAAGGAAAGATACCGCCACCCGCTGATG
>DATEDH010000065.1:0-20532 GCA_035281765.1 Gemmatimonadaceae bacterium
GCGAAGATATCCGCGGTGGATTCAACTGCGTCCGCAACGAGGGCGTAGGTGTTGCCAAGGATTCCCGCAACGAGCTTCACGAGCGCGAGGAATGCATTTACAATCAGGCCGACCTGTGCAAAGCGAACCACCTGATCACCCGTTCTTGCCAAAAAACGCCTCCGTTGTGTGCGGGCGGGTACACTCGAACTTAACGGCTCTTTTCGCGCCTGCGGTCCTATCGACTTTCGTGATCGCTGATAAATTCAGCGTTTCGAATGACCGAGCCGCATAAGCACACAGTAGCGCGCGCCACGCCTCTCGAGCGCACGGTACTTCATGATGTCACCAACGCAACGCGCAGGCGTCCGCTTCTTGGATACGCAATCGCGATCGGACTGACCGTCGCTGCGCTCGCAATCACGTTCGCACTGAAGCCGTATCTCAGTCGCGCGATCTTCCTCGCGTTCTGGCCCGCAATTCTAATAACAGCGTGGCTCGGTGGCTTTGGTCCGGCACTTCTTGCGTCGATCGCAGCAGTCGGAATCGTCGACTATTTCTTCATTCCGCCAGACGGATTCAGTCTAAGCTCAGGTGACGATGTTGCCACTCTGATTGCGTTTCTCCTGACATCTGCGCTTACGATCTGGACCGTTTCGATTTTCAATCGATCGCGCGAGCAGGCAGCTACTGCTGCCCTCGAGAATGCCGAGCTCGTGAGGCAGCTCGACGCACAAAGCGCCGAGCTCAGCAATCAGCTCGAGGAATCGCAGGCAATGCGCGAGGAGCTCGAGACGTCGACGGAGGAGCTCGCCGAAAGATCACAACAGGCGGAAACTGCAGAAAGATTTTCGCGCGGAATTCTGGAAAGCATCTCGGATCCATTCGTCGTGCAGGACAGTGACTGGCGTTTCCTTTATATCAACAAGCCTGCTGAAGGAATTCTGGTAGGAACATCCGACGACCTGATCGGGAAGGTTCTGTGGGATGTCTACCCCGATATCGTCGGAACGAAATTCGAAACTGAGATGCGACGCGCAAAAGAAACGCGGACGCCCGTAACGTTCGAAGCCTACTATCCGCATAACGGCAGGTGGGCGGAGCTGCATTGTTTTCCCCTTCCCGACGGCGGGCTCGCCACTCAATGGAAGAACGTCACTGAACGCAAGCGTGCGGAGGAAGCCGAGTCATATCTCATGCGTGCGACGGAGCTTCTGGCAGCGTCGCTCGATTACGAAGCCACACTCAACGAGGTTGCGCGACTGATCGTTCCGCACTTCGCCGACTGGTGCGGCATCAGCATTGTCCAACAGGAGGGCGCGCCACGTCAGGTCGCTGTGGCGCACGTCGATCCCGAAAAAGTGAAATGGGCAAAGGAGCTTCACGAGAAATTCCCGCCCGATCCTACCGCGACCACGGGAGTGCCGCAGGTCATTCGCACTGGAAAACCTGAGCTGTATCCGGAAGTTCCGGACGATATGCTGCGTGCAGCGGCAATCAACGAAGAACATCTGCGCATCATCAACGAGATTGGCTTCAGGTCGGCTATGGTCGTGCCCCTCGCGACGCCCAACAAGATTCTCGGCGCAATCACCGTTGTTTCAACGACAGAATCAGGCCGCAGCTACACCGAAGACGATCTCGCTTTTCTGAGCGAGCTTGCCCGCCGGTCGGCCCTCGCCGTCGAGAATGCAATGCTGCATCACGCCGAGCACGAAGCACGGCGCGCGGCAGAGGCGGCGAATCAGGCAAAGACTCAATTCCTCGCGGTCATGAGTCATGAGCTTCGCACGCCTCTCAACGCGATCGGCGGATATGCAGAGCTGCTGCTCATGGGAATTCGCGGCGATCTGTCCAAGGACCAGCGGGACGATCTGGAACGAATCCAGCGAAGCCAGCGGAATCTGCTCTCGCTGATCAACGACATTCTCAATTATGCAAAGCTCGAGGCGGGGCACGTCGAATTCGACATGAAGCCGGTTGCACTGCATCCACTGCTGATGGATCTCGAACCGCTGATCACTCCACAGCTCCGCGCGCGCACCCTGACGTACGATTACACCGGCTGCGATCCCACACTTACGGTTTGGGTCGATGGCGAGAAAGTGCGGCAGATCATGCTCAACCTCTTATCGAATGCAATCAAGTTCACTGAGCCTGGCGGCACGATTGCAATCAGCTGCTGCGACAGAGGTGAAACCGTCAGCGTTCTAGTGAAGGATACAGGTCTCGGCATTCCGGCTGACCGATTGTCGAGCGTGTTCGAGCCGTTCGTGCAGCTCGAGCGCCGCTTGACGAGCAATCACGAAGGAACCGGGCTCGGGCTGGCAATCAGTCGTGATCTTGCTCGGGGTCTTGGCGGAGAGCTTTCCGCGCGAAGCAGGCTTGGCGAGGGCTCGGAATTTGATCTCAGCTTGAGGAAAGCCCCGACCGGCGCTCCTGTGCCGGTCAGCTGACCCTCAGATCACGGCGTCCCGAGAGGAAATGGCCGAGGACCCGAATATCAATTCGAAGGAAATAATTGGCGGGCACTTTCGCGTCGAGCGGGAGCTCGGTCACGGCGGCATGGCGACCGTATATCTCTGCACCGATACGCGCAGTGGTGAACATGTCGCTGTAAAAGAGCTGCGACCCGAGCTCGGAAGCGTGGTGACGACAGAGCGCTTCTTCAGGGAGATCGCATTCACTCAGGAGCTCGATCATCCGGGGATTCCGCGAGTTTTCGAGTCCGGGGTGGGCCGCGATGACCTTCCCTTCTACGCAATGGATTACGTCGAGGGAGAATCACTTCGCGATCGGCTTATCCGCGAAAAAACTCTGTCACTACAGGAGACAGTTCGTCTAGCACAGGAAATCGCCGGCCCGATGACATACGCGCACGCGCGCGGAATCGTGCATCGCGACATAAAGCCGGAGAATATCCTGCTGAGCAGAGAAAGAGTGTACGTGCTCGACTTCGGAGTCGCGCGGGCAATCGTCGGTGCCGCGGGGGAGAGACTTACACGAACCGGCATAACGGTGGGCACTCCAGCATACATGAGTCCCGAGCAGGTTCGTGGCGACCGCGACCTCGATTATCGGAGCGACATCTATTCGCTCGGCTGTGTGGTGTACGAGATGCTTGCCGGAGTTCCTCCATTCCAGGCTGCAACAGCACCGCTTGTGATGGCAGCACGCTTCAACACGCCTCCGAAACCGCTGTCATCGATACGCGATGACATACCGGTACGAATGGAGCGCGCGATTCAGCGCGCGATGGCGCGCACGCCGAACTCGCGCTGGCAGTCGGCCGAAGAATTCGTGAACGAGCTTGCTGCATCGATCCAGGTGGCTCCGCACGACGTGTCTCCGGACGAGGAAGTGCTCGCAAGGCTGCGCGCGATTTTCGCGGATACGTATAAAGTCGAAGGCGAGATGAAGGGCGGAGGCATGAGCCGCCTGTTCATGGCGACAGATCTCGCGCTGAATCGCAAAGTCGTGATCAAGATCCTGCCGCCCGAAATGGTGAGCCCGATGATGCTCGCGCGCTTCAAGCGTGAGAGCGAGGTCACTGCAAAGCTGCAGCATCCACACATCCTGCCGGTGATCTCCGCGGGCGTGCGCGATGGTCTCGTCTACTATGTCATGCCGTTCATCGATGGCGAATCGTTGCGCGCGCGGCTGGAGCGCGAGAATCAGCTGCCTATCAATGATGCAGTGCGACTTCTGCGCGAAGTAACTGATGCTCTCGCGTACGCGCATCGTCAGGGAATCGTTCACCGCGATATCAAACCGGAGAACATTCTCATTCAGGACGGTCATGCAGTTCTTGCCGATTTCGGAATTGCAGCCGCGTTCGGAGGAAGCGGGTCTGAAACCGGACCGCGACTTACCGGGACAGGAATGTCGCTCGGCACAGTTGGATACATGGCTCCAGAGCAGGCACTCGGTGAGCGAAATATCGATGCCCGCGCTGATGTGTATGCCGTCGGTGTCGTGGGATACGAGATGTTTGCGGGAGACCCGCCGTTCACAGGCGAAACCGACCAGGCAATTCTTGTCGCGCATCTTACGCGTGAAGCCCAGCGAGTAGATGCAGTTCGCGTCGATACGCCTCCTGCAGTTGCCACAGCGATTGCGAAGGCGATGGCAAAGGATCCGTCGGGGCGATTCCAGACGGCAGGCGAGTTTCGCGAAGCACTCGATGCAACCGTAGTTGCTCCTCAACGCGCTCCGGTTCATGCACCAACCCAAAAGCGAAAGGCAGCACCACCTCCGCCGCCACAACGCTCCAACAAACGAATCATCTATCCGATTGCTGCCGTCGCACTGATCGGGGCGGCCGTTTACGCGGTAAGCAAGTTTGGTGGTCCGCGTCAGGTCGAAGAGACAGTGACAATCGCGATTGCGCCATTCAACGCACCAACCGCCGAGCTCGCTCTATGGCGCGAAGGTATGGTCGATGTGCTTGCGCGCAATCTGGACGGAGCTGGTCCACTGCGAACGATATCTCCAACGATATCGATCAAAGGATTTCCCGCGGTTGGAAACCGCCAGGCAGCAACGATGCTTGCCCGCCGCACGAATGCTGAATACGCAATCTTTGGCACAATCGTCGGCAGCTCACGCGATTCAGTGCGAGTTCGTGTCAGTCTCGTCGATATAGCGAAGGACGTGATGACCGACGGCGAAATCCGCGATGCGACAGTTGAAGCCGCCGCCGGACAGGTAACCCGATGGGCGCTCGACGAGCTCGGCAAGACTCATCGTATCGGAGCGGTGAGACAGTCTTCGTTCGGATCGAAATCGATCGACGCAATGCGCGCTTTTCTACAGGGCGAACAGTTCTTCCGCAGAACTTCGTGGGATTCCGCGGGCATATCGTATCAGCGAGCGATTTCGTTCGATCCGTCATTCGCGGTTGCTCTTCGCCGGGCGGCGCAGGTTGCAGGATTCCAGAAGAATGTGAGCGATTCAGCGGCGACCTCTCTCTCGTTGAGAGCAGGGCGGGCGAACACCGGCCAGTCGAGGCGCGACAGTCTGCTCATTCTCGCCGATTCCCTTTCTGCAGCGCTCTCGTTGATGAGTCTCGACACTCTCGACTGGAACAAGGCGCGACGATTGTTCTCAACTGTGAACGATGCAGCAGCGCGTTATCCTGATGACCCCGAAGTCTGGTATGCAGTCGGCGAAGCGCGCTTTCATTATGGATTCGGCAGTCCGGTAAATGTCACCGAGCCTGAGACACTCGAAGCTTTCGATCGGGCAATCGCACTCGATTCGGCGTTCGCGCCGGCTTACGTACACGCCATCGATCTTGGCTTCACGCTGCGTGGTGCTGAAGAAGGTCTGCGATACACGCGCGCGTATCTGAAGCTCTCACCAACTGACAAGGAAGCCGAAGGCATCGAGATCATCGATCGCGCTGCATCGTCGCAGAATCCGGGCGCCGCTGCGCCGGATGAGATTCTCGACAATGTGCCGAGCGATGCGCTGATGAACGCGTGGTATCTGATACGACGGTGGCCGGACTCATCGGAGACTGCGTTACGATTATTGAACTCGCTCGCGCGACGGCCGCGTGGCTCGCCGACCTTCGAAACGGATTCAGTCCGCCTCTGGAACTTCATGCCGCTCGAGCTCGCATATCGCGGCCGTTTGAGTGAAGCATATCTCGAGCTCGGCAAGCGACCATGGCGATTGTTCGTCGAGGTGGCGCTTCTGGGCGGAATCCCAGCCGATACAGCCACAGCGACAACTCAACAGTGGGTGGCCGACGGAATACCACAGGCATTCTTTGCGATGCCGTGGCTCGCGCGCGTGAAGGACATTCGCTCGCTGCAGGTTCTGGCCGCACGCGCTGACGGCGATCGGGAACGTGCGACCGAGAAGGCGTCGCGGCGATCTGCACAATACAAGGCGATGTCGGCACGTGCATACCTATCGCTTGCGCGTGGCGACACGTCTTCTGCGTTGAAGCAGTTCTCCACTCTGCCCGATACGCTGTGCATCGCCTGCTACATCGATCGAGTGACCGCAGCGCAGCTTTTGATCAAGGCCGGCAAGGACGATGATGCATACCGGCTACTCTCGCAGCGTCTCAATACGTTGATCAGCCCCATCGAAATACTGGTAGCGGCGATGCGCGCGCCGCTCGAAGCGAAGATGGGGCGCAATCGCGACGCGTATTACTCCTATAAGCGCGTCGCCGACGCGTGGACGCAGGGCGATCCGGTCATCCAGCAATACGTCGAGGATGCCAGGCGCGAAATGGCCCGCATCCAGCCGAGAATAGCCGACAAGTAACGGTTATATAACGGTACTGCACTTACAAATCGAACGTTCGTATTGTGTGACTGTTCCCGCTGAGCCTGCGCGAACCGGGTCGGCAGGCGGCAGCGGATTCACAGGAGAATCTGATGCGAAGTGTCGCACTTGCAGCGCTCACTGCGTTGCTCACCGTTTCTGCATGTCAGGACCTTGGCACGAACCCCACCGCGAACATCGATGCAAATGTCGGCAATGCATTGGGTGGAGGCTTCGCCGGCGGCAATCCCCCGCCACCGCCAATCGATTCAGGATCAGTAGGACTTGCGAGCACGCAGGATGAGTCAGCGCCGGCATTCACGGTCCAGTTCAGCGTGACGTACATGCTCAACAAGCCGGAGAACTCGGGCTGGCTCAAGTTCAATCGCGACGGCGACACGAGCACCGACGTCGACAATTCCGCTGCCATCAAGCTGACCAACGGAGTGTGGAGCGGAAGAGGCACAATTCGCCTCCTCGCGCCGGGCGGCACATTCACGATCGACCTTTCCAAATCCGATTTTACAAGAACGACTTTCGAAGAGTGCGCTGACACTCGCCTTACGGAGGGCACAGGCAGCTGCTTCACCGCAATCGCTTCAGGTGATGGAGTCTCATACGTGAAGAAAGGCGAAACCACAACGCATGCAGCGACACTCACGCTGCGTCCGGGATTCAAGAGCACCGAAACCTGCGCAGGCGATTTCACTGAAGGCTGCCTGATCACAGTCGATAATTGACGCGCCGCAAAAAGAAGACGCCGGTCGCTAAAACGACCGGCGTTTTTTTGCTTGTACGCAGTCAACGGACGGGGTGGGATTCGAACCCACGGTACGCTATTAACGTACACACACTTTCCAGGCGTGCGCCTTAAACCACTCGGCCACCCGTCCCAACATCCTTCCCCCAACTTATATAAGCAAAAGAGCCCAGGCTAACCCAGGCCCCTCTGCGTCTCTGCGCCCTCTGCGTTTTTCTCTGCGCCCTCTGCCAGGCGCGCAACACGCGGAGCGTGTTGCGCCGCCCTCTGTGCCCTCCAAAGAACGGACAGGGAGAGATTCGAACTCTCGATACGGCGTAACCGTATGCCGGTTTTCGAGACCGGTGCCTTCAACCACTCGGCCACCTGTCCAACAAGTCCTGAAACTTAAAACCCCAATTGGCCCTATAGAAGCGCTACGGAACCGATACCCGCTTCGTCGCGAAAAATTCCGATAGCATCAGGGCGCATTCGTCGCCGAGCAGGCCACCCTGCACCTGAGGAGTGTGGTTCAGTCGCGGGTGTCTCAACAAGTCGCTGACTGAACCGGCCATTCCTGCCTTTTCATCCCACGCCCCGAACACCACGCGACCCATTCGCGACAGAATAATGGCGCCCGCACACATCGCGCACGGCTCGAGAGTGACATATAAAGTGCAATCATCGAGTCGCCAGCGATCCAAAAGACCGCACGCCTCACGAATCGCCAGCAGCTCTGCATGCCCCGTAGCGTCCTGATCACGGACCGTACGGTTATTCGCGGCCGAGATGATCGTTGTGCCCTGGACTACGAGCGCGCCGATGGGGACTTCGTTGTGACGAGTGGCATCGTACGCGACCGCCATCGCATTTCGCATGAACTGCTCATCGATGGCGAATCGCGTTCGCTCTGCATCGCCGATGTCAAACGGATCTGTCAACTCTCATCCGCAGCCACACCCGCAGCGACACCTTCCTCGACCGTGGATCCATTGGTCCCGTTTTCATTCGGGACATTCGTAAACGTGAGCTGCCCATCGGCTCCAACGTCGACCGTGATCCTGTCGCCCTCGAGGAACCGCCCTTCGAGCACAGCCAGCGCGAGCGGATTCTGAACGAGACGCTGAATCGCTCTCTTCAACGGTCGCGCTCCAAATGCCTGATCGTATCCCTCTGTCGCCAGGAAATGCCGCGCCTTCGGCGTCAGATAAATCGAAAGCTTCTTTTCGGCGAGCAGTGCATCGAGCCGCTTCAGCTGAAGCCCGATGATCACCTCGATCTGCTCTTCACCAAGCGGACGGAAGATGATGATGTCGTCTACACGATTCAAAAACTCAGGACGGAAATGCTGTCGCAGCGCTGACGTAACCTGCGTCTCAACAAGGGCCCAGTCCTCGGTTCCCTGCTCGAGTATGAAGCCGCTTCCAATATTTGACGTCATGATGATCACCGTGTTCCGGAAATCAACCGTGCGTCCCTGCGAATCGGTCAATCGCCCATCATCGAGAATCTGGAGCAGGATGTTGAACACATCCGAATGCGCCTTCTCGATTTCATCAAATAGTATGACCGAGTACGGTCGCCGACGAACAGACTCTGTCAGCTGGCCGCCCTCTTCGTAACCGACGTAACCCGGCGGAGCGCCGATCAATCGCGCTACAGCGTGCTTCTCCATGTACTCCGACATGTCGATGCGCACCATCGCGTGCTCGTCGTCGAACAGAAATTCTGCGAGTGCACGCGCCGTTTCTGTTTTTCCAACGCCAGTCGGCCCGAGAAAAATGAACGAGCCGATGGGGCGGTTGGGATCCTGCAATCCCGCGCGCGATCTACGCACCGCATTCGACACAGCTTTCACCGCCTCGCTCTGACCAACCACGCGCTCGGTCAACAGCTGCTCGAGCCGCGTCAAACGCTCGCGCTCGCCTTCCATCATCCGTGACACTGGAATTCCAGTCCACCGAGCGACTATCTCCGCGACATCATCGGCCGCAACTTCCTCTTTGAGGAATTGGCGCCCGCCGCTTTTGCTGGCAAGCTGCTGCTCTGTCTCGCGAAGTTTTTCCTCGAGCTGTGGAATCGTTCCGTAAGTAATCTCCGCTGCCTTGCCAAGATCACCGGTGCGCGTTGCCTGCTCCGCCTGAATGCGCGCTTCCTCCAGCTGCTGCTTGATCTTTCCGACGCTTCCCAGTGTTTCCTTCTCGTTCTGCCACTGGGTTTTCATCGCATTCGATTTTTCGCGCAGCTCTGCAAGCCCGCGCTCGAGCGCTTCACGACGTTCTTTCGCCGCCTTGTCTTTTTCTTTTTGCAGTGCCTGCCGCTCGATCTCGAGCTGAGTGATGCGGCGCTCGACTTCGTCGATCTCCTGCGGCATCGAATCGATCTCGATTCTCAGTCGCGATGCGGCTTCGTCGATCAGGTCGATCGCCTTATCGGGAAGAAACCGGTCGCCGATGTAGCGATTGGATAGCGTTGCCGCAGCTACGATCGCGCCATCCGTGATGCGCACTCCATGGTGCACTTCATAGCGCTCTTTCAAGCCACGCAGAATTGCGATGGTGCTCTCGACACTCGGCTCGCCTACAAACACCGGTTGGAACCGGCGCTCGAGAGCAGCGTCTTTTTCGACATGCTTGCGATACTCGTCGAGCGTCGTTGCGCCGACAACGCGCAGCTCACCCCGCGCAAGCATCGGCTTGAGCATGTTGCCCGCGTCCATCGACCCTTCAGCTTTGCCTGCACCAACGAGAGTGTGCAGCTCGTCGATGAACACGACGAACTTGCCTTCGCCTTCGGTAATCTCCTTTAGCACTGCCTTCAGCCGCTCCTCGAATTCACCGCGATACTTTGCGCCCGCGATCAATGCGCCGAGGTCGAGTGAGAGAAGGCGCTTGTCACGAAGTGATTCGGGAACGTCGCCGTTCAGGATTCGCTGAGCGAGTCCTTCCGCGATTGCAGTCTTCCCGACGCCAGGCTCGCCTATAAGAACAGGATTGTTCTTGGTGCGGCGCGAGAGAACCTGAATCACACGGCGAATTTCTTCATCGCGACCAATTACCGGGTCGAGTTTTCCCTTTCGCGCTGCATCGGTGAGATCACGAGTGTAGCGCTGAAGCGCCTGATATTGATTCTCCGGATTCTGATCGGAAACGCGATGACTGCCACGCACCTGTTGCAGCGCTTCGAGAAGATTCTCTCTATTCGCGCCTGCCTCGTTCAGGATGCGTCGCGAATCGGTTCCCTTTACGTCGCTGAGTGCGAGCAGGAGATGCTCCGTGGAAACGAACTCATCTCCGAGATCTTTCGCATCCTTTTCTGCGCGATCGAAAACCTGGTTCAGCTCGCGTGAGAGATTCGGCTGCGCGTCGGTCTGCTTGGGATATCTGGCGGCTTCGCGTTCCGCCTGCTCACGAATCGCTGCGACACTCGTCCCAAGCTTCTGAAGGACGGGCACGACGATTCCTTCATCCTGAGCGAGAAGGGCGAGCAGCAGGTGAAGGTCATAGACCTGCGGATTGCCGGCGCGCCTGGCGATCGCAACTGCGTCATTGATCGCCTCGCCGGATTTTACTGTCAGCTTGTCTGGATTGATCATGCAGGTCTCAGGTGCAATGGAGATGCCTCATAAATCTGCCAATATGGCGGCGAGTCCGTTTTTCGCTCGAGCTCCATGAGCCTGGTGACAAAAGAAAATGCCCCGCAATTAGCGGGGCATTTTCGATTATTTACTGACCAGCATCTTCTTGACTAGCGGTTTG
Source organism: Gemmatimonadaceae bacterium (assembly GCA_035281765.1). Lineage (GTDB taxonomy): Bacteria > Gemmatimonadota > Gemmatimonadetes > Gemmatimonadales > Gemmatimonadaceae > UBA4720. The sequence continues at coordinate 10,762 of DATEDH010000065.1, forward strand.
CCGTCAACTTCAAGACGGTAGAGATAAACGCCGGAGGCAACCTCCTGCTGCGTCTTTGCATCCTTACCATCCCAGTACGCTGTGTACTGGCCACAGGTCAGGAACAAGTGGTCGATCGCTTCGCCCCCCGCAACGTTCCCCGTGCCGCCCTGAAGGACCGGTACAGCGACTGGCTGGGCCAGCACGTTGTAGATCTTGAGGCTCACACGGTACAATCTGCTCGGATCCAGACAACCAGCACCGTCACCGATGCTGAACGGGATCTTCGTCTCCGGATTGAATGGGTTCGGGTAGTTCTGACCCAACTCGACACCGGTGCCTCGCACCCTGCCGGTTTGGGTTGATCCCTGTGCCGACAGCCTGCCTGGCATGAACGCGCTGAGGGAAAGCACCACTAGTGCCACCCACAGGTGTTTCATTTTTGCTCCACTGCTGACAAGGAATGTGTTAAGAAATACCCTCTATCAAACTGGTTGTTAAGGAACGTACTCTTCGGCCAACCTACGGTCAGACTGACAGAGTGTCAAGCTCGTCAGGCATCACTTCAAGGCCTTAGGGTTCATTCCGACGCCCTTACTGCACCTTTTACTACCCTTCCGTCGCCCGATCGTTCTGTAACCCCTGTTTTGTCACAGAACTCGAGAAACGGTATCAGGAACTTCCTCGAAACCCCGAGGACATCCTTGAGCTCGGATGGAGTGTATTTCCGACCCGATGCCGAGCCCGTCCTGAGACTCTCGACCATCCCTTCAACGACGTCCCTGGAATAGTATCGGTCTTCCGAGACTCTCCTGAGCTCGCCGCGCCGCTCCAGCCACCGCACCAGAACCGGCGTCATGCTCCCGAACTTGATCTCCAACTCCGCCACACTCGGCGGCTCGCTACCCGCATTGCAAATCGCATGCAGAATCGCATCGCTGAGCGCCTGATCCTTTTCACTCAATCGAGATTCCCAACCCGCGGGCTTCACGGTCGAACCCGAAACTTCGATCGCGCCGCTCTCGACCAGACGACTGAGAACAAAATCGATCACCTGAGACGAGGCTTTCGAAGCCGCTCTGAGCGTCTGCAATGAGACACCATCCTCCAGCGGATGGTTTGCCATGTGAAGCGCGATGAAGCCTTGGACAAATTCCTCGAGTGCGCGCTCCGCACTGCGACCAATAACTAAATCGCCAACTATTATTGCGCCTGATTCGGCGAGCGCGGCGGCAATCGCCTCAGCTGCCGCGCCAGTTCGTATTGGAAGAACGCTGCGAACGACACCGCGCGCACCGGCTTCGTCGAGGATCTCGCGGAGTCTTTCCAGCAGGACGACTTCGCGGTGAGGCGTTTTGTTGGACCGCAAAGGGTAAGGATCGACAATCGAGCCGCCACCAACGGTCGCCGCTGGCGACGGAGTTCTAATGACGAACCGATCCCCGCTGCGCGCAAGCATCGGCTCATCCAGAACAAGGCGGCTCGACAACTGACCATCTTCTGCGGGACGCAGTCTCGATAGTCGGGCACCCGTTTCCGCGGTGCCGAGGTGAATTCTGACGCGAGCTCGAGGTGTCGGCGAGAAATCGCTGTCTACTAGACTGATCAACACGTCGAGCTGCTGTGATGGAACCCAGTCGCGGTGGGCAACCAGGTTAGTTCCACGAGCGGCGTCTTCCACCGTACACGATGCGAGCGCGATTGCTGTGCGCGCTCCGGGCATCGCCTGCTGGAGTGACTTGCTATGCGACTGCACGCCTCTGACGCGGACTTCCCTGCCGCCCGGTTCGATGCGCAGCGAATCATTCACCGATACACTTCCGCTCCACACCGTCCCTGTAACGACAGTGCCGGTTCCTCTCACTGAGAATGAGCGGTCAACCGGCATTCGAAAAAGATCGTCAGCTCGTTTCTTTTCGACCGACCGTGCAATACACGCAATCGCGTCGCGAAGCCCGACGATTCCTGATCCGGTGACGGAAGACACCTGCACTATTTCGGAATTGGACAGAAAGGTGCCTGCGCAAAGAGTACGAATATCATCACAGACGAGCGACCGCCATTCATCATCCGCGAGATCGCACTTGGTGAGCGCAATCACACCGCGCTCGATGCCGAGCAACGATAAGATGTCCAGATGCTCGCGTGTCTGCGGCATTACGCCTTCGTCCGCAGCTACGACAAGCATCGCGAGATCGATTCCGCTAGCGCCCGCGAGCATCGTGCGAATAAAGCCCTCGTGGCCTGGCACATCCACGATCCCGATGGTTCCAAGATCAGGTATCTCGAGGGGCGCAAAACCAAGATCGATAGTGATGCCGCGCCGTTTTTCCTCAGGCAGCCGGTCCGTGTCGACACCAGTAAGCGCTTTTACCAGCGCCGTTTTTCCGTGATCGATGTGGCCCGCCGTGCCGAGTATCACGCAGCTGTCCAGGCGCCTTGTTCCCAGACGCTGTATGCTTTCATTTCACGCTTGTCGCCCAGGTGCTCGGAGAAAAATTCGCGAAGCAGTCGCTGATGTGCACGCGCCTCCGGTCCATTTACACGCGGCCCGCTCTCTCCTGTGATCCACTCACGAATTGCGCCCCTCGCGGATGATGGAATCGAGCGCGTCCCCGATGCGAGTCTCGCGCAGCGCGGACACAGCGCGCCACCCGCCGAATGAGAAAACGCAGCTTCTGAATCGGGCGAGAGATCGGCGTGACAATTGGCGCAGTAGTCGAGTGAAGGGGCGAACCCGAGGGACGACACAATGTGCCATGCTCCGCCGAGTGCAGCGCTGATCGTTTCGCTGGATTCAGCACGAGCAAGCTCATCGAGTGCCTGCTCTACCGATTCGAACAATCCCTCCGCTGATTCATCCGTCGACGCGTGGAGTGCGAGCTCCGATATCATCGAACCGGCTGTGAATCTGCCGACATCGAGCGCAAACTGTGGCCGCGCACGCGTTGTCTCGAACGATACGAGTGACTGAAGCTCACGATTCGGTCGTACTTGAATCTCGACTGTTCCCTGCGCAAACAAATCGATCGATGTTCCAAAGCGCCTTCGTGAGCTCCGCGCACCGCGGGCAATCACTGATTGAACGCCTGCATCACGCGTCATGAGCCGCAGGATGCGCGACGTCTCGAGATAGTCGAATGCGTGCAGAACAATTGCTTCAGTGACGAGCGCGCTCATACTCGCAATTTACATAGCGCCCTCGATGCGCGCGCCAATCAGCCACGTCCTGCGCGGGGCTGGGAAATTCAGCACGTCTTCGTACTCGCGATCGAGCGCATTGTCGACTCTAAAGGTTAGAGCGAGCGTCGACCTGCCTGAGCCGCTGCGCAGGATTGCATAATGACCGGCGACATCGACTTTGTAGTACGATGGCAGGGTTACCTGTGGCGATGGGAACTGCGTAAAGTCGAGGTCCGGGCGCTCTCCCACATAGCTGCCAGTGACCGACAGCGATGCCTTTCGTACGCGATTCCAGACGATCGATGCTGTTCCCGAATGCTTCGGTCGCCTCAGCAGCGGATCACCTGGTTCGAGATCGCCGGAATAATCGCTGGAGACCTTCGTGACCTTTGGCTCAGCAAAAGTGTAGCTCGCAGACGCACTCCACGCGCTCACCGGAGTGAGAATCAGCTCGGCTTCCCAGCCATTCGATTGAGCTTCCGTAAGGTTGGCGAAACTGCCGAGAAATTCAGGCGGCCCTCCGGGGACGAACTGAATGAGATCACTGAATCTCTGATTGAAGTACGTGGCTGATGCCTTGAGGATCCCATAGACGAGAGTCTCTTCGACTCCAACCTGCCATGTGCGTCCCTTCTCCGGAGCGAGATCGGGGCTCGCAACGGTGAAAAGCGTCGCGCGCAGCTGATTGAACGCAGGTGCACTGTACGATGTGCCGATCGATGCGCGAAGCCGCGACGAGGTGCCAACCGGCATGCTCGTACCGACGCGCCAGGTGTTGGCCGCATCGAAGTCCGAGTTATCGTCGCGCCTTGCAGACAGAACGAGTGACGATCCCGTCTTGGAGGTGCCCGCAAGCTCAGCGTACGCCGCCCGGTTGTTGCGCGTCGCGCTGAAGCGGGAGGTCGGCGTCGCAGCGCCACCGACACTTCCCTCGGAATTCACCGCATTTTCACTCTCCTCCATGTACTCCGCGCCAACCGTAAAGGTCGTTGACTCGGGCAGCTCGAAGGCGAAGCTGCCGTCGACGTTGCGCCGCTTGTTGCGGGAGAGTTGTCGTGAGTTGACGAGAGGCGGCGTGCCGGAAGTCACGAACCCTTGAACGATGTCTTCTGTCAGGTCGGAAAGTTCGTTAGTCCCTGCCTGAATTCGCGCGGTCGTCTTTTCAGCGACTCTCGATTTCGCATCGATGCCAACTGTGAGGCGATGCTGAACCCGATACGCGTTCGAGTCGACTGGCGCGCCCGTGTAATCGGTCGGATAGTGAAACTCGGCGTCAGTGTAACGCGCGGTCAGCAAAACGTCGGATCCCTTGCGAGGCGTAAGTCCCGCAGATCCGCTCAGTGTTCCGTTGTAGTAATTGTTGTTGAACGAGACCATCCCGTCCGTGCGCCGCGCACCGCCACCCAGCGAATAACGCAATGCGCCCAGAGCTCCATTCGCGTCGATCGATGTTTCGCGCGATCCATAATTACCGGCGCGACCATCGGCGAAGACATTGAGCTTTCCCCTGCCCTGGCGTGTGAAGATCTGAATTACGCCTGAGACTGCATCCGCTCCGTACACCACACTCCCTGCCCCACGAACTATCTCGATGCGCTCGATGTTGTCAGTGGTAAGATGACTGAAGTCGAAGAATCCACCGGGAGCATTAACGGCAACGCCATCGATGAGAACTTTGGTATAGCGGCTTTCCCCACCGCGAAGGAAAAGCGTGTTAACCGATCCCACAGACCCGTTCTGTACCAGTGTCGCACCTGGAACATTGCGCAGAACGTCGGACACGCGTGTGATGCCTTTCGCGCGAATCTCCTCACCCGTGATTACGGTCACAGGTTGTGTCAGAGAGCTTTTCGATAAAGGAGCGCGGCTCGCAGAAATCACAACCATGCCGAGTGTGGTTGTATCAGGCGACTGCGCGGCTGCAGTCGTGGCGACAATTGTGAGAGCGAGAAAGGATCGACGGATCATTGTGATTCTTGATTATAGGATGAAACGGAGCGGCGCCTGAGCGGCACGAGCGATGGGCTTCCAACGGCCGGGTCGCGGCTGATCACGAGCGGCCATTCATAGATTTCTTCGAGAAGAGTCGCCTGCATTACTTCCTGAGGCGCTCCCGCGGCGACGATGTGCCCCTTATGGAGCAACACAACCTTTGTTGCGAACCTCGCGACGAGATTGAGCTGATGACTGACGAGCAGAACCGAGATGCCGTCGTGAGCGAGTGAATTCAGCAACTCGAACAGCGACATTTCGTGAGCAAGATCGAGAAACGTCGTCGGCTCATCGAGGACGAGCGCACGAGCTTCCTGTGCGAGCGCGCGCGCGATTCGCACACGCTGCCATTCGCCGCCCGATAGCGAATCAGTCGTTCTATCGGCGAACGCCGTGACTTCTGCGCGATCCATCGCGCGCTTTACGGCATCCGCGTCGGGCGACGATACACTTTTCCATAAGCCAAGCCGGGGGTAGCGGCCGAGCGCAACGTACTCTTCGACCTGCATTGGGAAGCTCACCTCTTCGCGCTGCGAAACCACTGCTGCCCGACGAGCAATTTCCTGCTGACTCAGAGCAGCGATCGACGAACCGTCGATGAGTATCTCACCTTTTTCCATCTGCATGCGACGGAGGAGCGCGCGCACGAGAGTCGACTTGCCGCTACCATTGGGTCCGGCGACAGCAGTCACCTGCCCTGCATCCGCGGTGAATGAGACTCCATCCACTGCGTGTGTCAGAGCACGCGGATAACGCACTGTGACATTCCTTAATTCGATCACCGTGCTTTCCTCAATTGTGCGAGAAAGAACGGCACACCAAGTATCGCGGTGACGGCGCCGAGTGGAAGCTCTCCGGGAGGTGCAACTGTGCGCGCCGCGAGATCGGCGGCAACGACCAGTATCGCGCCGACAATTGCGGCTGCAATTATCAGCGGGCGATGATGCCTGATGCCGGCGGCTCGAACGATGTGCGGGACGATGAGACCGACGAATCCAATGAGTCCCGCGGCTGCAACCGTGGCAGCAGCGAGCAATGCAGCGAGCAGGTAAATGCGTCGGGCAGATCCTTCGACGTCCACTCCGAGTGCGGCTGCCGCTTCATCGCCCAGCGCAAGCAGATCGATCTCGCGGGCCCAGTAGATCAACATCGCCGCACCAACTCCAACGAACCCTGCGACAAACGGAAGCTGACTCCATGAGCTGTCCGCTACTGATCCCATCATCCACCAGAGCGCGCCACGGATGGTATTCGGTGGAGCATTGGCGAGAGCAATCATGATGACCGCGTTCGCAAATGCGCCGATCACTACTCCTGCCATCAACAGTGTGCGAGGATCACCGCGACTCGCTACGCCCGACGCGCGCGCAACCACCAGCGCAAGAATTACAGCGCCTGCTGCTCCCGCAAATGCGGCAAGTCCGATAATCGCTGCATTCGATGCGTTGAAAGCGAATGCAATCACAGCACCGACTGCGGCGCCGCCGGAGACGCCGAGCAGATAGGGCTCAGCGAGTCCATTGCGGAGTGTGCCCTGCAATGCTCCGCCGCTCATGCCAAGTCCCGCACCGACGAGCATACCAAGCAGGATTCGTGGCAGCCGCAGGTTGCGAATGATTGAAATAGTTGCTGCATCGCCATTCCCTCGAAGCGCGTCCACCACATGGGTTGCAGGAATGTCGATCACTCCCGTTCCGAGTGAGAAAACGGAGAGCGCGACTAGCACGCCCGCTATGGCTGCCCAGTGCCATGGACGATGCTTCATCAGAATTGAATCCCCGGATGAAGCAGCTTTGCAAGATGAACTGCGGCCTCGCCGAGGCGAACGGAGGGACGCCCGACGATCGTTGTGTCGACAACGAGTACTCGATCACCGCGCACCGCTTCCGCCTGCGACCATCTCGGATCGACTGAGAGTTTCTCTTTTCCCTCAGGCCCGGTGATGATGTACTTCGGATTTCTCTTCAGCACATCTTCGATGGAAACCTGCGGCGACACTTCGTTGACACCACCGTACACATTCGTCGCGCCGGCAATTTCAACGAGCTCGTTCATGTAGCTGCCATTCCCGATCGTGATTAGCGGAGCATCCCAAACGTGCCAGAACACCGCAGGCTTCTCGAGACTGCGCGTTCGATCGCGAACTAGCTGAAGAGTTTTCTTTACGGAATCCGATACAGCTGCGCCGCGAGCGCTGTCGCCAAGCATGCGACCAATGAGCCGCGCTGCTTTATCGAAGTCCGCGATGTGATCGATCTTGAGCGACAGAGTGTTCACGCCGGCGGACCGAAGCATCGTCGCCGCCGCGCGATTGTCCTTGCTTGCGTAGAGAAGCACGAGGTCGGGATGTGCTCCAAGCACTGCTTCGACGTTCGGGCGAATTCCCGAACCGAGATCCGGAACGTCCTTCGCCGCTTCGGGATAAAGATCCCAGTGCGTGCGACCGACCAGGCGCGAGCCGCCGCCAAGTGCAAAGACGAGATCGGTTGTAGCTGGATTGAGCGACACGACTCGCTGTGGCGCTGATCGTACAACGATCGTGTCACCGAAGTCATCGACTTCGGCAGCTCGCGGAGCGGATTCAGTACTGCACGCACCGATGACAGCGAGAGCGGTGATCAACGCATATGATCGCAACAAAAAAGCATTCTCCTGGGAGAATGCCTAACGTCAATGCGCAATGTCGACGCGCCGGACGCCACCAGCCCCTCCCCCGAGGTTCTGAACCTGTGGCGCGAGCAGGAGTCGTCTCCTGGCTCCGGGCCGCTCCGTTCACCTTCCCGGCAAAAAACTGCCAGTGGTACTACGAAGGAGCGTTGTAATTACCCGATACAGTGGCGGGGCCGCACCGGCATTCAACCGGTTTCCGTGGCTCCAGCTCGCGATCGATTGTGAAAGAAGCTTATGCGCGACGGAGCGCGCGTGCAAGCGCGAACAGCATTGTGCCGCCGAACACGACTGTAAGAGCGATCATGAACTTCGGATCGACGGTCCTCGACATCTTCACCTCGGGCACGTCGATCACCGAAACAGAGTTCGCAGGGACATCGTCTGCAAGAAACCTTCGAAAGGCCCGCTTCTCAAGCACAACCGGATCTTTCTCCTGAAGATTCGCTCCGCTGACCTTTCCCTTCTCATCCTCGATAAGCACTTCGAGAATCTGAGTATCGTTGACAATTGGAATACTCAACGGAAACGCACTCGCGGGAACAGAGTAGTTGAACGCGACCTGCTTGAGACCTGGGGCAAGTGGAGCAAGCACCAGAGCCTTGCCCGCCTCGAATCTCACTGCCTGCGCGGGTACGTCACCTTGTGCAACCTGCGGATCCCGCGCCTGCACCGGAAGAACGGCCGACCACGTCTCGCCACCAGCACCGTCGGTTGCGACGCGCGTGACTGACGAATCATTCGCAAGCTCGTACACTTCGGTGACGTTGCGCATCCCATTCGCGTCGACTGCGGAGACGACGATGTGATGACCGCGGCTCGAGATCGGAACCGGTTTCGACGTCGTATCGAACACAGCGATCTCCGCTTCTTCACCAGTGACCGTGGAATGAGCGAGGGGCGGAGTGAAGTACGCGATTCCACCGTATGACGCCGAGACGAAATAGATCGCCTGCTGATCCCCAAACCGCGTGAAGTTGAACTTGTAGCGCCCTTTGGAATCGGCTCGAGTAGAATCGAGCGGCGCTGCCTTGTCGGTTCCAACCCGATGCAGTGTCACCATCACATTGGGAACCGGGAGCATGCTGCTTGTTCCGGGACGCACCACCTGGCCGCTGACGAGCTGCGGACCTGTTGGAATTTCCACTGAGTCGGAAGGCTGCTCGACATCCTGCGCCAGTGCGGCGCTGGACATCAGCATAAGGGCAAGTAACAGCGAGCAGCTAGATGTTGAACTTCCCAAAATCTTCCGGACGGAGATTCTCGAGGTAACGCTTGAGCTGCTCTGCATTCATTTCTTCCGCGCTGGTCGGCGACGGGTTCGCGCCCGGGGTGGAATAAGTTTCCGAGTCCTCGGTTGCATCCTCGAATACGAGAGATGTCAGCAGCGAATCCTGCGCGAACATCGGCGCGGAGAATCTCAGCGCAATGGCAATCGAATCGGATGGCCGTGCATCGATATTGATGATCTGGTCATCGCGATGGATCTGGAGCTCGGCGTAGTACGTTCGATTCTCGACCTTCGTGATATGAATCCGACGAAGTGAGCCGCCAAGGCCGGTGATGAGAGTCTTGCAGAGATCGTGAGTGAGAGGCCGGTCGCGTCGAAGCTTGCTCATCTCGATGACGATGGATTCCGCTTCTGGCTGCCCGATCCATATTGGCAGCAGGCGCTCGCCTTCCTTCTCCTTGAGGATCACGACGTAGGAATTGTTGGAGCGGTCGAGTCCAAGGCGCAGTACTTCAACTTCAGTCAGCTGCATTTTCTGAATGTAACGCCTGGTACTCTACTGAAGAAGCATCGTAAAAACCCTGGACAAAAAGGCTTTAACAAAACCCTGGACACGGAGCTACGGAGAAACGGAGTACGCACGGAGAAAAAACATTTTTTGATTTTGTTCAAACCGGGACACCGTATGCTGGCCCAGAACAAAAAACAAAAAAAGTCTT
>DATEDH010000066.1:0-27196 GCA_035281765.1 Gemmatimonadaceae bacterium
GTGGAATTGCCGTATTCGAGCGAAGCGCTTCTCTCGAGCGAGCTCGCGCTCAAGTACTCCGGCTATTTCGCGAGGGAGAAGGCGCAGGCGGATCGAATGCGATCTATGGGAGACTTTGCGCTTCCATCCGATTTTTCATACGACGCGCTGAATTCGCTTTCGTATGAAGCGCGACAAAAGCTTTCTGCGATTCAGCCAAGGACTCTCGCGCAGGCGTCGCGAATACCGGGAGTGAGTCCGAGCGATATTCAAAACCTCGTGATCGAAGTCGAGAAACGAAAACCACGCGCGGTGCCAACCTAAGCCTCAGCTCTCACTCGCTCGGCTGAAGTTACCTGCAGTATCATCACCGCTGCTGCAATCAGGATCCCGCCGCCAAACATTCCGCGCGTTGGACGTTCGCCGAGGAAGAGGATTCCGAGCATAGCTGTGCAGAACGGCTCTATCGTCGCGATGATCGATGTGCGCACCGGCCCGAGTACTCGCAGACCGGCAATCAGTGAAGTGAATGCGATGACTGTCGAAAAAATCGAGAGCAGCGCGATGTACGTCCACAACTCAGTCGTCACAGGCAACTGGAAGGAATCCGTTGCTGCATTGGAGACGATGAAGACAGCTGCAACTCCTGATATCAAGTAGAAAGACGAGACCGCCGGCTTGATTCCCCGTTGCACGTGACTGAGAGCCGGAAGATACAGTGCATAGAGAAATGCAGTCCCAAGCGCCAGGAAAATTCCAATGCGATTGAGTGGCTCATCAGGAGTTCCCACCATTACTGAGATTCCTGCCATTGCCATGGCTAGTGCAATGATCCGCCACAGTGTCAGATCTTCTCTTCCGAGCAGCGCAGAGAGCAGCGCGACCCATGCCGGATAAGTGTAGAACAAAAACGCGAGTGGTCCGACGGGAAGAAAATCGAGCGCGCGAAGCGAGAGATATGTAATGAGCCCCTGGCCTAATCCACCGACGATGATCAGCCGCACTGCCTGCTCGCGAGTGATGTCGGTGGCGATACTCCTGCGCAGTAACAGCGTGAGGAAAACTGCTGCGATCAGGTATCGCCACAGCATTGCAGGCAGCAGCGGCATGCCGGCCTTGCCCGTCAGGACGGTGAGCGTGGAGAGGCTGCCAAATGCGAAGGACGAAGTGACAATCAGGCCGATTGCTTGCGCTACTGTTTGTCGCGCTCTAGTCATGTGAGAATTAGTGCTTTAATCAGTGGGGCTGCCTCTCGTGACACGCAATAAAGCACAAGCGGCCCGATCAATCTTCGGGACCGTAGTGATGCTCAGGCGGATTAATTAGCGTTTTAGTGTGCAAGTGGCCGGTTCGCGAGCGTCTATAGGAAGTACGAAGTAATCAACTTATTGAGGACGGAAAAATGAAACGTGTACTTTTGTTGGCTATTTGCTTGATTTCAGCGCCACTATACGCACAGCAGAATACCATTTCTGCGCCAGTTCCACAGATTGCTGTAGCTTCGCGGGGTGAGGTCAAGGTGACCCCCGACCGGGCAAGCATCCAGATCAGTGTGCAAACTCGGGCGGCGACTGCGGCCGCGGCGGCGGATGAGAATGCTCAGAAGCAGCGGGCCGTTATTGAGGCGATTCGTGGGCTGGGCATCGATGCGAAGGACATTTCAACCACCGGGTACAACGTTTATCCCGAACAGCGGTATGAGCAGAACAGGGAGCCTGTAGTTGTCGGGTATAACGTTACCAACACCGTTGTTGTCGAGCTTAAGTCGATTGGAATGGTGGGCAAGGTGATTGATGTCTCTCTTGGCAAGGGCGCGAATATGATCAATTCGCTTCAGTTCTATTCGTCCAATACTGACAGTGCCAGGAGGGAGGCAATTGCTATCGCCGTGCGTCAGGCCCGTGCCGATGCTGAAGCCGCAGCTCGGGCGGCAGGCGGGTCAGTTACGACGCTGCTCGAAGTGACTGTGGGCGGGTATTATCCGCCGCCACCACGTCCGGTCGAGCTTCGAGCGATGGCGGCGTCTGCGAAAGTCGCCGATACTCCGATTACGGCCGGCGATCAGACCGTAGCTGTCGACGTAACCACGCGCTGGCTATTCTCAGCGCGCTAAACTCAAGTCATGTTTCACGTGAAACACTGAGACAGGAAGTTTTCACGTGAAACATTAAGATGGGCCGCCACTGACAAGGGGCGGCCCATTTTCGTACATTCAGCGGAAATCACGCCGAATGAACGTGGGACGAGTCATAGCTGTAGCAAATCAAAAAGGCGGAGTGGGAAAAACCACCACTACCGTAAATCTCGCCGCCAGCCTGGCCGCTGCCGAACAGTCAACTCTGATCGTTGACGGAGATCCGCAGGGAAACGCCACCAGCGGCGTTGGAATCCGGGGCGAAGATCTGGGGACAACACTATATGATGTCCTGATCGGAGATGCAGGGATCGAAGAGGCTCTGATACAAAAAGTGCTGTTCGAGCGGCTCGACGTCGTACCCGCTACGCCCGATCTCGCCGGCGCAGAGGTCGAGTTGATCAGTCGAGAGAATCGGGGCAGCGCCATGAGAGAGGGACTTGAGCCACTCCGCGAGAAGTATGACTTCGTCCTGATCGACTGCCCGCCCTCCCTTGGACTGATAACACTCAACATGCTCGGCGCCGCAGACTCAGTGTTGATCCCTGTCCAGTGCGAATACTATGCGCTCGAAGGATTATCACAGCTCCTCAATACTGTGCACCGAATACAACAGGGCGTGAATAAAGACCTCGATATATCCGGCGTCCTTCTCACAATGTATGATGCCCGGCTCAATCTCTCACGACAGGTCGCCGCAGATGCGCGCGAATATTTCGGGGAGACAGTATTCGAAACGGTGATCCCGCGAAATGTTCGACTCGCCGAAGCACCGAGCTTCGGAAAGCCGATCATCCTGTATGATGTTGGCTCAATCGGAGCAAAGGCCTATATGAATGTTGCACGCGAGCTGATCGCACGATCGAACGGAGACAAATCAAATAATGCCTCCTGAAAAATCGACGCGGCGTCTGGGACGCGGGCTTGACGCACTGTTCAATACTCCCGCCGCTGCACCACCTGCTGGGTTGCCTGTCGCGACAGCATTGCGGGACATTCCTGTCAGCGACATAAAGAGCAATCCCTTCCAGCCAAGAAAGACTTTCAAACAGGAAGAGCTTGCCGAGCTGCAGGAAAGCCTCAAATCGAATGGATTACTGCAGCCGGTTACAGTGCGCGAATCGCCAGCCGGAAAAGGGTTCGAGCTCATAGCAGGGGAGCGACGACTCCGCGCGGCAACCGCACTGGGATGGAAAACTATTCCCGCCGTCGTAAAGGAGTTCACCGATCAGGAGATCCTGACGCTCGCACTCGTAGAAAATCTCCAGCGCTCCGATTTGAATCCGATCGAAGAGGCTGAAGGATACGAGAAGCTGATCAAGGAGTTCGGGCACACGCAGCAGAGCGTCGCAACAATGGTTGGCAAGGATAGATCGACTGTCGCCAACGTGCTGCGCATTCTTCAGCTACCTCAGACCGTAAGAAAGCAAGTCGAGGAAGGCAAGCTGACCGCGGGCCAGGCCCGACCACTACTTGCTCTGGAATCGGAGTCGAAAATCATAAGCTTCGCCCGGAACGCCATCGACAACGGTTGGAGCGCACGGGAAATAGAAAGTCGAGTACGCGAAGCAACGGCTGCCGTGAGTACCGGCATCCCGTCCACTCGTGGCGGACGGCCGCCAAAATCTGATACCCGACCCGCTGAACTTAAGAGTCTCGAGCAACGACTGCGAAAGCATCTTCAAACCGACGTCACCATTTCTCTGAAAGACGACAAACGCGGTTCGATCATTATCGAATTCTATTCGCCTGACGACCTCGACCGGGTCAGCGAGATTCTCGGATTGACAACCAATCCACAATGATCTCCACAGCGCATTTAACTGCTTACACGTCAACAACTTACAGGACAAAATACGGTGTTGCATAAAGGGTTCTCCACACTGCTCGGACTGGCATTCGCTTTCACGTTGGGCGGTTGTTCGGGAAGCGAAAAGCCCCAAAACGGAGGCGACAGCAGCTTCAAAGTCGCACTGCTCACGCCCGGGCCAATCTCCGACAAGTCATGGAACGGTGGCGCCTACGCCGGACTCATGGCGATCAAAGACAGCCTCGGCGCCCAGGTAAGCCACATCCAGACAAAAACGCCTGCTGAATTCGATGAAAACTTCAGGCAGTACGGCGCAAAAGGGTTTGATCTGGTGTTCGGGCACGGTTTCGAATTCCAGGACGCCGCACTCCGCGTCGCGCCGGATTATCCGAACACGATCTACATCACCACGTCGGGAACGAGTGTCGCAAAGAACGTTGGCGGTGCTGAGTTCGCTTTCGAAGAAGCATCGTACCTCGCGGGAATTGCCGCCGGCCGAATGACCAAGTCCAACATGCTCGGCATGATCGGCGGCACCGAGCTGCCTCCGGTCAAGCGAAGCTTCGAAGCATTCGAGCAGGGCGCAAAGTCGGTCAATCCCGGGGCGAAGGTCATCGTGTCGTACATCGGAAACTGGGACGACGTGAGCGCAGGAAAAGAGCAGGCGCTCGCACAGATCTCACGTGGCGTCGATGTCATCTTCCAAAATGCAGATGCTGCAGGACTCGGAATCTTCCAGGCAGTGAAAGAATCAAAATCAGTATGGATTGTCGGCTCCAATTCCAACCAGAACGACATCGCTCCTGATCGCACCATCGGAAGCGTCGTCATCGATCTGCCGCATGCATTCCTTCTGATCGCACGGGCAGTGAAGCAGGGTGGATTCACCGGCAAGGTTTTCTCTCTTGGCCTTCACGACAACGTCGTGACGTTTGTGCCGAATCCGCAAACCGCGAGCTCACTCCCGGCGGATGCAGTTGCCAGAATCGATTCAGTACGCAACAAAATGATCGCGGGAAAATTCGGCGGTGCAGTTCTTCCGGACTCCGCTCGCAAGGCGCCGGGAGCATGACGAGTACAAGGGAGATCGTCAACTACCTCGATGGTCTCCTCGAGACAGCGGCTACACCCGATTACAGCAACGCACTGAACGGTATTCAGCTCGACAACAGTGGAACCGTGCGAAAAGTTGCAGCGGCTGTCGACTTCTCGATGCGCGGGATCCGGCAAGCCGTCGACGAAGGCGCGAATCTTCTCATCCTCCACCACGGAATGTTCTGGGGAGGCCTTCGCCCGATCACCGGCACAGCTTACGAGCGAATGAAGCTGCTGATCGAAAACGACATTGCAGTCTATTCATCGCACCTGCCACTCGATCGGCATCCGTTATTTGGTAACAATATGCTACTATCTCGCGAGCTTGGCCTCGAGCCATCGGGCGAGTTTGCATGGACCAGGGGAATCTCGATCGGAGTCTCCGGAGAGTGTGACATCCCAACAGCCGAGCTCGTAGAGCGAGCACGACAATTCGCCGCGGTACACGGCGGCGGTGTGATCGTTACGCCGTTGGAGAGCGATCGGCAATCCAGGCGCTGGGCAATGTGCAGCGGAGCAGGCGCATCCTCCGAGACTCTTCAGGAAGCAGCCGCACTCGGCGTAGACACTCTTATAGTCGGCGAAGGCCCTCATCACACAGCTGTCGAAGCACAGGAGCTCGGCATCACCGTGATCTACGCCGGCCATTACGCAACCGAGACACTCGGTGTCCGCGCACTCGCATCCCACGTAGGGGAGAAATTCAATATCCCCTGGATGATGATCCACGCGCCAACAGGGCTTTGAGCGAAACACCACTCGCACTGAATGACATAACCAGGCGATTCGCAAATACGGTCGCACTGGATTCCGTCTCGCTCGCCATACACAAAGGCAAAATCACAGCACTGCTTGGAGAAAACGGCGCCGGCAAGACAACGCTGATGCGCATCGCGTTCGGAATGCTTCAGCCAGACTCAGGCTCCATCTCGGTGGATGATCGCACTGTACGATTCACCTCGCCGGCCGATGCCATTGCCGCAGGAATCGGGATGGTTCATCAGCAGTTCTCGCTGATCCCGGCCATGACAGTTGCCGAGAATGTCGCGCTCACCGGGCGTGGGCAATATTCTCTAGTTGCTACTAAACAGCGCTTGTCAGAGATAGCCGGCAAAACAGGGCTGCGACTCAACCCTGATGCCTACGTTGCGGAGCTTGGAAGTGCGGACAGGCAGAAACTCGAAATCCTTCGCACACTCGCACATCGCGCGCGCGTTCTGATCCTGGACGAACCAACCGCCGTGCTTACCGCAAGAGACACAGTCGAGCTCTTCGCTCAGCTCAAATCGTTTGCACATGAAGGAGGTGCCGTCGTACTGATCACGCACAAGCTCGCGGACGCAATCGAGCACGCCGATGAAGTTACGGTCCTGAGACGCGGACGATCAGTGCTCACTGCTCCGATGGGTACAGTCGATGAGCCGATGCTCATCGAAGCGATGCTTGGCGCTGCACCACCGCGGCCCACGCTGACAGCCGCAAGTAATGATCTGTCACGCGTAGTCGCGTCACTCGATCATGCGAACATCTCACTCGAAGTAAGATCCGGCGAGATTGTCGGAGTAGCTGCTCTCGATAATGCTGCAACGCCGATCCTTCGAATGCTGTCACGGCGCAGGAAGGTCAGTGGATCAGCAGCAATGCTTCCTGCGAAGGTGGGTTTCGTCCCGGAAAATCGCAGGGACGAAGCACTCATCGAAGATTTCAATCTCACTGAGAACGTCGCTCTTGCTGGTGCAGGGAGCAGATCAGGTACTATCGACTGGACCGGCGTTAACGATCAGGCCGAAGAGATCATTTCCCGGTATCACGTTGTCGCATCAGGCCCATCAGCTTCACCGGCTAGTCTTTCGGGCGGCAATCAGCAGCGATTCGTGCTGGGTCGGGAGCTGATCGACGACCCGGATCTAATCGTTCTCGAGAATCCCACGCAGGGGCTCGACGTCAATGCAGAGGCATTTGTGCATAGTCAGCTCCGGCAAGCGCGCGACCGCGGTGCCGGGGTGATTTTCTATTCGAGCGATCTCGATGAGCTCATTGCAGTATCGGACCGCGTGATTGTCGTGACAGCGGATGGTGTTCAGTCCGTAATCCCTGACAAAAACGAAATAGGCCAGGCATTGCTGGGAACGCGTGACAGCTGAGCTCGTTCTGGTCGCCGATGCTCTTGTCAGAGCAACACCACTAATTATCGCCGGTCTTGCCGTCGCATGGGCTTTTCGTGGCGGTGTCTTCAACATCGGCGCTGAGGGGCAGCTGCTCGTTGGCGCAGTCGCTGCAACCGCCGTGACACTGCTGGCAGGAAATTCACTCGGCCGCCTGACCTTGATTCCTGCACTTGCTGCGGGAATCATCGCTGGCGCAGCGTGGGCATGGATAGCCGCGGAGCTGAAGCGACGCTTTCACGTGCTCGAGATCATCAGCACGATCATGCTGAATTTCATAGCGATCCACCTGGTGTCATTTCTTGTGCGCGGTCCACTGCAGGAGCCAACGCACATCTATCCGCAGACACTCACATTCACTTCATCAGCGCGGTTGCCCGTAATTATTCCGGGCACTCGACTTCATCTTGGATTTGCGCTTGCGATTGTGATTGCAGTCGCATCGAGCTGGATCTTCAGGAAGACTGCACTTGGGTTTCGCATCAGAGCTACCGGCGCGTCCCCTGAAGCAGCACACACCGCTGGTCTCATAAATGTTGAGAGAACGTCGATGTTCGTTTTTCTCGCCAGCGGTGCGCTCGCAGGCCTGGCAGGGGCAATAGAGGTGAACGGGGTGACTTTCGCGCTTTATGAGAACCTGTCGCCCGGATACGGATACACTGCAATCGCGGTTGCTCTCATTGCCGGATTGAATCCTGTTGGTGTTGTGTTCTCCGGAATTTTCTTTGGCGCTCTCGAGACGGGAGCTGCAGCGCTGCAGCGGGAATTCGCGATTCCTTCATCGTTGGCATCAGTAGTTGAGGCAGCTCTTATAATCGCCGCGATCACTGTTGCTGCGATTCGCGGTCGGCACACTCTCGTTCAGTCGGCCAGAAGATGAGCGCGCTCGAGACATTCCTCGAAGGCACGGTGCGCACTGCGACACCACTGGCGTTTGCATCAGTTGGTGAAGCAGTTGTCGAGCGTTCCGGTGTGATCAATATCGGACTCGAAGGTGCGATCATCGCAGGTGCATTCGGATCGTTCGTTGCCGCGGGATCCGGCAGCACATGGGTTGGTTTTGCGGGAGCAGCAGTTGCCGGAATTGCAGTCGCCGCTGTATTTGCGTTCTTCGCAATTCACATAAGAGCAGACCAGATCATCACCGGAACCGCAATCAGTCTGCTCGGCCTCGGCCTTACGGCAACACTGTACAGGCAGATGTACGGAGCCATGGGCGCTGCGCTCAGCATTCCTACGATGGGCGTGACCGAAATTCCCGGACTCTCAGCGATTCCATTGATCGGACGCCCATTGTTCGCGCAGCCTGCCATTACCTATGTCCTGTACCTGCTGGTGCCGTGCGTGTGGTGGTGGATGTTTCATACACGATCAGGACTTGAGCTGCGTGCAACGGGTGAAGATCCAAGAGCAGTGATCGCAGCTGGAATCTCGGCGAAAAAAACTCAAATCCTTGCAGTGCTTTTCGGCGGGGCGATGGGAGGAATCTCCGGCGCAACTCTGGTCATAGCGCAGGCAGGAACGTTTGCCGAAGGAATGTCTGCGGGCCGAGGATTCATTGCGATCGCGATTGTCGTTCTGGGGCGGTGGCATCCGCTCGGTGTCGCTGCTGCAGCGCTGATATTCGGTGCTGCGAGCGCATTGCAGTATCTCTTTCAGGCGATGGGATGGTCACTTCCTTATCAGGCCTTTCTTGCTCTCCCTTACGTACTCACTCTACTTGGGCTCGCCGGAATCGCAGGGAGAGCGGTGCCTCCTGCGAGTCTCGCCCGCTGGCGCGATTGAGTCAGCAGCCTGTGTAGGCGCTGCGCCAGGTGATTCTCCACTGTGAATCTCCAGAACGCTCGATGAGCGCAGCCCTGCTTCCGTTCTCGTATCCGAACGAAACGACCAGAATGGTTTCGCCGCCGTGCACCAGCCGGCCCGCAGCGAGAATCTCCGTTGTTCTCACCTGTTCTTCAGAGCCTGCCGCGCGGGTGTGAAACACAGTTTGATAAGGTGAAATGGAAACGTTGTTCTTCTCCGCTATCAATAAAATGTGCTCTTCACGCGGATTGGCTTCCTCGTTGATCTTGCGAACGATATCGCCGATCAAAAGAACCGGCTGACTGGTATTTGCTCGATAGGCTTTCCGGACGGAGAAGGGCAGTCCCTGAAATGCTGAATCGCTCGTTGCTGGAAGTGCCGATGCAAGACGCGCGAGCTCCGTAGTTGCTGCCATCGAGTCTGCGGATGAGAATCCCTCGAGTGAGTCGAGCGGAAGCGGTGTCACGATTCCCTTTCTGAAGCCCACCTGCCATTGCTTCTGATTCGATTCAGCGAGAGCCATCACCGGCCATGCAATGCAGCCTTCAGCAACAGTTGCAGCAGCACGCTGCGAGAGTCTTGCACTGCCAATCAAGCCCGTGCGGTCGAACAGCTCGACCGACAAACCAGCAAGGGAGTCGGCAGCCGCTTCAGAGGAGCCGGCAACAACGCTGTCGGTCAACATCGGATTCACGACTGCTGCTGCTGCCGCGTTATCTGAGACAGGGAGAAATAGAGCAGGACCGGCCTGGGCTTCATTCCACCCTGGATTTACCGGCGCTGTCACAACGGCCGGCGAGCTCGCAGCCGTCGCTGCTACCGAATCGCCGTTCGATGGTGCCTTGTCGCTCTTACAGCCAGCAAGTGCAGCAATGAGAAAACAGGCCAAAAAGAATTTCGTACTACGTGGGGACATGGGTGATAATTTGTAGCCCCTCGAGCCGTGGCGTGAGTCACAACTTTTGACTCTACGTCACACTACGTATGTGCTGACGACAGTCTGCCCAGGATCTTTCGAGCATTCATGACACACATTCTCGACACGCCTCCAGTCGCTACCGAGCAGGCCGTAATGACCAGACGAGCTCCCGCACGGGAGCGATGGAGCTGGGCGCTCTACGATTTCTCGAACACAATCTTCTCGATGAACATCGCCACACTGTTCTTCGCAGTGTGGCTGGTAAAGGACGTAGGCGCTTCAAATACGATGGCTGCTGTTGCGAGCAGCATCTCTTCGTTGCTCGTTGTGTTCTCCATTCCTCTCTTCGGCGCGATCTCCGACGCCACCCAGAGAAGAAAGCCATGGGTGGTCGGATTTACGATCATCTCGGTAGTGATGACCGCGGCAATGGGAATAATCGGTCAGACCATCGTCCCGCTTGTGGGTGCAGCGGTAATCGATCCGGTCGTCTCCGAATACATAATCACCGGAATACCCGCACTGGCAATACTGACTGCGTTCATCGTCGCGAACTGGGCATATCAGGGTGCGATGCCATTTTACAACGCGATGATGTTCGAGCTCGTTCCGCCAAATGAGCTGGGAAGGCTGTCGGGACTGGGAACCGCGCTTGGCTATGTCGGGTCGATTGTCGGCGTCCTGATGGTATCGCCGTTTTTCAATGGCGCCATCCCTGTTGTTGGACAGTTATCGGAAGGAGCTGTCTCGTTCCTTCGATCGATTTTTCCGTTTACGAGCCATGCAGGACGGGTTTCTACGTTCGTTCCAACGGCGATTCTTTTCCTGCTCTTTTCGCTTCCACTTTTTATTTTCTGTCGCGATCACAATGCACGAAGCAGCAAGACGAACGTGCAGTGGCGTGAAGCATTCAGAGGAATTGCACAAACGCTGCGTGATTCAGGTCGCTATCCCGGCGCTCGCCGATTTCTAATCGCCTCGTTCCTCTATCAGGATGCAATAGGAACGATCATCTCCTACATGGCACTTTATGCCGTGATGGCCATGGGGTTCGAAGAAGGAAGTGAGATAACTCTTTTTGTCGTTCTCACTATTCCTGCTGCTATTGGAAGTTTCTTCATCGGCAGGCTGGTCGACCGCATAGGTCCCAAGCGCAGTCTCGTCTTCGTGATTACGAGCTGGGTCGTGCTTCTCATTGCGATGATCGTCGTACCCACCAAGTCTGCCTTCTGGATGGTTGGAGTTGCAATCGGTCTCATTTTCGGTGGTGTTGCAACATCGGAGCGTCCATTGCTCCTGACCCTCATCCCCGAAGAGGAGACTGCAAGGTTCTTCAGCCTGATGGTTCTTTCATCACGAGCAGCTGCGATTGCCGGGCCTCTCATCTGGGGATGGACCGTTGATGGATTGCTGCCGGCATTCGGGACTGGCTTCGCTTACCGCGCTGCCGTCGTAACTGTCGCCATAAGCATGCTGCTCTCACTCATTCTCCTCTGGAAGGTTCCTGACAACTGGAGAAAGCAGCCAGCCACATGATCTATGGGTTGCTGCGATGGTTTACAGGAATCGCGCTGCACTGGTTTTACTCGAGCATCGAGGTAATTGGCCGAGGACGGATTCCGGAGACGGGGCCGGTGATTCTTGCGGCTAGTCACCACAACGCGCTCGTGGATGCACTGATTGCAGGATGGATTGCTCCGCGGCGAGTGACACTCACAGCGAAAGCAACACTGCTCGACAATCCGCTGACTGCGTGGCTTTTCCCGATAGTCGGTATTGTCCCATTACGACGGGCAAAGGACGAGATCCAGAAGCCTGGCAACGATAATCGTGGCGCGGAACGCAATGCAGGCGCGTTCGACAGCATTCTCAGAGTTCTCGATAAGGGCGAGATGGTTCTGATTTTCCCCGAAGGAATCAGCCACAGCTATCCTCATCTCGCTCCGCTCAAGACCGGAGCAGCGCGTCTCGCCCTCGAGGCGCGCGATCAGCGTCACATCGCAAACCTCCAGATCATTCCACTCGGCCTCAACTTCGAGGATAAAGGCAATCCCGGTACTGCTGTACTCGCAGAAGCAGGCGAGCCGATTTACATGGATCGAGTTGGCGATGTGAACGTGAAGGATCTCACGGACATGATTGCAGAACGGCTCGCCGCAGTTTCACTCAAGATGCCTGAGCCGTCACCCGATCGTGATTCGATCAAGCGAAAGGGAGGAGTTCATCCGCTCGTATCACCGCTCGCGGCGTGGGGCGAGCTCACACATCGCTACATCATCAATTACGCGAGGGATCTCGCGTTAAAAAGAAGCAAGTCGCCTGATGATCCGGCGATGAATACTATCGTCCTGTCACTCGTGCTGATTCTGATTTCATATGCAGTACAGTTCGCCATACTGTGCTGGCTGGCTGGACCGTGGTGGGCTGCACTGTTTATCGCAACACTTCCACTGGGAGCATACTGGGCCGCTTATAACAATCATCCGCGGCCCGGCACGTCCGTGTAGAGCTACTTGGTATCTAGCCAGTTTGCGCCGGTACCGATATCGACAACGAGAGGAACCGAAAGCTGCGCCGCATGCTCCATCTCATGCTTCACGAGATTCGTGAGATCGTCCATTTCATCAGGCGGTACCTCGAAGACGAGCTCGTCATGAACCTGAAGCAGCATCTTTGCCTTGTGGCTGTTTTCTCTCAGCCGGTCATCGATGCGGATCATTGCAATCTTGATCAGGTCGGCAGCAGATCCCTGAATTGGCGAGTTCGCTGCAGTACGCTCACCAAATGCCCTGATGTTGAAGTTGCGCTCACGCAGCTCGGGGATGTAGCGGCGGCGCCCGAAGATTGTCGTGACATATCCATGCTCACGGGCAAAGTCGACACTCGAATCGAGATACCGTCTTATTCCCTTGAAGCGCTCGAAGTATCGAAGAATGAAATCCTTCGCTTCAGCATGCTCGATCTTGAGCTGTCTCGATAATGCGTGTGCGCCCTGGCCATAGATCGTCGCAAAGTTGATCGTCTTGGCGCGAGCGCGCATGTCCGAGGTGACTTCACTTACAGGCACATCGAAAATGATCGCGGCTGTCTGGCGGTGGATGTCGCCGCCTGCATTGAATGCCTCCACAAACGCGGGATCACTCGAAAGGTGAGCGAGAAGCCGAAGCTCGATCTGGGAGTAGTCCGCCGCAACAAGAGTCCATCCCTGCCGCGGAATGAATCCACGCCGGATATCGCGTCCGAGCTCACGCCTGATCGGAATGTTCTGAAGATTCGGATCGCTCGATGAAAGACGACCGGTCGCTGCTACGGTCTGATTGAACGATGTATGAAGCCTGCCGGTATTCGGGTTCACCATCGCGGGCAGTGCTTCGAGATAAGTGCTTTCCAGTTTGGCGAGCTCACGATATTCCATGAGCAGTCCGGGAATCGTATGCCCTGCGTCTGCAAGCTCCTGAAGGACGCTGGCATCAGTCGAGGGGCCAGTGCTTGTCTTCTTCAGGATGGGAAGGCCGAGGCGCGTAAATAGAATCTCACGCAGCTGAAGATTGGAGTTGATGTTGAACTCCGTTCCTGCCGCCGCATAGATCTGCTGCTCGACTTTCTGCCGCTCCCGGCGAAACCTCTCCTTCAATGAATGGAACCACTGAACATCGATTGTGATTCCTGCCCATTCGATCTCCGCAAGAACATGAATCAGCGGTATCTCGATGTTCTCGAGCAGAGGTCTCACCTCTGACGTGTCGAGCTGTGGCTCGAAGATCTCACGCATGCGAAGTGACATGTCCGCATCTTCGCATGAGTAGTCACGGGCCGATTCGATCGCGCATTGATCGAATCGGACGGCTGTCTTTCCTTTGCCGCAGACGTCGGTATACGACATCATCGAGTGGTCGAGAAACTCCAGGGCAAGCACGTCGAGACCATGCGACCTGCGGCCGGGATCCAGAACGTAGCTTGCGAGCATCGTATCGAAATCGAGTCCCTTGAGATCGATGCCTGCTCTTCGCAGCACGAGCATGTCGTACTTGGCGTTGTGCGCTGTCTTTTTCACCGCACTGTCTTCAAGCAGATCCCGAAGAATCTTCATTTCGTCCGATCCAAGGTCCGGCAGATTGTTCACTGCTTTCGTCTGCTTTCCTTCTGTTGAAGCTTCCGCTGCAGCTGCTTTTTTCGATCGCGGCCTGGACGGAATGGGCTCATCACCACCTCTGATCAACCCCCGGTCTTCAGGAGCATCGGTAGCTGAGCGGTCGCCTGCTGCATCGATGAGAAGCTCGCCCTGCGCACTTGTCCACTGAGTGTGACGCAGCGGCAGGTAATACGCTTCGCCGGGTGCAACAGCGATTGCGATCGATACCAGTGTCGACCGCAACGGGTCCACCTGGAGCGGAGTATCGGCATCGACAACCGTCTCGGTGTCGAGCGCAATGACGCCAGCTTTCCGCGCTTTGCTTACAACGTCTTTAAGATCTCCGATACTCTCGACGATCCTGTATCGGGCTTTTTGCGGAACGATGGGTTCTGTTGCGGGTGCAGTCGCGACAGCGGGTGCAGGAGCGCCCGGTTTTGCAGGCTCATGCGCGATAAGTGTCGCGATGTTCTTGGCAAGCGAATGAAATTCAAGCTCGACATAAAGATCGCGAAGCCGGGCATAGTCGGGCTGTTGAAGCTCGAGCTTATCCTGCTCGAATGCCACCGCTAAATTGTCTCTAATTGTTACTAATTCTTTGGATAGCCGGGCATTGTCAGCGTATTGAAGCAGCGCTTCGCGCGGGCGTTTCTTCGTGATCTCATCGACATGTGCGAGAATCGACTCGAGATCTCCATACTGGTTGACGAGCTCGCATGCTGTTTTATCGCCGATGCCTTTGACGCCTGGAACGTTGTCCGATGAATCACCGACAAGCGCGAGATAGTCGGTTACGTGATGCGGAGGAACTCCAAGACGCTCTGAAGCGTTGTCCATTCCAACCCAGTGCTCTTCGACGTGAGCGGGACCGCCTCTACCGGGGTTGAGAAGCCACACACCGGGTTTGACGAGCTGCTGGAAGTCCTTGTCGCCCGAGACGACGACAACATTCAGATTTTTCTCGCGGCCTTTGGTTACAAGAGTTCCAATGACGTCATCCGCTTCGTAACCACGCAGTGCGATGATCGGAATTCGATACGCGTCGAGCAGCTGGCAGATCCGTTCCATGCCGCGATCGAAATCGGCCTGAAGCTCTTCTGTGAGTTTTTCACGAGTCGCTTTATATGCGGGATATGTCTCGTGACGAAACGATGTTCCCGAGTCGTGAACCCAGCCCAGGTATTCGGGTTTGTGTTTGTCGAGCAGTCGTTGAACGAAGTTCGCGACGCCCCAGACAGCGGATGTGTTCTCGCCCTTGCTTGTAGTAAGCGGCCTGGCAATGAGAGCGTAAAACGCGCGATAGATCAGCGCGTAGCCGTCGACGAGAAATAGACGTGGAGATTCCGGTAGCTGCATCACTCAATATAAAAGCGCCCCTGTCCACATTTGGGACAGGGGCGCCAGGACCTTCAGACGTGAAGCGCTGGATTGTCAGGCTTGAGCCATCGTATGGACGTTTGCCGCGTGCAGGCCCTTGTTGCCGGTCTCAATCTCGAACTCAACCTGCTGTCCTTCCGCTAGCGTCTTGAAGCCTTCCATCGCAATCGCGGAAAAGTGGACGAATACATCCTCTCCACCTTCCTGTTCAATGAACCCGTAACCCTTCGCGTCATTGAACCACTTCACCTTTCCCCTGGCCATTGACCGCCTCCGGCTGTGATACGGTGCGGCGCCTATATAGAATCAGCCCGGATTTTTGTCAAGTCGCTAATAAAACAGCAGGTCAGTGAATCAGTAGACGTGCGTTTATGTTCTGGAATTCAGTCTCGCTCTGCTGCGTTAAACGCCATCTCCCGGTGCCTGTTTCGTCGTAAAACGCAAGTCGCACGCGATACTGGCTGTACTCCCAGAACTGGATCCTGCCGCGCTGAGCGATCGAAGTCCTGGACAATGCAGTATTCGAAGTTTGCTCGAACAACTGGTCAGGTTCGCCAAGAACTACGTATACGCGACCGCGGTCACTGAGCCATCCGCCGCGCGAAGTGCCATCGTCGCGGAAGCGAAACGCAGCCTGCTGAAGCCGGGCAAAGTACGTCTGGAGGCCCTCGTGCTCCGGCGTAGACGGAGCTGGATCACTTGCCCTCAGGAATGCCGCCCACGCCTGGCCTCGCTCTTCCAGCGGCGTATCGCGGAGATTTCGAAGTCTTTCCGGAGATACGTAATAGCGCAGCTGATTCATGAGTTCCTCGTACGTGAGCAGTGGTATGTCATTTCCAAAGCTCACGAACACAGGCGCTCGCACCGTGTCGGTGTCATCGAGCCGGGTAAAGGTGACGTTTGCTACTCCGATCCCTACGCGTGTGATGGGAATCGTGACTGCACCGCTCATGAGGTTTCCCGTCCGCTGCAGAATCGCTGTATCACGCCATGTTACTGCGCCTTTGTCATTCTGAACGACATATGACACGGGAAGGCTTGGCTGCTGTCCGTAAGCCTCCAGATACACCGACACTGTGCTGTCCTGGCCGAATACGGCGCTGGATCGGGGACTCGCAAGCAGTCTGGGCAATGAATCGAGAGTTGTCCGTCTGTTTGCCTCGTAAACCAGAAGCGGTGTCGACAGGTTGCCCTGCGTCAGACGCGGAACTGTGATTGCGCCTTCCTGGGAATTGCTGCGATTGCTCGCAATGTCGCGAACTGTAAATGAAATCGTGTAATCGCCCGGAGTTACCCTGAAATAATTCTGGAAGATGACACTCTCGTCAGTGCGGTTTACTTCCTTGAAAGTGGCAACACGCACGACTTCCATCGTATTTACCGTCTTCACTTCCGTGGCACCCTGGAGCAGCCGCAGGTGCACTTCGTACGGCGCGCGATAGGAATCACCGTCCCGGACAAAGCTCAGCATCCGGTTCGGAATAGAGATGCTTGTCAGCAGCATCGTGGTGTCGGGTGAGCGCGTGGCGAAATACGCAATCTTGC
Organism: Gemmatimonadaceae bacterium; assembly: GCA_035281765.1. GTDB lineage: Bacteria > Gemmatimonadota > Gemmatimonadetes > Gemmatimonadales > Gemmatimonadaceae > UBA4720. The sequence continues at coordinate 16,963 of DATEDH010000066.1, forward strand.
CGACGTATGAGAGCGGGCTGCCTGTCGCGATCAGGCCCATCTGATTGTAGATGGTGCTTGGGTCCTGACCCTGGACCACAACACCGTTTGGAAGGGTCACCGGAACAGCACCCGGAGCCGATGGGCTTGGGGTTCGAGTGGTTCGGCAGGCTGAAATCGCCATCAAAACAAGGAAAAGACCAGCCTGACTGGATCTGAAGACGCGCATTTGTTGTCCTTACCCTATCGACGTAATACAGTTTCTGTTACTTTCGCCCGCGTGTCTCATCAGAGCTTGGTCGGCTCAAAGATAGCCGGGTACACCCTCGAGAGTGAGGTTGGAGAAGGCGGTACCGCAGAAGTTTACCGGGCTCAACACCCGACCCATGGTACCGTCGCCCTCAAAGTCCTCCGTGAGAAACTGCGGCATGATCGTACCGCAGTGGCTCGCTTTGTCCGCGAAGCCCAATACGGCACAAGAGTACAACACCCGAACGTGGTGCGTACCATAGAAATTGGCCAATCTGATACCGGCCTTCATTTCCTTGCGATCGAATGGGCCGGGGGCGAGCTCCTCGAGAAGTATGCCCGGCAGCATGCTCCCATCTCACCTGAAGAAACAGCTGTTATCGTCTCACAGATCGGCGCTGCGGTCCAGGCAGCTCACGCGGCGAGCATCGTACACCGCGATCTCAAGCCTGAGAACGTCATGTACGACGCACAGAACCAGCAGGTGAAGCTGCTCGACTTCGGCATCGCAACCGATGTCCAGACGCCGGCAGATGAGCGCCTGACACGAGCCGGTTTCTTTGTTGGATCCTTGATGTACATCGCACCTGAAGCCCTTTCGGGAGAGATCGTGACGCCGGCTGCCGATCAGTACAGCCTGGCGACAATCGGGTACTATCTCCTTACGAGAGCGCTGCCGTACACTGCAAAAGCTCCCCGTGAAATGTTCACGCAGCTTTTGACAATGCCGCCGATTCCTCTCAACGCGGCAAAAGAGCGACTCAACTTTTCACCGGCGCTCGAACAGGTCGTAATGAAGGCCCTATCTAAGGAACCTTCGAGCCGTTATCCGGATGTGATGGCTTTTACAAAAGCCTTCCAGGATGCAGTATCGAACCCCTCTTCGGGGGCTCCGGCCGGGAAAGAACCGGCTCAGCAGGAAGAAAGCGGAATATTCTCGCGCTGGCGCGGAATTCTAAAGCGCTCCTGATCCAACGCTGTTCACCGGCAGCCACAGCGTGAAGGTCGAGCCTTTTCCGACTTCACTCTGAACCAGCAGGTCTCCGCCAAGTAATCGTGCGAGACGGCGCGAGATAGCGAGTCCCAATCCTGTTCCGCGATGTGGTGAATCTGCACGAGGCCCTGCATCGACCTGCTCGAACTCCTCGAAGACGCGCTCCTGATCCGCGAGAGGAATGCCTCTCCCCGAATCGATCACCTGTATTGCAAGCCAGGATTCCGCATCAGGCCGGGCTTCACTTACAATGACTGGAAGTCCTTCCTGCGCTGCAACAGAGCGCGAAAGAGCTCTGGTTCGAACCACGACAGATCCGGAATCAGTGTACTTGATCGCGTTTCCAATAAGGTTTACAAGAATCTGGCGCAGATGCGTCGGGTCACTGCGAATACGCGGAAGCGAACTTCCCATCGCAAGTGACAGACTCAGACTTTTTTCGTTGACCAGAGACTCAACTTCACTTGCAACATCGAGGATGAAAGGGCGCACATCGAGATCTTCCGAGTGTACGTCGAGCCTGCCGGCCGCCATTTTTGCAAGATCCAGGATCTGATCGACGAGATGGCGAAGATGATTAGCCGATGCTTCGATTCGCTCAACCGGTTTGACCTGACGCGGACTTAGATCTCCATACACACCTTCACGAAGCAGATCGACAAATCCGACAATTGCATTCAGGGGTGTTCGCAGCTCATGCGAAACGTTGGCGAGAAAATCATTCTTCATGCGATTGGCGCGAAGAAGCTCGGATGACAGGCGCTCGAGCTCTCTTGATCGCTCAACAAGCCGTGCAGCCTGCCGCCGTTCATGCTGCAGAAGAAGAGCAAGACCTACTACAATTGCACCAGCAATGACGTAAAACAGCGGCTGCAAATTCAATTACCTCTCGATAACCAGATCATGCAGAACTTTTCCCCCGATGTCGAAGCCCTGAAGCGACTACTCATTGAGCGCTCAGTCAAGAAGGGAAGCTTCATCCTTGCTTCAGGCAAAGAGTCGAATGTCTATGTCGACGCCCGCCTGACGACCATGAGTCCGGAAGGAATGGTAACGATCGGACCGCTCGCTCTTGCCAGAATCGAAGCCGAAAGATGGAATCCGGATTCAGTCGGAGGTCTTACAATGGGCGCCGATCCTGTTGCTTTCTCCATCAGTCATACGAGCGCACTACTCGGCAAACCTGTCCGCGCATTTTCCGTCAGAAAAGAAGCTAAAACCCACGGCACGGGAAACCGGATTGAAGGATCGTTCAGGGCAGGAGATAGTGTCGTCATCGTCGAAGATGTGATAACTACCGGGAAGTCTGCGCTCCAGGCAATCGAAGCCGTGGAAGCAGCTGGCGGGAGAATCTCCGGAGTTCTCGCAATCGTCGATCGACAGGATGGCGGACGTGAGGCAATCAGCGCGAAGGGTTATCAGGTTATCGCGCTGACGACTATTCAGGAGCTGATTTCCTGATCAACTGTCTATTGCTGATTTCCTTCTCTCGAGATTGCGCTGGCGTGTAATCCACCCTGGAGATGTCATTGCAGGACGGAATGTTCTGAGAGTCTCGGCATACGGCAGCACCAGCTCTGATCGAAAATACTGCAGCATCCCGGTGCCATCGTACGTCTCGCGAAAAAGAACCGGTGACATCTGCATCACCGTGCGCACATGACGACCAAAGCTCTGGGGTGACGAGTAGTTGAGATAGTTCGCGACACTTGCAACCGATAACCCCGGATTCTCAAAAAGCTTTGCGGCACGAATCAGCCTGGCGAGAGCAAGATATCGTTTTGGCGCGGGCAGCTTCGCGCGAAAGAATCTGCTCATCAAAGTGCTCGGCAGAATATTCAACTGTCGTGCAAGCTGGCGTACGTTATGGATCTGGGGGGAGTTGCTGAACAACAGCTCGAAGAATTTCCAGCAGTCGGGTGAAGCTCCAGTCAGATCCGAGCTCAGCTGTCCAAGTGCTGTCCTCTGGAGATCGTTCGATCTCTCCGCGGCGAGGATCTCGCGCAAAGTCTGCCAGCCTGAAGGCTGACGCGCATCGATCAGAATCCTGACACCGAGCTGCCCAAGTGATAAAAGATTCTGAGGTGTCGAGTACTGGTTCTCCGTAAGAAGAGCCATTGCCGGCACTCTTGGAAATTCTCTCACCATTGCAGCCATTCGCGCGCTGCTTTGAAGACCATATCTCGCAATGGATATGAGCACAGCCCCTGCACGTCTCTCTCGAAGATCAGCGAGCACTTCATCGAACGACTCCCGATGAAGCGCAGCATAAAGTCCTTCAGCAGCTGCATCGACACGTTGTCGCTCTCCTGGTGTCAGGATCGTCGACACAGGCATGAGCCTGGAAGCGGATTTCGTGGAGTATGACACGCCGAGTTCTCCTGATCGGGTGGTTGCGGGAATGGTCGACGTGTTGAGTATAGAATGCCTGCGTCAGTCAATCGTCAGCGGTTATATTTCGTGTGATCAGGCATTCGATCAGCTGGATGATCGCGACTTAGTATTCTAGTGATACTAAATCGAGGAAAGTCCGGGCTCCAGTGGACAAGGCTGCCAGGTAACGCCTGGGCATGATGGTTTACCATCGTGACGGAAAGTGCCACAGAAAACAAACCGCCTTGAAAGAGGTAAGGGTGAAAAGGTGGAGTAAGAGCCCACCGCGCTCGTGGCAACATGAGCGGCACGGCAAACCCCAGCTGGAGCAAGGCCAAGAAGCGGCGAGAGTGTCCACCTCGATAAAGACGCCGCGGGTAGGCTGCTGGAGAGTACGAGCGATCGTACTCCGAGAGAAATGATCATCACGACGGCGTGCCGTCGTACAGAACCCGGCTTACAGGCTGGTTGCTTGCCTGATCACGACCCTGCAAGGAGTTTTCTCTTCGCAGGGTCTTTTGCTTAACAGGAACAATGACCAGACGCTTTCAAATCTTTCTCGCTGTTTTATTTCTTGTCTCATGCCGAGGGTCGTCGTCGACAGGCTCGGGACCAGTGCCTGTAATTACGGCTGAGCCTTCTCGATCAGCACCGCGGATCAGCACAAGAGACCGGTGGACAATTACTCCCGTTGCAATGAGTCACCGATTCACATCGGTCATCAACACCGTGGTCGAGCTTCAGGAGCCAGCAGGGATCCAGCGCGACAGTCTTGCTTCAAGCTTCACTTATACGCTGGGCACACAGCGTTCTGGCGAAATCATTTCCTATTCAGCAAAAGTCGAATCGATGTCTATTCATGGAGGTACTCGTATTGCCTCCTCCATGGGGGCGTTGACATCTCCGTTCTCATTCAGTGGTCGGCTCGAGAAAAACAGGATCTCGATTGATTCCGCATTTACCGATTGTTCCAACGACGCTCTTGCATCGATTCCAGTCATTCAGCGAGCTCTCGTTGTAACTCCGGTCACCCTTCACAAAGACATGACATGGAGTGACAGCGTAAGCTCGGCGCTTTGCAGCGGATCGATCCCTGTAACCACAACTTCAGTCCGGAATTATCGGGTCATCGGCGAAACTCCCCAGGGAATTCTCATTGAGCGCCATGATCGGACAACGGCAGCTGGCGAGGGATCACAGGGCCAGCATCTCGTTCGTCTCAAGACCGAAGGATCAGGAACCGCGCAGATAACGATCGATTCAGCGACAGGCGAGCTGCTGCAGGCAGTTTCGAGCGCGTCCACGACTGCTGTCATCACTGCATCGGGCCGGGATCAGAGATTCGTTCAAACGGTGCGCGAACGAATCAATCGCATCGACTAGAGAGGGTATTAGTCTCTAGATGCTACTTAAAGCGACAATAATTAGCACTATGCTAATTATTACGCTTTTTACGGTCAGTCGACCAGACGAAGTGGCATGACAAGGCAAAGATAGGAAGCGCTGTCTGACCAGGCTTCCGGCTCGAGCGTCGCTGCGCGCTCAGGTGCCTTGAGTGTGATCTTCACATCGTCAGTCGGGATATAGCGAAGAATTTCGAGCAGGTAGCTGGCGTTGAACCCGATATCCAGTTGATCTCCCGTATATCGAACCGGCAGCTCATCCTGAGCTTCACCAAGATCCGGCGTTTGTACGCTGAACTTGAGCATGCCCGAGTTGAACGAGAGACGAATGCGGTGAGTCTGATCTGATGCGACAACGGACATTCGCTTGAGAGCGCTTACCAGGGCTGCCTTGTCAGCGACAGCGATCCGGTCATTGTCCTTCGGAATGACCTGCTCGTAATTCGGATACGGACCTTCGATCAGCCTGGTGTAGACGGCGGTAAAGGGAGAGCGAAAGCCAATGTGATTTTCACCGCGGCCAATCTCGAGCTCCTCTTCAGCCGGAAACAACCGACGAACCTGTTCGAGCGCTTTGGGCGGTACAATCAAATCGTTTGACGGAGCGGACTCGGATGTCACCGGAACGCTCATCTTTGCCAGACGGTGGCCATTAGTGGCCACCATGCTCATCCTGTCAGGACGAAGCTCCCACAAAACGCCATTCAGAATCGGCCTGCTTTCTTCTGTCGAGACCGCGAATGAAGTGTGGGCGATCAGCTTTTGCAGATCTCCCGACTTGATTCTCCAGCTCTCATCGAACCGTACTGCCGGGAACGTCGGGAACTCATCCCTGGGAAGTCCCAGGAGCTTGAATCGTGATCGGCCACACTCGAGAGTGATACGCTGCTCCCCGACCGCAGCAATCCGCACCGGCGCCGGCGGCAGCTCACGTGCAATCTCAGAGAGTTTCTTGGCCGGGATAGTTACTGCACCCCCAGCCTCCACATCAGCTGCGATCTCCGTGCTGACTGCGATATCGAGATCTGTGCCTGAAAGCTTGATCCCTCGATCGGTCGTCTCGACAAGGATATTCGCAAGAACAGGCAGGGTCGTTTTTACGGGAATGCTCGCTGTAACAGCGTTCAACCCTTCCTGAAGCTTCTCACGAGAGATTGTAAGACGCATTCCCCTGGATTCCCTTGTGGACAGTTTTGCTCTCTTTACTACAACCAGCTTTTATAGAAATACAACTAGCAGTCGTAGTAGAAGGCTGTGGAGATGTGGATGAAGCGCAGAAGTTATTCAATCTGTGTGACTTCCGCTATTGAGAGTAATGTGAAACGACATCAGAAATCGAGCTGGTTGTCCGGAAGTCTTCCCCATCGATATGTGATGAGCATCAGGTTCTCATCGATTCCAACATTCCCCGAACTTTATCGACACGGCTTTTAAACACGGGATCTGCCTGTGTTGCTTCTGTGATCTTTTCAATGCTGTGGATGACTGTCGAGTGATCACGTCCGCCGAAAGCATGGCCGATTTCCATGAGCTGAGTGCCAAGGAGCTCTCTCGCAAGGAACATGGCAATCTGCCGCGGCAGAGTGAGATTCTTCGTTCTTGTTTTCGATCGAAGCCCTTCGGGTGTAACACCCCATTCGCGTGAGACTATCTGCTGAATCGATGTGATGGAGAGAGATGATTGAGCGCCATCACTTGTTAGATCCGGGCGGAGCTTGTCGCGTAGAGCTTCACGTGCGACGTCGACGGAAATGTCCTGGTGCTTGAGCGAAGCGTAGGCGAGCAGCTTGATAATCGAGCCCTCGAGCTCACGAACGCTGGATCTGACATTTTCCGCAATGAACCGGATTACATCGTCGGGGATTGTGTATTCGAGATGATCGAGGTGGGCTTTTTGTTTTAAAATCGCGACTCGATGCTCGAAATCCGGAAGCTCTATGTCGGCGACCATTCCCCACTGAAAGCGGCTGACTAGACGACTTTCGAGGCCGGCAATTTCTGATGGTGCGCGATCACTGGTGAGAACGATCTGGCGACCCGCTTCGTACAACGCGTTGAATGTGTGGAAAAACTCTTCCTGTGTGGCTTCCTTGCCTTTCAGGAAATGAACATCGTCGACCAGGAGCAAGTCCGTTTCGCGGTACTGCCGGCGGAAAGCGGCATTCGATCTGGTTTGGATGGCAGCGACGAGCTCGTTAGTAAATTGCTCAGTTCCGACGAAGGTGATCCGTATTTGTGGATTTCTTTCGACGATGTCGTGAGCGATTGCCTGCATCAGGTGGGTTTTCCCCAATCCTGTGTCGCCGTATATGAAAAGGGGGTTATAGACCTTTCCGGGTGCCTGGGCGACGGCGTGGGCAGCGGCTGCAGCGAGCTCGTTGGACTTGCCGATGACGAAGTGGTCAAAGGTATACCTGTCGCTTAATTGCGCCAAATTGGCGCCTTGCTGGTTCTTTGCTGTCGCGATAGACGCTGGTGGCGGCGCAACAAAGAAATCCATCTGCGACCGCTTTTTCCGCTCCTCGTTGACCTTGAAAACCACCTTGATCGGATGACCCAAGGCGATCGGAGCATAGCTCTCGAACAGCTCGGCATGCTTTGACTCGTTCCAGTCAGCCGCAAACTGATCCGGAACTCCTACCGAGATGACGTTCCCGTCGACGCTCAGTGCTTCAGTTGGCTCGAGCCATGTTCGAAAAGTCTGGTCTGGAATATCCTGGCGGGCGCGGTCGAGTAAGCGCTTCCAGACTTCGGCGGGAGTGAGTGACATAGCGGAGGCAAACCGTAGCCCATCATTGTGGAAAAGTCAATCAGGGGTGGGGAAGCAGTACTATAGGTAGCTTGTCGTATGTTGTGACAGGAGTTAGTTTTACAGGCTGTTTTGGTTATACCGTTCAATTGGAATTTGGAGCATCAATGGGCAAGCCAACCTACCGTCCCCGGAATAAGCGAAGGATTCGCTCACACGGGTTTCGGGAGAGAATGTCGACACGGTGGGGACGCGAGGTCCTGAGCCGTCGTAGAAAGAAGGGAAGGAAGCAGCTGACGGTCAGGCTGCCAAGCAAGTACGCCGGCGCCTAAAAGCTTCGGTTACCCGCGAAGTCATCGACTTTCGCGGGCGTTGGATCTCGAGCAGGTGAAAAGAGCAGGGAGGCGACTGCGTGCCGAACATATCGAAGTTCGGGCCACCGACTCCCTGCTTTCGCATGCACGAGTCGCTGTGATTGTGGGAAAACATGGTCACACCATTGTTGAGCGTAACCGGCTGCGTCGCAGACTGCGTGAGATTGTCCGGACGAACCTGATTCCGGAAATCACTCGTATGGACATCGTGGTACGGTCATTTCCCTCTGCATACCAAGCGAGCTTCGCGCAGCTGAAAACCGAAGTGCAAAGACTGACCAGTGAGCTCGAAAAAAAAGAGACGCTGCAATGAAGAGAGCGCTTGTTCTCGTCATTCGCGGATATCAGCTCTGGATATCGCCTCTGTTTCCAGCAGCGTGCCGTTATTATCCAACCTGTTCTGCATATGCCATCGAAGCGATCGAGAAACACGGAGCTGTTTCAGGAAGCTGGATGGCAGTTCGCAGAATCGCACGCTGTCATCCCTTCAGGCCGGGCGGCTACGATCCGGTCCCATAAATGGATAAAAGACTTTTAATCGCGCTTCTTCTAACCGCAGTGGTCGTCGCGGTTACACCTGTAATTTTTCCGACACCTAAACGAGCGCCTGCGTCATCAACTGTGGCTCCATCATCATCTGAAAAGGTGATAGCGCCGGCAAAAACCGGCGCAGTTGTCGAGAGCCCGGCGCTTACGCCGGTCGTTGATTCTCCTGCGGTAAACGTTGCAGCGTCGGTTCCTGCCGGCGCTCGCCAGGAATTGACGACGGTGAATACTGAGCGGTCGCTGTACCGGTTTACGAATTACGGTGCCGCGCCTGCGTCAGTAGTGATGCAGGGGTATCAGAATCTCTCCGGCCACAATGGTCCGGTTGAAATCAGCACGCCAGGGCGACCACTTCTCCGGTATTCACTGGTCGTGCAGAGGGATACGATTCCGCTCGACCGGATTCCGTTTCAGGTGCAGGAATCACAAAGCGCAAGCGGGCACAAGCTGCTCACCTACCGCGCGCATGTTGGAAGTGCTGACGTCGCGATCGCCTATGATATCAGTCCCGATCAATATCTGGTAAAGGCAAGCGGTCGCGTAGATAACGCAACCGGTCCTGCCTTCCTGCTGATCGAGATGCCTTCGAGCATGCCGGTCACGGAAGCGGACACAACGGGTGATCTGCGAACGCGCTCTTATTCATTCAAGCCGACACACAGCAATGCCCGCGGGGTTCCTTTTGCGAAGCTCGATCCGGGAGAGAGCGAGCTCGAGTCCAAGCCCATCACCTGGGCAGCCGTTCGCAACAAGTACTTCGTCGTCGGAATAATCAGTCCTGCGAACAGCTCGTTCGATGAGATCACGATGACCGGTGCGCCACGTGTTGCAAAGATCGCACGGAATGCATCAGCAACGGTTGTGAAATCTCTCAAGAACGGAACGTTTGCGTTCGATGCGTACATCGGCCCCCAGCAGCAGACGCAGTTGTTATCAGTGGGACGCGATTTCGACCACGTGAATCCCTATGGGTGGAGCTTTCTCCAGCCAGTCATCAATCCAATTGCAGCGCTCTGCATAAGACTTCTCCTCTGGCTGCACGACACCTTCAAGCTGAGCTATGGCTGGGTCCTGATTCTCTTTGGCGTCGTAGTGCGCGTGATTCTGTGGCCGCTGAACCAGAGCGCAATGCGATCGCAGCTCAAGATGCAGGAGCTCCAACCTCGTCTCGCAGAAATTCAGAAGAAGTACAAGGACAATCCGGACAAGCAGCGCCAGGAAATGATGCGCGTATACAGCGAGGCTGGCACGAGCCCGTTTGCAGCGCTTTCCGGATGTCTGCCCATGCTGCTGCCGATGCCGGTGCTGTTTGCATTGTTCTTCGTTTTCCAGAACACCATTGAATTTCGTGGCGTTCCCTTCCTCTGGTTGACGGACATCTCGACCAAGGATCCCTACTACATCCTGCCTCTCGCGATGGGCATTTCCATGTATATCCTCTCATGGATAGGACTGAGAAATGCACCACCCAATCCTCAGGCAAAGATGATGAGCTACATGTTCCCGGTGATGATGACCTTTTTCCTGGCGAACATGGCTTCCGGGCTGAATCTGTACTACACGGCGC